>CAXTMS010000058.1:0-16495 GCA_964245345.1 uncultured Acetobacteraceae bacterium | reverse complement strand
CGCCTTGATCTGGTTGAAGGTCTTCATCGCCTCGATCAGCATCAGGGTCTGGCCGACGCTCACGGCGTGGCCTTCCGACACGAAGGCCGGTGCGCTCGGCTCCGGCGACAGGTAGGCGACGCCGACCATGGGGCTGGTGACGGCGCCCGGATGCTTGGCGTAGTCGGCTTCGGCGGTGCCGGACGCGGGGGCCGGCACCGCCGCCGGCGCGGCGCCGCTGGCGGGTGCGGCCGCGGCCGGCGCGTAGGCTTGCATCACAGGCGCAGGCGCCCGCACCACGCGGATGCGGCTGTCCTTCTCGGCCACCTCGATCTCGGTCAGGCCGGTTTCGGTCAGGATGGTGGCGAGGGCGCGGATCGCGTCGGTGTCCACGGGCAGGCGGCTCATCGTTCGTCCTCGTCCATGATGATGTCGGCGAGCGCCGTCAGGCCCAAAGCGTAGCCGCGCACGCCGAAGCCGCAGACCATGCCGATCGCCGCCTGGGCGACAAAGGAATGGCGGCGGAAGTCCTCGCGTCGGTGGATGTTGGAGATGTGCACCTCGACCACCGGCAGCCCCGCCGCGTGGAGCGCGTCCATCAGTGCGATGGAGGTGTGGGTGTAGCCGCCGGCGTTGAGCAGGATGCCGCGCGCGCGGCCGCGGCACTCCTGCACCCAGGAGATCAGCTCGCCCTCGCCGTTGGTCTGGCGGAAGTCGATCGCCACGTCGAGGCGTTCCGCCGCCTGGATGCAGACCTGCTCCACATCGTCCAGCGTCGCCCTGCCGTAGATGGCCGGTTCGCGCAGGCCGAGCATGTTCAGGTTGGGGCCGTTCAGCACGGCGATGAGCGGCGGCGTCATGTCAAGGCGGCGTTAGCATGCCGTCCCGTGCGCTCCAAGTGCGGGTCGGACCGGCCGTCGCGGCCGATGCGCCGGCACAGGTTGCGGTGCACAATACAGTCGGCGCAGCCGCTGCAGTAATAGCTTCTTCTTCTTCGGACGGCGCATTCTGTGCTGTGTTTTTGGGACTGTGATGCAAGACCAGAACGGTTTCGCCGCCTTGTTGAACGCCTGTTCAGGAATCGAGACTGGATTTGCTCTTGATCTTCAGGACGTGATCAGCCTCTACTCTTCGTGAACGGAGCGGGACGAAACGATCGTGCAGCGAACCAACCGGCGACCCCAAGGCAGGCATGCGAACCAGGTCGCCGCCCGCAGCTGTGTTGCGCCGGTTCTCGCCGCGGTCCTGACCCTGAGTTTTGGCACCGGGATCTCGAACGCCAGCACGGTCGCCGATGCCGGCACCAGCTGGGCCGCTTCGGTTCGGAGCCACTTCGCGGTGCGGAGCGGTTTGGTTGATCAAGCGGGGGCAGACGCCCGGACCGTCCACCCGGTGACCGCCTGGGCTCAGGCGGTCGAGGCGCGCCTGGCGGCGCGGGCGCACAGCGTCGCCGCGGCCGGACGCTCGGCGCTGGCCTGGTCGGAGCGGGGCATGGCCAGCTGGTATGGCGGCGACCATAGCGGACGGCGCACCTCCAGCGGCGACCGGTTCGACCCGATGCAGCTGACCTGCGCCCATCCGACGCTGCCGCTCGGCACACGGGTCCTGGTGACGTCCGACACCACCGGACGCTCCGTGGTGGTGACGGTGAACGATCGCGGGCCGTTCGGCGGCCGCATCGTCGACCTGTCCCGCGCCGCCGCTGCCCGGATCGGCATGCTCGGCAGCGGCACCGCCAGCGTGACCCTGCAGCAGGCCACCCCGGACATGGTGGAGGTCGCCCAGGCGTCCGACGACGACACCAACGCGCAGGCGGTCGCCGCCGCCGGCGACGAGGCGATCAATCAGTCGCCACGTGGTCGGCAACATAGGCACCGCGCCGCCCAATAGGCTGCGGCGAGCCGGCACTGCTGTCCACCGCCGTCTGCAGCTCCAGCTCCGCGTTCAGCTCGGCGCCCAGCAGCACCACGTAGGCGGTCACGAAGAACCACATCATGATGCCGACCACGGCGCCGAGCGGCCCGTAGGTGGCATCGTAGCTGGCGACATGGCCGACATAGTACGAGAACCCCACCGAGGCGAGCAGCCAGAGCAGGGTGGCCACCAGCGAGCCCGGCGTGATCCAGTGCCAGGACGCGCCGCGCCGTGACGGACCGAAGCGGTAGAGCAGCGAGAACGACAGCCCGACGAACAACAGCAGCAGGATCGGGGTGCCGATCCGGAGCAGGGTCTGGGTGCCGGCTTCCACCGCCTCGAAGCCGAAATGGCGCGGGATGAAGTCGAGCACCGCCGGCAGGAACACCAGCAGCGCCACCGCCAGGGCCGCCCCCAGGATCGCGCACAGGGTCATGGTGAGCGCCGTCACCTGGAACCGGATGAAGGAGCGGGTTTCCTTCTCCTCGTAGGCGATGTTCAAGGCGGCCAGGATCGACTTGGTGCCGGCCGACGACGACCACAGCGTGATCAGCGTGCTGATGATCAGGCTGATGGTGAGCGTGCCGCGCGGCTGGGTGACCAGGGTGTGGACCCGCTCGGAGATCAGCAGGAAGGCCGGGCGCGGCAGCAGGTCGCGCAGCACCCGCAGCTGCGGCTCCACGGTGGCGGGGTCGAACACCAGGCCATACAGCGAGACCAGGGTGCTGATCGCCGGGAACAGCGCCAGCGTGGCGTAGAAGGCGCAGCCTGCGGCGGCGAGCCCGATCTGGTCGGAGATCATCTCCGAGAAGGTGCGCATCAGCACCTTCTTCCATCCGGCCCAGGGGATACGCCCGGGATGCTCGGCGGTGCGGCCGAGTGCCCGGGCCTGGTGCGACTCGAGGTCCGGCATGGAGGTGGCGTCCCGCCGGACGTTGGACTTGCGATCGGCGTCTGTCACCGGTCCGATGCCACGTGCGTGCTCTGCCATGCCGTGCTCCGGTTCCGCGATCCCGCCCGGCCGGATCGCTGCCATCCGGATGAACGCTTGCGGAACGAGGCGGGTTGCCGGAGGCGTAGGCCCGCCCCGCCGCGCTTTTTCGGTCGGCGCCCACGATTACCGGTTGCATCCGGGAAGGGGCGGACGCATATGGCCCCCCACGCAGCAACGCACGTGCCCCTGGCCCTCCGCGGTTACGCAACGACGTCAAGCGTTCTGGCAATCGGGACCCCTTCGCCGGGATGGGTTCCAGTCTTGGTCGCCGGTCCGTTAGACCGTTTCGCAACTCGTCCGTCGCCTCCAACAGGCGGATGACACTGGAGGATGGCGCGATGACTCCCAAGATCGCTTCGTTTCTGGCTGACCACCGTCCCGCCACGCCCTGCCTGGTGGTGGACGTGGATCAGGTCGAGCTGCGCTATTGCGAGATCGAGGCGGCGCTGCCGCTGGCCCGCATCTACTACGCGGTGAAGGCCAACCCGGCGCTGCCGGTGCTGCAGCGCCTGGTGTCGCTGGGCTCCTGCTTCGACGCGGCGAGCTGGGAGGAGATCCGGCTGTGCCTCCAGGCCGGCGCCGACCCGTCGGCGATCTCGTTCGGCAACACCATCAAGAAGGCGAGCGCCATCGGCAGCGCCTTCGAGGCCGGCGTCAGCATGTTCGCCTTCGACTCCGACGAGGAGCTGGAGAAGCTGGCACGCCACGCCCCGGGGGCGCGGGTGTACTGCCGCCTGCTGGTGGAGAACGCCGGCGCCGACTGGCCGCTGTCGCGCAAGTTCGGCACTTCGGTCGAACACGCGCGCGCGCTGATGCTGCGCGCGCGCACGCTCGGGCTCGACCCGTACGGGTTGTCGTTCCACGTCGGCAGCCAGCAGACCGACACCGCCGCCTATGAGGCGGCGATCGGCCGCGCCGGGATGCTGTTCACCGATCTCGCCGCCGCCGGGCTCGACATCCGCATGGTCAACATGGGCGGCGGCTTTCCCACCCGCTATCGCGACGACGTGCCGCCGATCGACGCGTTCGCCACCGCGATCGGCCGGGCGATGACGCGCGCCTTCGGCAACGCCCTGCCGGAGATGATCATCGAGCCGGGCCGTTTCGTCGTCGGCGATGCCGGCGTGGTGTCCTCCGAGGTGGTGCTGGTCAGCCGCCGCGGCCTCGCCGGCGGCGCCACCGACCCGGTGCGCTGGGTGTATCTCGACATCGGCCGCTTCGGCGGCCTGGCCGAGACCGAGAACGAGTCGATCAAGTACCGCATCCGCACCCCGCATGACGGCGCCGCTACCGGCCCGGTAGCGGTGGCCGGACCGACCTGCGACGGCGCCGACATCCTGTACGAGAAGAGCGGCTACCGCCTGCCGCTCGACCTGTGCTCCGGCGAGCGGGTGGAGCTGTTGTCCACCGGCGCCTACGTGTCGACCTACTGCTCGACCCGCTTCAACGGCTTCGCGCCGCTGGACGAGCACTATATCTGAGCGCTTCAGCAGGGCGGCAGGCCGAGCAGACGGTTCGGGTCGATCGCCCTGCCATTCGCGAACACGGCGAAGAACAGGTGGGTGCCGTAGGTGACGCCGGTGCGGCCGATCCGTCCGATCGGGTCGCCGGCGGCGAGCGCCGTCCTGCCTTCCGCCAGCGCCGGCACCACGCTGCCGAGATGGGCATAAAGCGTGACCAGGCCGCCCGGATGGTCCAGCGTCACCTGCAGGCCGCCGATCCCCATGCGCCTGATCCGGGCGACCGTGCCGGCCGCCGGCGCGCGCACCACGGCGCCTGCCGGGGCGGGAAGGTCGATGCCGTTGTGGAACCCCGCCGGCGCCATCGGCCCGACCCGGTGCCGCCAGCCGAACGGCGAGCTGTAGCACCGGGCGGCAACCGGAACGGGATAACGCAGCGTGCCTGCGGCGGCCGATACCGGCAGCAGCGCCCCGAGCATCGCGCAGGCCAGAACGGCCGAACCCAACCGGTTTTTCATCTGTTGCAGTGTTCCACCAGCGCTGGTTTTGGCCTAGCACGGCATTCCACAGCAGCGCCGGATCCCGGGTCCTGACGCCCCGCCACGACCGGGCGTTCCCCAAGGCCCGCATCCGTCCAGGATCTCCTCCCATGTTCGTCTCGACGTCCGCCTTCCGGTTCCGGCTGCTCGGCTTGGTTGTTCTGGGCGTGGCCGCGGCACCCGGAGCGGCGCTGGCGCACGCCATCCTGACCGCCAGCACCCCGGCCGCCGGCGGCACCATCGCCGCCGGCCACCAGGCGCTCGACTTCCGCTACAACAGCAAGATCGACCACCGGCGCTCGCGCCTCACCCTGACCGCGCCGGACGGCACCCATGCGGTGCTGCCGATCTCGGCCACGAGCGCCATCAACGCGCTCGACGCGGAGGCGGACCTCAAGCCTGGCGCCTACACGCTGCGCTGGCAGGCGCTGGCGCTGGACGGGCACATCACCCGCGGCGACGTGCCGTTCACCGTGGTCGCCAAGTAAGGACTGCGCCCCGGTGTCGCTGCTCGTCGACCTGTTCGGCTATCTCAGCATCGTCCTGCACGGCCTGACCATCGTCGCCCAGTCGATGGCGCTGGGCGGGGTGCTGTTCCTGGTGCTTCTGGCGCGCCCCTTCGCGCTCGAGCTCGCCAATGGCGGGCGCATCGTGTCGCGCATCATGCGGCTGACCTTCTGGAGCGCCGTGGCGATGGCGCTGGTGGAGCTGCTCGGCAACGGGCTGCAGGTCCTGGTGCTGATGTCCACGGTGGACCTGTCGTTCGGCGACGTGATGCAGGCCAACTTCGCGGTCGCGGCGGTGGTGAAGATCGCCTGCGCGCTGCTGATCGCCGCCTGCACTGCGAAGGCGGCGCAGCGCCGACAGGTGCCGGGCCCGGTTCTGCTGGCGCTGGTGGCGATCGAGCTGGCGGCGGCGACCGCCACCACCCACGCGGCGGCCAGGCTGGAACAGTCCATCCTGCTGTTGTTCGTGGAATGGCTGCACCAGCTGGGGGCGGCGATCTGGATCGGCGGCATCCCGGCCTTTCTGATCGCGCTGGCCGAGGTGCATGACGGCGCCGGCTGGCGCCGCATCGGCGCCCGGTTCTCGCGCCTGTCCATGCTGGGGGTCGGCTGCATCCTCGCCTCCGGCGTCACCATGTTCATCGTCTACGTGGGCTCGCTGCCGGCGTTCTACGGCACCGCCTATGGGGTGATGGTGGGGGCCAAGATCGGCCTGTTCACCGGCCTGCTGGCGCTGGGCGCCGGCAACTTCCTGGTCACCGAGCGCCTGCGCCGCGATCCCACCGCGTCCGTGATCCGGATGAAGCGCTTCGCCGAGGTCGAGATCGGGCTCGGCTTTTCCATCTTCTTCGCCGCCGCCTCGCTCACCTCCGTGCCGCCGGCGGTGGACCTGACGCAGGACCGGGTGACCTGGCACGAGATCCTTGAGCGCAACGCCCCGGCCTGGCCGCGCCTGCGCTCGCCCGACCACGACGTGCTGGCGATTCCGGCGCTGCAGGCCAAGATCGACGCCGAGGCCGCGACCGCGCATCACGTCGCCGCCCCCGCCTTCGTGCCGGGCGACGGCACCCTGCCGCCGCGCAACGCCGACGACATCGCCTGGTCGGAGTACAACCACCACTGGGCCGGGCTGTTCGTGATCGCGATCGGGCTGCTGGTGCTGCTGGCCCATGCCGGGTTCCGGCCGGCGCGGCATTGGCCGGTGGTGTTCCTGGCGCTGGCCTTGTTCCTGCTGCTCCGCTCCGATCCGGAGGTGTGGCCGCTCGGCAAGGAGGACTTCATGGCCGCCTTCCGCGACGTGGAGGTGGTGCAGCACCGGGTGTTCGTGGTGCTGATCCTGGTGTTCGCCGCGTTCGAATGGTCGGTGCAGACCGGGCGCCTGCGCAGCAGCCGGGCGGCGCTGGTGTTTCCGTTGATGGTGGCCGCCGGCGGCGCGCTGCTGCTGACCCACTCGCACCAGATCGCCAACGTCAAGGACGCCGAGCTGATCGAGCTGACCCACACCCCGCTGGCCCTGGCCGGGATCGCCTCGGGCTGGGGACGCTGGCTGGAGCTGCGCCTGCCCGGGCGCGGCGGACGCATCGCCGGCTGGGTGTGGCCGCTGTGCTTCATCCTGGTCGGCGTGATCCTGCTCTGGTACCGCGAAGCCTGAGCGGGGTCCGACCGGGAAGCGCCCGTCCGGGCGCTCGATGCTGCTCCCGGAGCGATGTCGTCCTAGGATGAGTCCATGGTCGTTTCCCTGGTCGTCATCCTGCTCCTGGTGCTGTTGAACGGCGTGTTCGCGATGGGCGAGCTCGCCCTGATCTCGTCGCGCAAGGCCAGGCTCGCTGTGCTGGTGCGGCGCGGCGTGCCGGGCGCGGAGCGGGCGGCGGTGCTGGCCGACGATCCGCAAAGCTTTCTGCCCACGGTGCAGGTCGGCATCACCCTGGTCAGCATCCTGGAAGGCACCTTCGGCGGCGACAGCCTCGCCGCCTATCTGGGACCGGCGCTGGCGCAGGTGCCGGCGCTGGCGCCGTTCGCGCACGAGCTGGCCCTGACCCTGTGCGTGATCGCGATCACCGCCCTGATGCTGGTGCTGGGCGAGCTGGTGCCCAAGCAGCTGGCGCTGCGACAGCCGGAGCGGATCGCGGCCGCGCTGTCGCTGCCGCTGCTGGTGCTGTCCCGCGTGGCGGCCCCCGCGGTGTGGCTGCTCAGGCAGTCCTCGTCGCTGGTGCTGCGCGTGTTCGGCGTGACCAAGACCGGGCGGGAGATGGTGACGGAGGAGGAGCTGCGCGCCCTGATCGCCGAGGGCGCGCAGGCGGGCGTGCTGGAGCACGAGGAGCGCAACATGATCGAGCGCCTGCTCCGGCTGGCCGACCGGCCGGTGCGGGCGATCATGACGCCGCGCAACGAACTGGTCTGGGTCGAGCGTCACGCCGATGCGGCGGCGCTGCGGGTCGCGCTGCGCGAGTCGGGCCATTCCCGCCTGCTGGTGTGCGAAGGCGGCATCGACAACCCGGTCGGGCTGATCCGGGCCCAGGATGGCCTGGACCTGCTGCTGGACGGCGGCGCGCTGTCGGTGGAGGCGCTGATGCTGCCGCCGGTGGTGGTGCCGGACACCATCAGCGCCTACGACGTGCTGGAGCAGCTGCGCACCCATCCGCTCGGCATGGTGCTGGTGCTGGACGAGTACGGCTCCTTCGAGGGCGTGGCCACCGCGGCCGACGTGTTCGAGGCGATCGTCGGCGAGCAGCAGGAGCCGGGCGCCGTGCCGGAACGCCCGATCGAGGCCGACGGGGTGCTGACCCTGGACGGCGGGGCGCCTGCGGACGAGGTCAAGGACCGGCTGGGCCTGGGCGACCTTCCGGCGGAAGGCAGCTACCACACCCTGGGCGGGCTGATCCTGGCGCTGCTGCGGCGCGTGCCGGCGCCGGCCGACAAGATCGCGTTTTCCGGCTGGCTGTTCGAGGTGCTGGAGATGGATGGGCGGCGGGTGCACAAGGTCCGTGCCAGCCGGCAGGCGTTGGCGGAGAACTAGAACGCCCGTCGGCCGGACCGGGTCGGATGGTCGTCCGGGTCCGCCCCGACCTGGGGCACGAACAACCAGCCCGTTTGGCCCGGAGGCGCATCGTCCTGCCACGTCGTGACCGAGCCACGGGCGCTCGAACCAGGCGTATCCCCTGTGCCCCCCTTATTAGCTGACAGCCTTTAGCGCACCGGCCAGGCTGGGCGCGGCAGCATCAGCCCGCGTGAACCATCCGCATCACTCGGGAGCCGCAGCGGACCGATCCCAGGATCAATGCAGCGTCCTCACGGCTTGCTCGTCGGCGAAGACAGGCCATTCTCCGTCCGCCAGCGCCACCAGCGACGGCGACGGCACGCCGAGGCGCTGCGAGTATATCCAGAGATAGGTGAAGGCGCGGTGCACGTAGTCGCGCGTCTCGTCGCTCGGCAGGCTTTCGATGAACAGCAGAGGGTCGCCGTCCGGCCTCCAACGGTCGACCGTGCCCGGGCCGGCGTTGTAGCTCGCGAGCAGCCGGATCAGGTCGCCGTTCACGCCGGGCTGTGCCGCCAGATAGGACAGGTAGCGCTGGCCCAGCTCCAGGTTGAGCCCCGCGTTGTGCAGGGCGCTGGCGTCGCCGGCGAAGCGGTTCGGCTCGCCGAGCACGAAGCCGGCCGTCACCGGCATCAGCTGCATCAGCCCGTGCGCGCCGGCCCCGGACACCGCCGACGCGTCGAAGTTCGACTCCAGCCGGGTCAGGGCATAGACCAGCGCCGGGTTCATCGTGAAGCCGCGGCGCGGGCTCAGTGTCGGGATCGGGAACCGGGCCCCGTCGCGCGGCTGGCCGTCCCGGCTCTGCAGGATGGCGGCCAGCTGGGAGGACAAGGATACCAGTCCGGCCGCCTCGGCGACCAGCTGGATCGAGCGGCACAGCGCCATGTCGCCCTGCACCGTCGGCCAGAGCCGGCGCAGCGTTGCCTCCGCCCGCGTGGCCTCGCCCACCTGCAGCAGGGCGAAGGCGCGCCGTCCGGCGGGGGTGGCGCCGACCGCCTCGACGTCGATCTCGGACAAGATCGGCCGGGCCGGCCGGGCCTCGACGTCGTTTTCCGCTGCCGTCGGCTGCTCCCAGGGTCGGTCCCAGCTGCCGTCGGCGCGGCCGAGGATGCGGCTGGCCAGCAGGCCGTAGAAGGTATGCGGCGCCGCCGCGGCGCGGCCGAGCCAGGCCCGGTAGCCGGCACGGTCCCCGCTTCGGAGATGCGCGCGGGCGGCCCAGAAGGCGGCGCCGGCGCGTAAGCCCGCGGCGGTCAGCCGGGCGCGGGACGCGGCCTCGAACGCCGGCAGTGCCTGGTCCGGATGGCCGTCGCGCCAGGCGGCGAGGCCGGCTACGTAGCCGGCCAGGCCGATCCTGCCACCGCTCGCCTCGAGCGCGGCGATGGCGACGGCATGGGCCTCCTCGTCGCTGCCGCCTGCGGTGAACAGGTGCAGCGCGATCTCGGCGCGCAGCTGCGCCGCGTAGAGCGGATCGATGTGACGGGTGGCGGCGACCAGGCGCAGGGCGCTCGACGCCCCGGCGCCGTTCGGGGCCAGCCGCGCCTGCACGGTCGCGTCGAGCAGGGCGTTCCGGACAAGGGCGAGGCCGGCAGGGTCTGCCTCCTCCGGCAGCGGCGCGGCCGGCGACCCGATGCCCAGCGTCGCCGTGGCGGGTGCGGGACCAAGGCTTGCGCCGCGCGGGCTCACGCTGGCCAGCAGCCCGAAGATCGCCGGCGCGTCCGGCAGCTCGGAGAAGGTTTTGAGCCAGAGCCGGAGCTGCGACGGCATGGGCCTGGCCGCGGGAGAAAGGTAGCGCGCGGCGAGCAGGTCGCCGAGCAGGGTGTCATCGTCCAGCTTCGCGGTTTCCGCGATCGCGGCCGGGATGTCGCCGCTGCGCTGCAGGGCGAAGATGTGGCGGATCCGGGCGGCGGCGCCGGAATCCAGCGGGTGCGGCAGGGTGACGATCCCGTCGCTGCCGGCGCTGTGCGCCAGCCGCGGCACCGCCATCGCGGTTTCTTCCAGGGTCGAGGACGGCCTGGATCGCTGCGCCGGAGTCTGCGCCCGCAAGGGTGCGGCCGCTCCGGCCAGAAACGCGGCGCCGGCCAGGAAGGCCCTTGCCGCCAGGGGGGAATGTTTCCCGAAGAGCCCTTGCATCACCCGGCGGCTCTAGGACGCACCTCCGGGCGGCGCAACCGTTCAACCGTCTCGTCTCAAAAAGCGGGACGCTGCAACCGCAGGGAACCGCGGTTTCCGCGGGATCGGGTCACGCGTGTGTGACCGGATCGCGTGCCCGGCGCAGGCGGAGCAGGTCGACCCAGGCGTCCCGACGCGCAGGCAGGTGGCTGAGCAGGTAGGCCGGATGGCGCATCGCCAGGGCCCGCGCGCCGTCCGGCAGGCCGGGCAGGGTCGGACGCAGCCAGCCGGCATCGGCGCGTATGGCGGTACCGGCGAGCAGCTTCGCCGGCCGGCTGCCCATCAGCACGAGATGCGTCGGCCGGGCCAGTACCAGCAGCCGCTGCAGGAACGGCAGGCAGATCGACAGCTCAAGATCGCTTGGCGGCCGGTTGCCCGGCGGACGCCAGGGGATCAGCGGCAGGAGCAGCAGGCGGGAACGATGGAGGCCGATGCTGTCCAGCATCCGGTCCAGCAGCAGGCCGGGTCGTCCGGCGAACGGGCGTCCGGTCCGGTCCTCCTCGCCATCCGGCACCTCGCCGACGATGACCAGCCCGGTTCCCGGGTCGCCCTCGGCAAACACCAGGTTGGTGGCGGTGTCGCGCAGGCCGCAGCCGTCGAAGCCGGCGAGGGCGGCACGCAGCGACGGGATGTCGGTCGCGGCGGCGGCGGCCTCGCGCGCCGCGGCGGCCGGACCGCCGGTCAGGACCGGTCCGGGACCCGAGGCCGACGCGCGGGAACCGGGGACACGGGCGATGGGCGCCGGCACCGGACGCGTGGACGCCGCAGCGGCCGGTGCCGGAACCGGACGCAGCCGGTCGACCGGCACCGAGTCCAGCGCCTCGTCGGCACCCCACTCGATCTGCAGCCGCAGAAGGGCCAGCGCGTCCACCGAAGCTCCCTGGTCAGCCCGGCAGGAATGAACCGCGAACCGGGGCCGGAGCGGCCGGGAACACGGTTGGCGCGGGCCGGAGGAGCCGCTAGCCTCGGGCATCATGCCATTCCCGCTCGTCCTGCGCATCGTCCCGGTTGCGGCCCTTCTGCTCGTCCCGGCGCTGCGGGACGCCGTTGCCGGCCCGTTGCCCGCGCCCGCGCTGGGCTCCTATCTGGCAGCCACGGTGGCGGGCTACCTGGGCGACAACGGCGTCGCCGCGGACCTGCTGCTGGACTCCCTGTCGCATGATCCGGGCGAAAGCGAGCTGCTGCAGCCGGCGTTCCTGTTCTCGACCCTGGCCGGGCGGCCGGAAGCGGCGGCGCTGGCGGTCCGCGTGCCGCCCAGCCTGATCACCGCGCTTGTGCTGGCCAACGACGCCGCCGCGCGCGGCGACTGGGCGTCCGCGATCCGGAACCTCGACGCCCTGCCTGGCTCCGCCTTGAACCAGGTGATCCGCCCGCTTCTGCTGGCGTGGGCACAGCAGGGAGCGGGCGACACCGACGCGGCGTTGCGCACCCTGGCGGCGGTGGGAAGCGGTGGTCCGCTTGCGAGCGCCTCTGCCCTGGAAGCGGGGCTGATCGCGGAAACCGCCGGCCGCACCGCAGCGGCTGCCGGTCTTTACCGCAACGCGACCAGCCTGTTCGCGGACTCGAGCCTGGCTGCGGTGCAGGAAGCGGGCGGGTTCCTGGTCCGCAACGGCCATCCGGACGAAGCGCGCGCCATGCTGCAAACGCTGGTGCAGCACATCGCGCTGCTGGGCATGGTGCAGCCGGCGCTGTTCGACTCGCTGCGCCAGCCCGTGGTGCGCGACCCGAAGCAGGGGCTCGCGCACGCCTACCTGGCGATCGCCGCCCTGCTGCAGGACCCGAACAACGGCGGCGGCGGCAAGGGGGCCAAGGAGGCGGCGGGCTTCATGCTCCGCTTCGCCCTCGACCTCGAGCCGGACCTGGCACCGGCACGCCTGATGATGGCGGAGCTGCTGGCGCCAGAGCATCCGGAAACGGCGGTCGCGGTGCTGGCCGGCCTGCGCCACGACGACCCGCTGGCGCCGCTGGCCGAGCTGCGTTCGGCGGCCCTGGCCTCGGCGATCGGACATCGCGACGACAGCATCGCGCGGCTCCAGGCGCTGGCGCGTGCGTATCCAGACCGGCCGGAGCCGGTGCAGACGCTGGGCGACGTGCTGTCGGAAGCCAAGCGCTATCCCGAGGCGGTGGCCGCGTTCGACAAGGCGATCGACGACCGGCGCAGGCAGGCCGGGACCGGGCTGTCCGGCAGCGACTGGCAGCTGCTGTTCTCGCGTGCGGTCGCGTTCGACCGGCAGGACCGCTGGCCGCAGGCGAAGGCCGACCTGCAGCAGGCGCTCGCCTTGTCGCCGGAGGAGCCGTTCGTGCTCAACTACCTCGGCTACAGCATGGTGGAGCGCCACCAGGACCTGCGGGAAGCGCGTTCGCTGATCCAGCGCGCCCTCGACAACCGGCCGGATGACGGCTCCATACGCGACAGCCTGGGCTGGGCGATGCTGCGCGAGAACGACGTTTCCGGCGCGATCCGCACGCTGGAACAGGCGGCGGAGCAGATCCCCGAGGATCCCACCGTGAACTACCACCTGGGCTCGGCCTACTGGGCCGCCGGGCGGAAGATCGAGGCGGAAGACCAGTGGCGCTGGGCGCTGGTGCTGCATCCGGAGCCGGACGACGCCGCCAGGATACGGGACGCGCTGCGTCAGGCGGGCGTTCCCGCCGCGCCATGAGCGTTCCGCCCCGGCGGCTGGTCGAGCGCGCCCACGCCAAGATCAACCTGTTCCTGCACGTGACCGGGCGGCGGCCGGACGGCTACCACCTGCTCGACAGCCTGGCGGTGTTCGCAGGCGCCCACGACGTGCTGTCCGGCACCGCGGCTCCCGCGCTGGAGTTGTCGGTGTCCGGCCGGTTCGGCGCGGCGCTGCACGGGGAGGAGGCGTCGTCCAACCTGGTGGTGCGTGCGGGCGGGCTGCTTCGCGCTGCCGGCCACCTGGGCGCCGAAGCGGGCGCCGCCTTCCTGCTGCAGAAGAACCTGCCGGTCGCGTCGGGCATCGGCGGCGGCTCGGCCGACGCGGCGGCGGCGCTGCGTCTGCTGTGCCGGCTGTGGCCGGATCGGGCGCCCGATCCCGGCCGCCTCCGGGCGCTGGCGGCGACGCTCGGCGCGGACGTGCCGGTCTGCTTGTCGCAGCGCCCGGCCCGGATGGGCGGCATCGGCGACCTGCTGTCAGCCGCGCCGTTGCTGCCGGAGCACGGCCTGCTTCTGGTCAATTGCGGAACGGCCGTGTCCACCCCGGCGGTGTTCCGGGCACGCGCGCCGGGGGTGCGCGCGCCGGCAGACCTGCCGGATGGCTGGTCCGACGCCGCGGTCATGGCGGCGGAGCTCGGCCGCCTGCACAACGACCTCCAGTCGGCGGCAATCGCGCTTTGTCCCGCCATCGCCGAGGTGCTGGCGGCGATCGGGCAGCAGCGCGGCTGCCTGCTGGCCCGGATGAGCGGGTCCGGAGCGACCTGCTTCGGGCTGTTCCCCCATGCCGCGGCGGCGGCGGCGGCGGCGTCCGCGCTGGACCGTCCGGACTGGTGGGTGTGGGGCGGCGCGCCGTATCGGCCCGATCCGGATCGACGCGTCGACGAACGCTTCATGTCGGGTGGACCTGCGATCCTGTAGGATGGACCGGTTTTCGCAGTGGGAGAATCAGATGAGCGCACGTCCGGCACGGATGCAGGTTGCGGTTTCGGATGACCGGCAGGTCACAACCCTGACCCTGTTGCCGGAAAGCGGGCTCGAAGGCGAGGTGCCGCTGACGCTGGACCAGCTTGGCCAGCTGATCGCCATCCTGGGCCAGGCCCGTGCGGCGATGGTGGACAAGCGCACGGTGCCGCCGATGGAGGGCGCCGCCTTCACGCCGGTCTACCAGACCAAGTGGACGGTGCAGCCGGAAGCCCTGACCGAGGGCTCGATCATCGCCTTCCAGCACCCGGCGTTCGGGCCGGTCGGCTTCGTGCTGCCGCCGGGCGACATCGAAAAGGTGGTGCGCGCGCTCACCGTGCACATGGGCATGGTGCACAGCAGCGAACAGCGGCCGTCGAAGCCGAGCTGAGCCGGCCCCGAGCGGCTGGGCCATGACCCTGGCCTTGCCGTGTCGGCTGCGTGGCGGTCCCTATCGCAGGGTCGATGCGGAGCAGCTGGTGCCACGGCTGGACCAGAGCGGCTTCGTCGCCGGCAAGGAGGGCAGCTTCGTGGCGCTCGACGCCGGAACCATGGCGCTGCCGCCGGTGCGTTGCCACGTGATGCAGCCTGCCGGCGTGGGTGCGGCCTGCCGGACGGTCGACCAGGCGGAGATGCCGATCCAGCGGCCGATCAACATGCCCGACCAGGGACCGGGCTTCCGTGACGCCGTCACGCATCCGCCGCTCGCGATCACCCGGCTGCGCAACGTCACCTGCATCCCGGGCGGCGTGATGCTCCGCGAGGCGACCGTGCTGACCGAAAGCTTCAGCGCCCCCTGGGAAGCCTACCAGCACCGGCACATGGTGGCCGCCGCCGATGGCTGGCATCTCGTCGACCGCGGCGAGCGGACGCGTCTGGTGGCGGACGAGATACGCGATCCGGTGCTGTTTCTCGACCATCAGCATCTCGACTGGTTCGGGCACGTGATGCTGGACCTGCTCGCTCCCGCCTGGGCCCATGCCTATTGCCGCGCCTATGGCGGCATCCGTCGGCTCTTCGTGCTTTGCACGCAGCCGGCGCACGGCTTCGTCCGGACCCTGATCGAGGCGACCGGGATCCCCCGGAGCGACATCGTGTTCATCAACCGGCCGGTCCGCTGCGCCGAGCTGCTCGTCGCGACCAAGGCCCTGCAGATCCAGCACTACGTCGCCGCACCGTCGGCCGTCCTGTGGGGGCGGATGCGTGACCGCGTCGCGCCGGGCTCGCCGCCGCTGATCGAGCGGCTTTACGTGTCCCGCCGGCTCAACCCGACCCGGCGGCTTGTCGAGGAGCAGGCGGTCGAGCAGCTGTTCCTCCGACACGGCTTCACCGTCATCCATCCCGAGCGGCTCGACCTGCACGGCCAGATCAGGCTGTTTGCCGGCGCGCGCCTGATCGCGGGCTGCAGCGGCAGCAACATGTTCAACATCGCGTTCCAGAACCGTGCCGCGGCCATCCTGCTGCTCGTGTCGCCGCTGCTGGTGCATTATTCCGAGCAGTTCCTGCACGCGACGCACGAGCACGCGGCCAGCCTGGACGTCGTCATGGGCTTCACGCGCGATGACGAGCTCGCCGCAACGCCGGGCAACGTTCATGCGCCGTGGCATGTCGATCCGGCGGCCCTGGCAACCCTGGTCCGCCGCTGGGTCGAGGACCACGGCTGAGCCAGGCCGGCCCGTCGCGTCGGTTGTCTGACGCCGCGTGTTCTAGCGCCGCGTGGCGTCCGCCTTGCGTCCCATCATCACCAATCCCGCCAGGCCGGCGGCGAGCGCTGCCACCACGAGGCTGCGGTGGCGCGAGGAGAACACCTCCCAGCTGCCGGTGCGCGACCGGTCGTCGAACCGGCCATGCGCTTGTTCCGGGCCGTCAACGGTCTGGTACAGGTTGTTCGGCGCGTCCGGATCGGCGTGCTGCTTGGTGAGCTGCCCGGAATAACCGGCGCTGGCCAGATAGCGGTCGGCCAAGCTGGGCGCGATCCGGTTGGCCATGATCGCCACCACCGTCGGGAGGCCCACCCACCATTCGCGTCGGTGGTGGAAGGCGGCGTAGGCGATCGCCCGCGCCGGCACCTCCGGCTCGTAGATCGGCGGCACCGGCTGCGCCTCGTAGCCGGTCTTGTTCATCGCCCAGTTGAACTGCGGCGTGTTCACCGCCGGCAGGTGCACCATGGTCAGGTGGATGTCGTCGCCGTCGTGCAGGATCTCCGAGCGCAGGCTGTCGGTGAAGCCGCGTATCGCCGACTTGGCGCCGCAGTACACCG
>CAXTMS010000057.1:7268-16564 GCA_964245345.1 uncultured Acetobacteraceae bacterium | reverse complement strand
GTCCTCGGGCAGCACCGCCCAGCCGACCCGCCATCCGGTCATGCTCCAGTACTTGGAGAAGCTGTTGATCACCACGGCGCTGTCGCTGAAGGCGCTCGCGGTGTCGGGCGGACCGTCCCAGTTCAGCCCGTGATAGATCTCGTCGCTGACCAGCCGCACGCCGTGGGCGTCGCAGAACCGCGCCAGCGCCGCCAGCTCGTCCCGGTGCAGCGTGGTGCCGGCCGGGTTGCACGGGCTCGCCACGATCAGCCCGTCCGGCAGCCCGTCCGCCGTGTCGGCCATCGCTTCCAGCAGGGCGACGCTGGGCTGGTAGCGCGTGTCCGGCCCCGCCTCGATCACCACCGGGCGCATGCCGAGCGCGTGGAGGATGTTGTTGTAGGGCGGGTAGTACGGGCTCGCCATGGCGATTCGGTCGCCGGGATCGAACGCGGCCAGGAACGCCAGCAGGAACCCGCCCGACGCCCCGGTGGTGACGGCGATCCGAGAAGGCGGCAGCACCACGCCGTGAAGGGCGAGAAGGTGTGCCGCGATCCGCTCGCGCAGCGACGGGAGCCCGAGCGCCTCGGTGTAGCCCAGCGGCAGGCCCTGGCCGAGCGCCCGCTGCGCCGCCGCCACCGCCGTCGCCGGCGCCCCGGTGGCGGGCTGGCCCACCTCCAGCCGGATCACGCGCCGGTCCCCGGCGCGGCGGGTCGCCTCGCGCCGGTTCGCCCGCGCCACCACCTCCATCGCCAGGAACGGCGGCAGCGAGGCGCCGGCGCCCTGCTTCAGCCGCGGCTTCGTGGACCGGGCCGCCTCATTCACTGCGCGTGGCGAGGCCGTCGCCGCGCGGGTCGGCGGTGGCGGTGCAGCTGGCCCGGTCGTCCGGACCGTTGGGGCAGCTGATGGCGTTGACCCGGCCGGTCTCCGTGACCGGCGACGCGGGCGCGCCGTGCAGGACGTTCGCGGTGGCCTGCGCCACCGCGTCGGCGGCCTGGTTCTGGCCAGACCCTGCCACCACGGCGCGGACGCTGCCGGCGCCGGGGTTCCAGGCGATCGCGGCGGCCAGAAGCGGCGTCGGGACGCGCGCCGGCGACGCGCCCAGCACGATCCCGGTGCGGCCGGCGATGCGGCCGGTGCCGAACAGGTTGTCCATGGTCAGCGCGCAGGCCACGGCGCCGCCATGGCGGTCGATCACCACGAAGCTGGTGGACGCGGGCAGGCGGCGCAGCGTGCCGCCGTCACCCGGCTGGTCCAGCAGCGCCTGCGCTTCCGCGGCGTAGTCGCCGTTGTTGACCTGCCCCGGATGCGCCGCGCGCCAGGCCGCCACGGTGCCCTGCGCCAGCGCGCCGGCGCTTCCTCCGGCCTCGGCGGCACGGAACGCGGCGGCGGCGCCGAGCCCGCCATCGGCCGGCGGCGGCAGAAAGGCGACGCTGTCCCGTCCAGCCTGCACCACGAGCGGCCGCGACTGCGCCGGCACCGCCTCACGCAGGTCGGTCCGGGACAAGCCCGCGCCGGCCGCCGCGCCGCCGTCGACATAGTCCTGCGACAACAGCCCGGTGTAGAGGTCGCCCACCCCGGCCAGCGCGATCCGGTCGAGGGAGCCGGCCAGGTCCGGCTGCAGCAGCTGGTCGCCGGCGCCGATCGTGGTGCCGTCATGGCCGAAGATCGAGGCCGCTAGGGGGTCCGCCAGCAGCGGGCCGCTCACCGCCGCCAGGTCGTCGGCGAGGGCGCGCGACACGGTGATGCCCGAGCGCGCCAGCCGGGCCGCCGGCTTGGCCACGTCGTCGAACGAGACGCTGCCGTAGCGCGCCTGCATCAGGAACAGCCCGCGCGCGGTCATCGGCACGGACGCCGGCCGTCCGCCGGCGCCGGGCGCCCCCGTGCCGGGAACCGGGGTGAACAGGAACGCGTCCGGCGCCGCGCTGCCGGCGCGATACGCCAGGCAGGCGCCGCCGCCGCCGAGCGAGGCGCGCGAGGGCAGCGTCACGGCGAGCGCCATGCCCACCGCCGCCGCCGCGTCGGCCGCGTTGCCGCCGCGCGCCAGCACCTCGCGCCCGGTCAGCGCCGCCACCGGCTCGTCTGCGACCACCTTGCCGATATAGCCGCTGAGATAGGGCGAAGGCGGCCCCGCCACCAGCGTGCGCACCTTCTGCACGCTGCCGCAGCCGGCGAGCAGGAGCGACAGCGACACCGAAAGCCACGGGATCAACCGTGCCGATCGGTCGCCCGGGGCCGGATGGGGGTTCGGCACGCCGCTCTCCACACGCAAATCGTCACCGGCAGCGAACCGCCCGGGCGGACCGTTTCCGCCGTCGCCTGCCCATAACCGGCTTCCGGCAGCGCGGCAACCAGCACCGCCTCGCAGCGTCCGGGCGCCGATGCTACATCCGGTGCCACGCATCAGGCCGGAGAGCGCGTTGCCCCCCATCACCCGTCTGCCTCGCTTCCCGGTCCGCCCGGCACTGGTCCTGGCGCTGTGCCTCGGCCTTCCGGCAGCAGGCCGGGCGCGGGATGCGGCCCAGGCCCTTGCGGCACAACCGGCGCCGGCGCAGTTCACCGCGGCGCAGCGCATGGAGATCGTGGCCATCCTGCGCAACGCTTTGCGGACCGATCCCACCATCCTCGGCGACGCCATCACGGCACTTCGCGCGTCCGAGCAGCAGAAGCAGCAGGCGGAAGCGAGCGGCGCGCTGCAGGCCAACCGCCAGGCCTTGTCCGGGGAGCCGGGCGACGCGATCCTGGGCAACCCCGCCGGCGACGTCACGGTGGTCGAGTTCTACGACCCGCGCTGCCCTTATTGCCGCAAGGTGCTGCCCGACCTGCAGGCGCTGCTCGACGGCGACCACAGGCTGCGCCTGGTGGAGAAGCTGATCCCGATCCTGGGCCCGAACAGCGTGCTGGACGCGCAGGCGATCCAGGCGGCCTCGCTGCAGGGACGCTACGAGGCGATGCAGCGCGCGCTGATGAGCGACAGCGCGGCGCCCGGCCCGGAGCGGATCCGCGCGCTGGCCGCCTCGGCCGGGCTGGACGTGCCGCGCCTGCTTCGCGACATGGACTCGCCCGCGGTGACAAGCGTGCTGAAGCGCAACGTCCAGCTCGCCCAGGACCTGCACCTGACCGGCACCCCCACCTTTGTCATCGGCGACCAGGAGATCCCGGGCGCGGTGGACCTGTCCGACCTGCGCCAGGCGGTGGCGGCGGAACGGCACGGGGCGCGCTGAACGGGTCCAGGCCGACGGCGTGCCCGTGGTCCGGACCCGGATCCGGTTGCGGCCCGGGGCGCCTACCTCACGGTGACGCGCACCTCCGGCTGCGACACCGCGGCGTCGCTGGACGCGGTCATCTCGACCTGGGCCGTGGACGCGCCCGCCGCCACGACCGTGTCCGCCACCATGCGCCCGCGCCGCCGGGCCGCGTCGGCCAGGAGCACGGCCTGCGCCTGCGGCGTGCCTCGCGCCGGCACCACGGTTTCCACCCGGAACAGCGCCAGCGGCTTTCGCGCCAGCGCCTGCCGGACGATGGCGGACAAGGCGGGCTGCCAGTCCTCCGGCCCGGCGTTGAACCGCACCAGCGCCAACGGCGGCGGCGGCGGCCGTCCAGGCCGCGCCGGCGGAAGGTGCGGCACCGGCTTGCGGTCGGCGCGGGCGTCAAAGGTGCGCTGGTCCACCAGCTTGCAGCCGCCGGATGCCACGGCCAGCGCCGCCAGCACGAGCAGCGCCCGCGCCGGAACGGAGCCGGACCCCGACCGCCCCGGCGCGGCAGGAAGAACGCGGCGCGTCGGAACGGTGTGGTGCATGATGCCCGAAGCCTCGCAGGAAGCCCGGAGCCTCGCAAGCGCGTCGGCGATGGGCCGGAACGGTCGACGGGTTGCCGCAGGCCATGCTCGTCTCCTATGACCGCCCGGCCGCCGGCCGGCGGCGCCCGGACGGGCGTGCCGGAAAGCCAGGAAGAACCGCCCATGGCGCGTCGCGTCCAGCAGGACGAGCCGGACCGATCCGGCCACGTGCTTCCCCGCCCGTCGCGGGCAGACGGCGCCGGCGCGGTTCCGGCCGCGGCGCTCGCCGCCCGGCTGTGCCACGCCGTCGCCGCCGACGGTACCCATGCGCCCGCGGACACCGGCATGGCGCTGGCGGCGACCGTGCTGTGGAGCCGGTTCCTCCGCTTCGACGTCGCCGACCCGTCCTGGCCGGACCGGGACCGCTTCGTGCTGTCGTCCGGCCAGTTCCTGCCTCTGCTGCGCGCGCTGCTTCTGCTCACCGGCCACGGCCCGGTGCCGCCCGGCTGCGCGTTCGGCCAGCATCCGGCGATCGAGACCGCGTCCGGGCCGCCCGGCCAGGGTTTCGCCGCCGCGGTGGGCATGGCGATGGCGGAGCGGGCGCTGGCCGGGCGCTTCGGCCGCACCCTGGTCGACCACCGCACCTGGGTGCTGGCCTGCGAAACCGACCTCGCCGCCGGGGTGTCGCTGGAAGCGGCGTTTCTGGCCGGGCGGATGGGGCTGGACAAGCTGGTGGTGCTGTCCGACGCCGCACCCGAGCCGGGCAGCCAGGCGGAAGCCATGACCCGCTTCGCGGTTTCGGGATGGGCGGTGCGACGGGTGGACCGGGACGACCCCGAGGCGCTCGCCGCCGCCCTGCTTCGCGCGATGCGCAACCGCCGCCCGACCCTGCTGGTCTGCCAGCCGGCGGTTTCGGCCGCCGCCGCCCACCAGCCCGGTCGAGAGCCCGCTCCGCACGGGAACGGCGTGCCCGGTCCGGAGGATCCGGCCGCCAGCGCCGGCTGGGCCGCCTGCGGCCAGCGCGGGGCGGGCACCCGGCGCGGCTGGCTGCGCCGGCTGGCCCGCCACCGGCTGCACGACGAGTTCGGGCGCACGGTTGCCGGCCGCCTGCCTCCGGACTGGCGCCAAGGCTGGACCAGGAGCTGGAACGGGGGCTGGAGCCGGCAGCGCGAACAGGACCGCGACGGTGACGGGCACGGCGCCTTGCCGGTGTTCCATGGTGCCGGAACGCTCGGCACCGCCCGCACCGGCCTGGCGCTGCTGTGCGGGCTGCTGCCGGAGATGATGACGCTGCATTCCCGTGCCGGCGCCGGCCTCGCCGCCCCCCTGCCGCATGCCGACGGCCAGTCCGCCCCGGGGCGCACGGTCAGGCATCTGGCCTGCGGCGTGCAGGAACACGGCATGGCGGCGCTGACCAACGGCCTGTCCCTTCATGGCGGCGCGCGCCCGGTGCTGGCCGCGTCGGTGGTGTCGATCGACCGGATGCGGCCGGCGCTGCGCCTGGCCGCCCTGATGGGCCAGCCGGTGATCTACCTGCTCGGCGACGACGGGCTGCAGCCCGGCGCGGACGGCGCCGGCTGGCAGCCGGTGGAGCAGCTGGCCAGCCTGCGGGCGATGCCGGAGGTGGCGCTGTTCCGGCCGGCCGACCATTCGGAGATGGTCGCCTGCTGGGAGCTGGCGCTGCGCCGCGACGACGGCCCGAGCCTGATCGCGGTGTCCCCCCTCGCCTTTCCAGCGTCCCTGCCCGGCGACGCGGCGGAGGACATGGCGGCGCAGCCGGACCGCGTCTGCGCCCGCGGCGGCTACCTGCGCGCCGCGTCGGACGGTCCGCGCGCGGCGACGCTGATCGCCACCGGGCCGGAAGTGGCGGTGGCGCTCGACGCGCGCGCGCTGCTGCGGGAGACGGGAATTTCGGTTGCGGTGGTGTCGCTGCCGTGCTGGGAACTGTTCGCGGCGCAGCCGGCAGCCTATCGTGCGGACGTTCTGGGGGAGGCGCCACGGATCGGCATCGAGTCAGCGTCCGGCTTCGGCTGGGAACGCTGGCTGGGCGCGGACGGCGTCTTCATCGGCATGGACGGCTTCGCCGACGCCGCGCCTGCCGGCCCGTCGCCCCGCCGGACCGGCATCATGCCGGAGCAGGTGGCGGCGCGCGTGCGCCGGCGGCTTGGTCCGGGTCGTCCCGATACAGGTTTGGTTTGAGAAGGAACAGCATTCCCATGGCAGTCAAGCTCGCCATCAACGGCTTCGGGCGCATCGGTCGCCTGGTGCTGCGCGGCATCATCGAGAGCGGCCGCACCGACGTGGAGGTGGTCGCGATCAACGACCTCGGCTCGGTGTCCGACAACGCCCACCTGCTGCGCTACGACAGCGTGCACGGCCGCTTTCCCGGCCAGGTCGCGGTGGACGGCAACACCATCGCCATCGAGGCCAACGGGCGGTCCTACACGCCCATCACCGTGTCGGCCGAGCGCGACCCGTCCAAGGTGCCCTACGGGGGCATCGACGTGGCGATGGAATGCACCGGCCTGTTCACCAAGAAGGAGGCCGCGGCACAGCTGATCACCGCCGGCGCCCGCAAGGTGCTGGTGTCCGCGCCCGCCGACGGCGTGGACGCGACCATCGTGTTCGGCGTCAACCACGACACCATCGCCAAGGAGATGACCGTCATCTCCAACGCGTCCTGCACCACCAACTGTTTGGCACCGATGGCGATGGTGCTGGACAAGGCGTTCGGCATCGAGCGCGGCTACATGGTCACCATCCATTCCTACACCGGCGACCAGCGCACCGTGGACACCCTGCACAAGGACCCGCACCGCGCCCGCGCCTCGGCGCTGAACATGATCCCGACCTCCACCGGCGCCGCCCGCGCGGTGGGCCTGGTGCTGCCGCAGCTCAAGGGCAAGCTGGATGGCACCGCGATCCGCGTGCCGACCCCCAACGTGTCGCTGGTCTCGCTCGACTTCGTGCCGCGCACCGTGCCGGGCTCGGTCGACGAGGTGAACGCCCTGTTCAAGGACGCCGCCGGCGGCGCGCTGAAGAACATCGTGGTGTACTCGTCCGACCCCTGCGTCAGCACCGACTTCAACCACCAGCCGGCGTCGTGCTCGTTCGACAGCACCCAGACCGCGCTGATCGACGGCGGCAAGCTGGTGCGCGTGTGCGGCTGGTACGACAACGAGTGGGGCTTCTCCAACCGCATGGCCGACACCGCCGCCGTGTTCGGAGCGCTTTGACCATGGCAGCCGCGTCGTTCCGAACCCTCGACGAGCTCGACTGCGCCGGCCGGCGCGTGCTGCTTCGGGCCGACCTCAACGTGCCGGTGCGGGACGGCCGGATCACCGACCTTTCCCGCATCGAGCGCCTGACCCCGACCATACGCGAGCTGGCCGACAAGGGCGCGCGGGTGATCGTGGTCAGCCACTTCGACCGTCCCAAGGGCAGGCGGGTGCCCGAGATGTCGCTGGCCCCGGTGCGGGACGCGCTGGCCAGCGTGCTCGGCCATCCGGTGTCGTGGGCGCCGGACTGCATCGGACCGGACGCGGAGGCCGCGGTGGGCGCGCTGCGCGACGGCGAGGTGCTGGTGCTGGAGAACACCCGCTACCATGCCGGCGAGGAAGCGAACGACCCGGGGCTCGCCCGCTCGCTCGCCGCCCTCGCCGACATCTACGTCAACGACGCGTTCTCGGCCGCGCACCGCGCCCATGCCTCCACCGAAGGGGTGGCGCGCCACCTGCCCGCCCATGCCGGCCGGCTGATGCAGGCCGAGCTGCAGGCGCTCACCCTGGCGCTGGAGAACCCCGAGCGGCCGGTCGGCGCGGTGGTGGGCGGTGCCAAGATCTCCACCAAGCTCGACCTGCTCGGCAACATCGTGGGCCGGGTGGACGTGCTGATCATCGGCGGGGCGATGGCCAACACGTTTCTCGCCGCCCAGGGCGTCGCGGTCGGCCGCTCGCTGCAGGAAGCCGACATGCACGACACCGCGCGCGCCATCATGGCGCAGGCCGAGGCGCGCGGCTGCCGCATCCTGCTGCCGACCGACGCGGTGGTGGCGCGCGAGTTCAAGGCGGGTGCGCCCAGCGAAACCGTGGCGATCGACGCGGTGCCGCCCGACAGCATGATCCTCGACGCCGGGCCGCTCACCGTGGCGCACCTGGCCGAGGCGGTGGGCAGGCTGCGCACCCTGGTCTGGAACGGCCCGCTCGGGGCGTTCGAGATCACCCCCTTCGACACCGGCACCAACACCCTGGCCCGCGCCGTCGCCGCTCTTACCGCGTCCGGCACCCTGCGCTCGGTGGCCGGCGGCGGCGACACCGTGTCCGCCCTCCGCCAGGCCGGGGTGGCGGACCAGTTCTCCTACGTGTCCACCGCCGGCGGCGCCTTTCTGGAATGGCTGGAAGGCAAGACGCTGCCGGGGATCCAGGCGCTGCAGTCCCTGCGCGGCATCGTGCTGCCGAGCTGACCGGGCGTCGCCGTTAACCCCTGGTTCATCATGACGCGGCCATCCTCGGTCCGTCATGATCGCCAGCACCTCCTTCGGCGCCTTTTCCTCCGGCACCACGGCAGCAGCACCCAGGCCGGCCGCGACCGCCGGCCGCGCCGAAGCTCCCCAGCCCGGAAGCGTCACGCCCGCCGCCTCCAGAAGCCCCGCCAGCGCGTCGACGCCGGGCGCCGGTCTTCCCGCGTCCGGCCCGGTGCCACGGCGCGGCAGCCTGCTCGACATCCAGGCCTGAGGCGCGGTCCCGGCATCACGTCGTGCTTCAATTGGTTACCCTGCGCAGATTCCGGTTGAAACAAGACGCGGTCTCGATCACGGTCGCGTCATGTCGCGCTTTGCCCGCATCCATCCCGACGGCGAGGAACGGGAACGGCTGTCCTGCCTCGACTGCGGCCACGTGTTCTACGAGAACCCCAAGGTGGTGGTGGGCGCTGTGGTCATGCACGAGCACCGCGTGCTGCTGTGCCGGCGGGCGATCGAGCCGCAGCGCGGCTTCTGGACGCTTCCGGCCGGCTACCTGGAGCTGGGCGAAACCACCGCCGAAGGGGCGGTGCGGGAAACCCGGGAAGAGTCCGGCGCCGTTATCGTCCTGGACGGCATCCTGGCGCTCTACAGCATAAGCCGGATCGACCAGGTCCAGATCATCTACCGCGCCCGCTTCGCCGACCCGGCGCAGCCGGCGTTCGCCGCCGGCACCGAAAGCCTCGCCGTCGACCTGTTCGACTGGGCGTCCATTCCCTGGTCCGAGATCGCGTTCCCGACCGTGCGCTGGGCGCTGGAGGCGTGGCACCGGATCGGCGATGCCCCCCTGCTGGCGCCGGCCGGCAACCCGCCCGACGACCTGCGCGGCGACGGCACGCCGTTTCCCCGTCCCGACGCGGCGCCAGCCCGGCTCGACGCCCTGCCGGGCCAGCAGATCCCCCAGCACCCCCTGTCCAGGAGGCCGCGTTGAGGCACGACCGGATGATGTCCGCCTTTCTGACCATTGCGCTGCTCGGACCGGCAGCGGCGCAGGCCGGCACCGTCGCCGTGGACGGCTCGGTG
>CAXTMS010000057.1:0-7168 GCA_964245345.1 uncultured Acetobacteraceae bacterium | reverse complement strand
GCAGCCCGGCCGGGATCAGGACGATGCCGGCGATCCCGACCGGCTTCGCGTCGGCGAACATCCTGGTCAAGCAGGCCCATGCGGAGGTGCTGCGCCCGGCACCGCTGCCGGACCAGGATCTCGACGCGCCCGGCCCCGGCCCGGACGCGCTGGCGGCGCAGCAGCAGGCCAGCCTGCAGCCGAGCTTCTATGCACCCGCCAAGCACTTCTCCGGCGACGGCTTTTCCGCCGGCTCGACGCTGGACGGCGACCATGTCAACCGGGCCAAGCCGGGCGGCGGGATGAGCCTGTCCATTCCCATGCAGTGACCGCACGGTCGGCGGCCGGTTCGAGCCCGCGCCGCTGATCGTGATGAGCGTTGCGGGCCCGGACCGTCTACTTTTGTGGTCTCGTGTCGTGTACTGCAACACGTCCGCTGACGCAGGAGCGGTCCGATCGCAACCTTGTCCCCTACCAGACCCAGCGACCAACGCACCACCAGCGCCGCCGACGCGGTTGAACTGCTCCAGGGCGACGAGCCCGGCGTCCTGCTGGTCGGACCCTCGGCCCAGACCAGCCGTGCGATCCGCCTGATCCTGGATCGGCTGTCGGACCAGTCTGTGATGCCGATCGGCTTCGCCGCGTCCGGCGCCACGCCGGCGATGCTGCGCCAGGAGGTGGCCCAGGCCCATGCGGCGCGCCCGTCCCCGAACACAGACCTGCTCCTGGTGGTGTCGCAGGCCGACCGGCTTTCGCCCGACCTGCTGCACGAGCTCGAGATGGCGGCGGAAGCGGCCGCGACCCATGGCGGGCTGAAGTTCCTGTTCGCGGCCCCGAGCGACCTGTCCGCGTCCCTGCAGCGGGCGGAGCTGTGGAGCCTGGCGGCCTGCGTCCGGAGCCGCCTGCCCGTGGGTCCCTCGACGCCGTCGGCAAACCCGACATCGGAGCACCATGGCGCGGCGGCGCCTGCGACGCAGCTGTCCGACCGGCCTTATCCGTTCAACCTGGTGGCGGAGCCGCTGGGCGCGGCGCGGCACGCGCAGCCGGCAAGGCCGGTTCCACGCATCATGCTGGCGGTCGGCATCCTGGGCATCCTGGGCCTGGCCTTGACGGGAGTGCTCGTCGGCCACCAGTCGGGCAGGCTGGCCATACCGGTCGCACCAGTCGCACCGGTCACACCGACGCCCCCTCCAGCCGCCTCCACCATCAAGCTTCCCGTTGTGCCCGACGCGGTGCCGCCGCCGCCGAATCCTACCAGCAGCACCTCGGCCCCGCCGACGGATGACGCGCCGGTCCCCGCGTCGCCGGCTCCCGTCGTGCCCGCTCCGCTACCATCGACCGTCGCGCCCGCTCCGCCGCCGCCGACCGTCGTGCCGCCAACGGAGCCGGCCACCCCATCCGTCGCGGCTCCGGTCTCGGCACCTCCGCCGCCGGCCAAGCTGCCGCCGGACCGGATCGACACCGGACAGGCCGTTCCCCAATTCGCCCCGGCGCGGCACGCCAGCCTTCTGCTGCTGGCCGGTCCCGACGACACCCTGCCGTCGCTCTACGAGCAGGTGTATCGCGGCACCACGCCGCCGCCCTACGCGCAGGTGGAAACGCTCAATCCAGTGGTGCGCTCGGGCGTCCGGCTGGTGTTTCCGGCGCCGCCGGCGGGCTGGCCGGCGGCATCGTCCCTGCCCTAGTCCCCCGCACCTCCACCGCACCCGCTTCCGCCAGGCCGCGCAGCGCCGGATCATCGGCGCTGGCCGCCACATGCACATACAGCGCGTAGGCTTCCAGGCGGTCCACGGCCACCCCGACGCCGTTCTCGTAGCACCAGGCCAGGTCGTATGCCGCCATCTGCCCGGCGGCGTCGTCCTGCCGGGCCGCCTGCCGGAACAAGGCGGCCGCCCGCGCGGCGTCTTCCGGGGTGCGCGACAACAGCGCCCGCTGGGCGTTGCGGAACAGCGCGTCGTCGTCGGGAGGCGGCGTCCGCAACGTCACCTCCCGCGTGACCGGCAGGTGGCTGCGCGCCGCGGCGATGCCGTCGCCGGCGGCATCGCGGAACAAGCGCGACGCGGCGGCGGGATCGTGCCGCACCCCATCCCCGGCCTCGTACATCAGCGCCAGGTTGTACTCGGCGCGCCCGAAACGCCGGGCCGCCGCGCGGGCATACCAACGCGCCGCCGCGACGCTGTCGCGCGCAACGCCGGTGCCGGAATCATAAGACACCGCCACGTTGAACATCCCGCCGGCATCGCCAAGCTCGGCCGCCCGCTTGTACCAGCGCAGCGCCTGCCCGCGATCCTGCGGCACGCCTTCGCCGCTGTCGTACATCACCCCGATCAACCGGGCGGCCCGGCCATCGCCGGCCTCGGCCGCGGCGCTCCAGTCGCGATACGCTTCGGCGAACCGGCCGCTCCGGAACAAGGCGATGCCCTGCGCGTCGCCGGCGGTGTCGGCACGCGCCGGCCGCTCCGACGCCCACCCGCCGGCGACGCAGACACCCAGAACAGCCAGCAGACCCAGCCGGTTCAGAACCATGACGCTCCAGGCGCAAAAGCGGTTGTACTCGACACAGTAACGGAACCAACCGTCTAAAAAGCCGTCATGGGACAACAAAACTCTGCGTGAGTTCTACCTCCCGTCCAGGAGCCGTTCATGAACCGCATCGCCTTCCGTCATGCCTCGACCCTGTGCTCGCTCGGCTTCGCGGCACTCGTATGCGCCTGCGCGCACCCTTCGCCGGGCCCGAACCAGGCGGCTGCCGTGGTCCAGGCGCCGCCGACGGTGCCGCTGGCGAGCAAGCCGACCACCGGCCAGGAGGTGAAGGCGGTCGCCAACGACAAGATCCAGATCGTGTTCCCGGAAGGCGGCTCCCGGCTCACCCCCGAGGCCAACAAGCAGCTCGACCTCGCGGCCCGGCTGTTCCGCGACGCCAACCCGGTGCTGATGTTCACCACCGGCTATTCCGACAACCGCGGCGACGAGTACGCCAACCTCCTGCTGTCGGCGCGACGCGCCCAAGTGGTCAAGAAGGCGCTGGTCGCCCGTGGCATCCCGGCCGACCGGCTGCTGCTCCAGGCGCTGGGCGCGTCCGACCCGGCCGATTCAAGCGACCCGCAGGCGCCGGCCAACCGACGCGTGGTGGTGACCTGGCGGCTGCTCTAGCGCCGTCGCGGCGGCGGCACCGCCGGAGGGCTCACTCCGCGCGCGTGCCGGCCGCCAGCCGGATGGTGTCGCCGACCAGGCCGCGCGCGAACTCGGCCGCCGAGAACGGACGCAGGTCTTCCGCCCGCTCCCCCACGCCCACGGCGTGCAGCGGCAGCCCGAACGCTTCCGCCAGCGCCACCACGATCCCGCCGCGCGCGCTGCCGTCGAGCTTGGTGACCACCAGCCCGGTCACCGCCACCAGCTCGCGGAACACCCGCACCTGCTCCAGCGCGTTCTGTCCCGTGGTGGCGTCCAGCACCAGCAGCACCGAATGCGGCGCCGTCTCGTCGAACTTGCGCAGCACGCGGATGATCTTGGACAGCTCCTCCATCAGCGCGCCCTTGTTGTGCAGGCGCCCGGCGGTGTCGATCAGCAGCAGGTCGGCCCCATCCGCACGTGCGCGCTTGCAGGCCTCGAACGCCAGCCCCGCCGCGTCCGCCCTGGGCGGTCCCGCGATCACCGGCGCGCCCACCCGCTCGCCCCAGATCTGCAGCTGCTCCACCGCGGCGGCGCGGAAGGTGTCGCCCGCCACCAGCACCGGCTTGAGCCCTTGCCGGCCATATTGCAGCGCCATCTTGCCGATGGTGGTGGTCTTGCCGGTGCCGTTCACCCCCACCACCAGCACCACGTGCGGCTTCAGCGCCGGGTCCGGCACGAACGGGATCGCCACCGGCTCCAGCACGCGCGCGATCTCCGCCGACAAGGCGTCGCGCACGTCGGCATCCGTCACGTCGTTGCCGAACCGGGTGCGCCGGAACTCGTCGATCACCCGTCCCGCCACCGCAGGACCCAGGTCGGCCGCCACCAGCAGCTCCTCCAGCTCCTCCAGCGCCGGCTCGTCCAGCCGGCGATAGGTGAAGGCGACGGCGAGGTTGGTGCCGAGCTTCTGCGTCGAGCGCGACAGCCCTTCCTTGAGCCGGTTGAAGAAGCCGAGCGCCATCGTGTTCAGATCCTCGTCCCGTGCAGCCCGCGCGCGTCGGCCGACACCGCCCGCGCCGCGACCACCTGTCCCGGCATCCCCGCTTCCGTCGCGAACCGCACCGGCGCGAACTGTTCGCCGTGCCCGCTGGTCGGGGTTTCCAGCAGCACGCTCAGCGTTTGCCCGACCAGGTCCTGGTGGAACGCCCGCGCCGTCGCGGCACCCGCCTCGCGCAGCCGCCTCGCGCGCTCGCGACGCAGCGCCACCGGCACCGCCGGCATGCGCGCCGCCGGCGTGCCCGGCCGCTCGCTGTACGGGAACACGTGGAGGTAGGGCAGCGCCTGGTCGCGCACGAAGCCGAGCGTTTCGTCGAACAACGCCTCGTCCTCGGTGGGGAAGCCCGCGATCAGGTCGGCGCCGAAGCCGATCCCCGGACGCAAGGCACGCGCGCGTTCCACCACCCGTGCCGCATCAACCACGAGGTGTCGGCGCTTCATCCGCTTCAGCACCAGGTCGGAACCGGCCTGCAGCGACAAATGCAGGTGCGGCATCAGCCGCGGCTCGTCTGCGATCAGCCGCCACAGGTCGTCGTCGATCTCCACCGGATCCAGCGACGACAGCCGCAGCCTCGGCAGCTCCGGCACCAGCGCCAGCAGCCGGCGCACCAGCTGCCCCAGCGACGGCCGTCCCGGCAGGTCGCCGCCATAGGAGGTGACGTCCACCCCGGTCAGCACCACCTCGCGGTAGCCGGCACGCGCCAGCGTCCTCGCCTGCTCCACCACCGCGCCCACCGGCACCGACCGGCTCGGGCCGCGCCCGAACGGGATGATGCAGAAGGTGCAGCGGTGATCGCACCCCTGCTGCACCTGCACGAAGGCACGGCTCCGGCCGGCGAACTCGGTGACCAGGTGCGCCGCCGTGTCGCGCGCCGCCATGATGTCCGACACCGCATCCCCGGCACCCAGCGCCGCCTCGCTCCAGCTGTCCGGCCTGAGCTTGTCCTGGTTGCCCACCACCCGCACCACGCCGGGCAGCGCGGTCCAGGCCGCCGGATCGAGCTGGGCGGCGCAGCCGGTGACCACGATGCGCGCGTCCGGCCGGTCGCGATGGGTGCGCCGGATCGCCTGGCGCGCCTGGCGCTCGGCTTCCGCGGTGACGGCGCAGGTGTTGACGATCACCAGCTGCTCGATCCCCCCGGCATGGGCGCGCATCACCTCGCTTTCGACCGTGTTCAGCCGGCAGCCGAAGGTGAGGATCTCCGGGCCGCTCACCGGTCGCGGTCCAGCGACACGGTGCCGGAGAACGCCAGCACCGCCGGCCCGGTCATGCGCACGCACCCGTCCTCGGTCCAGTCGATCTGCAGCACGCCGCCCGGCATCTCCACCGCCACACGCCGGCCGCACAGCCCGCGACGGGCGGCGTTGACCGCGGCGGCGCAGGCGCCGGAGCCGCAGGCGCGGGTCAGCCCGGCGCCGCGTTCCCACACCACCAGCCGCAGCCGCTGCGGCGACAGCACGGTGGCGAAGCCGATATTGGCCCGCTCCGGGAACAGCGGGGCGTGCTCCATCGCCGGCCCGACCAGGGCCGGATCGCCCACCGGGCCGAAGAACGTCGCGTGCGGGTTGCCCATCGAGCAGCCGGCCGGGTCGCCCGGGAGCGGCAGGTGCAGCGTGTCCGCCTCCCATGCCAGCGGCAGCTCCCGCCAGCCGAGCGCCGGCGCTCCCATCGCCACCTCCACCAGCCCGCCGTCCAGCACGCGCGCCGGCAGCCGTCCCGCCCGCGTCCGTACCGTCACGCCCCGTCCCGGCACCGCGTCCGACACCAGCAGCGCCACGCAGCGCGTGGCGTTGCCGCAGGCGCCCGCCTCGCCGCCATCCGGGTTGAAGAAGCGCGCCCGCACCTCGTCCGGCGCCTCGCCCGGCCCGATCAGCACCAGCTGGTCGCAGCCGATCCCGGTGTGCCGGTCGGCCAGCCGCGCGATCGCCTCCGGCGACAGGCCGAGCGGCGCGGCGCGCTCGTCGAGCACCACGAAGTCGTTCCCGGCCCCGTGCATCTTGTGGAAGGACACCTGCATCGGCGCTCCTATACGGGATCGCGTGGCGATCCGCGACGCGCGCACGCCCTCCGCCGTTGGCGGCGCCGCGACAACAGCCTTGCGCCGCCTCCGCCCGGCGCTTGCCGCGGCACCACTCCGATCGGAAGATGGGATCCTCCACCACGGATGACAGCAGAATGATCCACCAGCGCCGCGTGCCCGCCCGCCTTGTCTTGTTCTGCGTCGTGCTCGCAGCGACGACGCCGCCTTCCGGCGTCCAGGCGCGGGATACCGCGCAGGTCAGTGCCCAAACCATGGCGATGAACGCCGCGGCCGGCACCGTCAGCCCCGCGGACAAGGCGATGATGTCGGGGATGAGGTCCATGCAGCAGGCGATGGACCACGCGCCGGTCGATGGCGACCCGGACCACGACTTCGTGTCGATGATGACGCCGCACCACCAGGGCGCCATCGACATGGCGCAGGTCGAGCTGCGCTACGGCCACGACCCCGAGCTGCGCCGCCTGGCCCGCGACGTCATCAACGCGCAGAAGCGCGAGATCGCCGAGATGGACCGCTGGGCCGCCGCCCATCCGGCACCGGTGCGGTAGGTCCGGTTCCCGTGGTCGCTGCGCTGCCGGCTTGCTGGTAGCCTGACGCGTCCAAAGCGAAAGCGACCATGCCACACCGGGTTTCCGCCGTTCCTTTCATGCCATCCATCCGGCCACGCCGCATCGCGGCGGCGCTGCTGTGCAGCGTTTCGTGGGGAAACCTCGCCATGTCCGCCGACCGGCCGCACCAGCCCATCCCGCCCTACGCCGTCGAGGGACGCAGCATGAGCGAGGTGGAGGCCGACCTGTCCGCCGGCCGCGTCACCGCGGCCGAGCTGGTCCGCGCCTACACCGCGCGGATCGCGTCGATCGACCACGCCGGCCCGTCGCTGCACGCGGTGCTGGCGCTGAACCCGGACGCGCTCGCCGAGGCGGAGGCCAGCGACCGACGACGCGCCGCCGGCCACGCCCTGCCGCTCGACGGGGTCC
>CAXTMS010000056.1:0-16929 GCA_964245345.1 uncultured Acetobacteraceae bacterium | reverse complement strand
CCGCTCAGAAGGTGAAGTTCAGCCGCCCGTAGTAGAAGCCGCCGTTGATCGGCACCGTGGACGAGGTTTGGTCGTAGTGGGCGACGTTCAGATACGAAAGCTCCTGCGGCAGCTCGCGTGGACGCACGTTGAAGATGTCGTTGGCGCCAATTGCGGCGTGCCAGTGCGGCGCGATCTGGTAGCCGATCTCGAGGTCGGTCAGCCATTCCGGCAGGTTCTTGAACTCCTGGAACTGGGTGCCTGAGAACTGCAGCGCCGCCGGTGCCAGGTCGTCATAGGTTTCCAGGTCGGTGCTCTGGCCGTAGCGGGTCTGGCGCAGGTTGACGTCGAACTTCCCGATCTTCCAGAACGCGTCGAGGATGATCTTGGAGCGGGGTGAGGCGGTGGTCAGGTAGCTGATCCCCTGCGCAGTCAGGAACGGGTTGCCGAACGCGTCGGTGCCGTTGTGGTGCAGGCGTGTCCGGTTCAGGTCGACGCCGGCGGTCCAGGTCACGGTGCCATAGCGGCGGAAGTCGGTGAAGTAGTTGACGTTGATGTCGGCACCCTGGGTGCGCGTGCTGGCGCCGTTGGCAAAGTAGTAGGCGAAGATGTCGTTGGTCCCGATGTCTGCTGGTAGACTGGCGCCGGTATCTCTGATCGCGGTTTCGGCGGCGGCTCCGGTGACTCCGCCGGCACCGACGATCCGGTCGCGGATATTGATCTGGTAGACGTCAGCGGTGATGCTCAGGTTCGGCAGCGGCTGCAGCACGATGCCGGCGCTGGCGTTGGTCGAGCGCTCCCCCTTGAGTGGCACCGCGCCGATCGATTGGGCGCCCTTGGACGTTGTGGCTAGGATACCGCTGGCGCCGGTCGGCGACACGTTGAGCGAGGAATAGTTTTCCTCCGCCAACGTCGGCGCGCGGAAGCCGTTGCTGACCGTGCCGCGCAACGCGAGCCACTTGGTAAAGTCGTAGCGGCTGGAGATCTTGCCGTTCTCGGTGTCGCCGGCATCGGTGTAGTGCTCGAAGCGGCCGGCGAGATCGACGTCGAGGTGCCGCAGCGGGTGGACGTCGTAGTCGATGTAGCCAGCCCACACGTTGCGCGAGAACGAGCCGGCGTTGGCGGGTAGCAGCCCAGCGAAGCCTTGGGTGCCGCCGTCGATGGTCGAGGCGATGCTGCCGGCACCGAGCCGGTAGACCTCCGAACGCTCCTCGGCGCCGAAGGCGAAGTTCATCGGCATGTGCAGCGCAGTAAACGGCTTGGTGAAGTCGAGGTTGTTGGTCCACTGCGCGTTCTGCTGGCTTTGCGCCAGAACAGTGGTCGGTGTGAAGCCAATCGGATAGCCAGCCGCTAGGTCGCCCATCATGTAGAGGGTCGGGTTGGCAGTGTTCTTGTTGCCGATGTTGGTGATGTCGGCGCCGTAGGTGGTGCTCAGGTCGGCATGGAAGCCGAAGAAATCGTCCGCCCTGATGCCGAGCGTCGCCGCATAGTCGTTTTCTTCGTCAGTTTCGAGCGGCGAGAAGCCGAACGGGTATATCTCCGGCAGCACGCTGGGCGGGCGGTAGTTCTCGTAGGACTCGGTGTGGCGGTGGCCGTAGGTAATCAGCCCATAGCCTTCGATGCCGCCGAACACGTCCTGCACCAGCGTCTTGCCGAACTCGATGCTGAGCGTCTCGCGCGTCTCCTCGGGCAAGCCCAGGATCTTGTTTGAATTGGCAGGCTCGGTGAAGCCGCCAGGCGTACCGAACGCCGCGCTGCGGTCGTCGACAGTCTGCACGGTGAAGTGGTCGGTGTGGAACAGCTGCGCGCCGACATGTACGTACCCGTCGTTGCCGAAGGAGAACCCCTTATCGGTGTCGAGCTGGTACTGCCAGCCGTCGCCGTTGTAGGCGTCGGCGCCGGTGAAGGCGGTGGCGCTGCCGCCGTGATCGGTCTTCTTCATGATGATGTTGACCACGCCTGCGATTGCATCAGAGCCATACTGTGCGGCAGCGCCGTCGCGCAGGATTTCGATGTGGTCGATCGCGGCGGCCGGGATCATGTTGAGGTCGACCGGCGTCGCACCCTGCTCCGGCCCGGCATCGGCGGTGATGTTGGAGGTCTGGTGCCGCCGTTTGCCGTCGATCAGCACCAGCACGTCGTTCGGATCCAGGCCGCGCAGCCGGATCGCCGCCACCAGAGCCTGGGTGTCAGCGCCATAGGCCTGGATGCTGATCGACGGGTCAGTGCGCGACAGCTGGTCATCCAGGTTCGGCTGACCCGAGCGGGCCAGGGTGGTGGCCGAGATCACGTCGATCGGGCTGGTGCTGTCTCGCGCCTTCTTGCCCAGGTTGCGTGTGCCGGTGACGATCACGCTTTCGCCGGTGTCCGCTGCCGCGGCGGACACCGCGGCGCCGCTCCGGGTGCCGGACAGCCCGGTCGGCGCCTTCGAGGCCGGCACCGCGTTGGGATCGGTTGCCGAGGGTTGGGTGCCGGTGGCGGAAGCGAGCTGCGTCTTCCTCGATGCCTTGCGTGTCTTGTGGGCGTGGCGATGGGCGGCGGGAGCCGGAGCGGCGGCGGCCGCGGCATCGCCTGAGGCCTGGGCCAGCGCGGGCAGCGCATCGGCCATCACGGCGAGCGGACATGCGGTCAGCATCAGCAAGGTTCGCAACGCGCCTGCACCCATCATTCGCATTCTCGATCTCCAGACAGGCCCGGTGGTGCCGGGCGTCGCATCGCTGGGCGCCGGATCGTGCTGCAGCCGATCCGTTGCCGGTTCGGGACGATTCCACCAATTTCTAGACAGAGTGCAAGACCGGATATGCACTAATAATACGCATTCATGGCAGTGCGACATATGTGCACCACGCACACTGCACATTAAATAGTCAAATGAGCAGATAACAGCCTGCTTGACGTCGTAAAAGCCGAGAGCATAGCTTCCGTGGCGGCAGGACGTCGCGACGATGCGGGAGCACAGCGCCTTGGACCGACCAAACGGGATGCAGCCGACGCGCCGGCAGCTGCTGATGCGCATCGGCGTGGCCGCGGGAAGTGCCGCGATGTACCAGGCCATGACCCGCCTCGGCCACGCCGCCGGCACCGACTTCGCTGGCTCGCCTGCCTTGTCCGGCGCCAAGCCGGGCACCACCGTGCTGGTGCTGGGCGCCGGGCTCGCCGGCATGCTGGCGGCGTACGAGCTGCGCCGCGCCGGCTACAGCGTGCGCGTGCTGGAGTACCAGGGGCGCTCCGGCGGCCGCAACTTCAGCCTGCGCGGCGGCGACACCCTGACCGAGCTCGGCGGCGCCACCCAGCACGTGACGTTCTCGGCCGGCAACTACATCAATCCCGGACCTTGGCGCATCCCGTACCACCACCAGGGCCTGCTGCATTATTGCAAGCTGTTCGGCGTGCAGCTGGAACCGTTCATCGAGGTCAACCACAACGCGCTGCTGCACAGCTCCAGCGCGTTTGGCGGCCAACCGCAGCGCTATCGCGAGGTGCAGGCCGACTTCACCGGCTACACCGCCGAGCTGCTGGCCAAGTCGATCAACCAGAACAAGCTGGACCAGCCGATCAGCGACGACGAGAAGCACGACCTGCTCGCCGCCATGCGCGGCTGGGGCCTGCTGAGTTCGGACTACAGCTACCGAAGCGGCAACCTTGCCTCCCTGCATCGCGGCTTTGCCAAGCCGCAGGGCGGCGGCCCGGACGGCGCACCGGTGCCGGCGGCGCTGTTCGGCCGCGCCGAGCTGATGAAGTCCGGCCTGTGGGAATGGCTGTCGTTCAACATGAGCTACGACTTCCAGACCACCATGTTCCAGCCGGTCGGCGGCATGGACATGATCGGCAAGGGCTTCGCCAAGCAGGTCGGGGACCTCGTCACCCACAACGTCAAGGTGACGAAGATCGCGCAAGGCGGCGACGGCGTCACCGTCACCTTTGAGGACAACAACCATGGCGGCGCGGTGACCGAGGCCAAGGCGGACTGGTGCGTGTGCACGATCCCGTTGTCGGTGCTGAGCCAGATCGACGTGCAGGCCGGCGGCCCGATGAAGGCGGCGATCCAGGCGGTGCCGTATGCGTCCTCGGTCAAGGTGGGGCTGGAGTTCAAGCGGCGCTTCTGGGAGCAGGACGAGCAGATCTACGGCGGCATCTCGTTCACCGACCAGCCGATCAGCCAGATCTCCTATCCCAGCACCAACTATTTCGCCGACACGCCGGCGGTGCTGCTCGGCGGCTACATGTTCGGCGCTGCCGCCTACGCCTTCGCCGGCATGACGCCGGAGCAGCGCGTCGAGGAAGCGCTCCGCCAGGGCAGCGTGCTGCACAGGCAGTACCGGCAGGAGTTCAGCAACGGCGTCGGCGTGGCCTGGAGCCGGATGCCTTGGACGCTTGGCTGCTGCGCCACCTGGAGCGAGGAAACCCGCAAGGCACACTATGCCGCGCTGACAGCGATCGACGGAAGGCTGGTGCTGGCGGGCGAGCACGCGTCCTATGTCGGCTGCTGGCAGGAAGGCGCCATCCTGTCCTCGGTGAGCGCCATCACCCGGCTGCACCAGCGCGCGGTGGGAGCCGCCTGATGCGCCCGATGCAGCGTGCGGGCGTGGTCCTGCTCCTGGGCCTGGCGGCGACGCCCGGCCGCGCCCTGGCCGACGCGGCCGCCAACGTTGTCGGCCAGGCCACCACCAGCACCGACGGCCAGGTGATCTACACCCAGCTCTGCCAGGGCTGCCACATGGCCAACGCCCGCGGCGGAGTGGGGGCGGCGCGCATCCCGGCGCTGGCCGACAACGCGAAGCTCAAGAACGGCGGCTATCCGGTCTACGTGGTGCTGAACGGCTACGGCGCCATGCCGTGGCTCAGCAACATGCTGAACGACGCACAGGTCGCGGCGGTGGTGAACTACGTGCGCAGCCATTTCGGCAACAGCTACACCGACGCGGTGAAACCCGAGGACGTCGCCGCGGTGCGCGGCCCCAACCCCACGATCGAAAGATAAAGCCCGATGACCAGGATCCTTTCCCGTATCGGGCTGTCGGCCTTGCTGCTGGCTGCCCCAGGCCTGGTGGCACGGGCCCAGCCGGCGCCTGGCCCCCTGGTGCGCCACGCGACCGGCAAGTTCCCGATCGCGTCCGCCATCGAGGTGCCGCCCGGCTACACCACGGTCTACCTGTCCGGCATGGGCGCCGATCCGCTCAACAAGTCGCTGGGGCCGATGCAGACCACCATCGCCGCCTATGGCGACACCGCGACGCAGGTGAAGAGCGCGCTGACCAAGATCCAGGCGGCGCTCGCCGGGCTGCACCTTTCCATGGCGGACGTGGTGCAGATGCACGTCTACCTGGCTGCCGACCCCAAGCTGGGGAAGATCGATTTTTCCGGCATGATGGCGTCCTACACCCAGTTCTTCGGGACGTCGGCACAGCCCAACCTGCCGACCCGCTCGGCGTTCCAGGTGGCGGGGCTCGCCAACCCGGGCTGGCTGGTCGAGATCGAGGTGACGGCGGTACGCAAGTAGCGGGCGCTGCTCCGCGCCGAGGCCGGTCAGGCGGCCACCGGGTCCAGTGCCGCCACGTCCAGCAGGCGCTGGAACACTTCGATCTCCTGGGCGCCCGACACCGCCAGCTTGTTGTTGAACACGAAGCACGGCACGCCGCCGATGCCGCGGCGGTGGGCGCGCAGGTTCTCCGACTGCACCAGCTCGCCGCCGTCCCGGCCGCGCAGGAACCGGCGCGCGGCCGAAGCGTCCAGCCCGATCGCGGCGGCGAGGCCAGCCAGCACCTCCGGATCGCCCAGGTCGGCGCCGTCGACGAAGTGCGCCGCGAACAGCGCTCCCACCATCGCGGTGGCAAGCCCGAACCGCGCCGCCCAGGCGGCGAGCCGGTGCGCGTCGATGCTGGACGGGACCGTGCGTAGGCGGTCGAAGCGGAAGCCGATGCCGCTTTGCAGCCCGAGCTCGCTCACGGTGGCGTACAAGCGCCGCGCGCGCTCCTCGCCGCCATACTTGCGGATCGCGTAGTCCTGCCGCGACACCCCTTCGCGCGGGATGTCGGGGTTGAGCAGGAAGGGCCGCCAGACCAGCTCGAACGACGTGTCCGGACGCTGCGCCAGCGCGCCGAGCAGGCGCTGGACGCCCAGGTAGCACCACGGGCATACCAGGTCGTACACCACCTCGATGGTCTGGCGGCTGCTGACGGGGCTCAAAGCGTTCACGGCGGGAAGCTTACGACAAACCTCCCGCTTTTCGAGGGAAAAACCAGCGGCCGGCCGAGGGAGCAGCAGCATGGAAGCAACGGGAGACGAGGCGCAGGCGCGGTTCGCCGGCTATGTCGCGACCCTGGGCCGCGGTCCCGGACGCTCGCGCGCGCTGTCGCGCGACGAGGCGCGCGACGCCTTCGGCCTGGTGCTGGCGGACGCGGTGCACCCGGCGCAGCTCGGCGCCTTCATGATGCTGCTGCGCTACCGCGGCGAGGATGCGGAGGAGATCACCGGGCTGGTCGAGGCTCTGCGCGACTCCCTCGGCCATCACGCCGTTGCAGGGCCGGACGCCATCGGGCCGGTGGCGCTGGACTGGCCCAGCTACGGCGCCGGCCGCACACGCGGCGCCCCCTGGTTCCTGCTGTCGGCGCTGGCGCTGGCGCAGACCGGCGTGCGTGTGCTGATGCACGGCACCAACGAGTTCACCGGCGGCATCCCGGTCGCGGACGGGTTGGCGGCGCTCGGCCGCGCCCCCTGCGCCGGCGCCGCCGCAGTCGGCCGGTCGCTCGACCAGACCGGGTTCGCGTACTGGCCGGCCGCCTGCTTGTCGCCGGCGCTGGACCGGCTGCTGGGCATGCGCCGGCTGTTCGGGCTGCGTTCGCCGGTCAACACCGTGGCCCGCCTGCTCGACCCGGGTCGGGCGGGGGTGTCGGTCGACGGCGTGTTCCATCCCCCCTACATCGCGCTGCACCTGGCGGTGGCGGAGCGCCTCGACCGCCTTTCGCTTGCCGTGATCAAGGGCGGCGGCGGCGAGGCGGAGCGTCCCGCCGCCAAGCCGACCGCGGCGCATCTGTGGCGACGCGGCCGCGGCCGGTCGGAGCTGCTGCTGCCGCCGCTGCTGCCCGACGCCGGCCGCCCGGCGGTCCCGGACACGCCGGCCTGCTTCGCGGCGGTCTGGCGCGGCGAGGGAGCCGCCCCGCCGGTGGCGCTGCAGACGGTGATCGGGACGATCGCGCTGGCGCTGCTGGCGCTCGACGAGGGACTGGATCCCGCAACCGCTGACCGGCGCGCGCAGGAGATCTGGCAGGCCAGGCGGCCGGACGCGGTCGAACCGGTCGCGGCGCCTGCTCCCGGAACGCCGTCCTGGAACGACGCCGCCTTCCAGGCGTAGTAGCGGCACGATCTCCATGGAGGACCATTCGATGACCAACCGTTTCATTCCCGTCGTTGCCGCGACCGTGCTCGCTCTCGGCGCCGGCCTGTCCGGCCCGGCCATGGCCAAGGGCTGCGTCAAGGGCGCCGTGGTTGGCGGGGTCGCCGGACACATGGCCGGCGGTCATGGCGGCATGGGTGCGGCGGCCGGCTGCGCCGTCGGCCATCACGAGGCGTCGAAGAAGGCGGCCGCCAATCCGCCGAGCTGAGGCTCCCGGTTGGTGGCGCGGCCGGCTAGTCCGGACGCGCTGCCGACCGTCTCAGAATCGCAGCAACAGCTCCGGCAGCTTCGAAGGATCGGGCAGTATGGCGCCCGACTGCCAGTTCTGGCCGGGTGCCTCGCCGATATGATCGCTCCAGACGAACCGGCTTCCTGAATTGTGGTATATCTTCGGATCGGTGAACTGATGCATCGCCATGTGGGCGATGCCCTCGTTACGCCCATCAGCGCCTAGGCGTAACGAAACAGCTGGTGGTCCGACTTATAGCTTTTGCCTGCTCGGTGGTTATGACGAAGTCGATCGGTATGCTGACTCCCGCGGCAGTCTCCGTGACAAGGTCGCCACCGGTGATGCTGACGACTGCATGTCCGTGTTGGGTTCGCAACCGGTGAAGTCCTCACCGCCAGACGAGGCTTAGTCCCGTTCCACAGCGTCAATCAGTCCCGGATGCGTCGTAATCGAGACGCTGCCGCATGCCGCCCATACTTTGTGTCATTCCACCCATGCTCTGGGTCATGCCGCCGATGTCGGCAACGGGTTCGGCCCGCCGTCCTACCGGTGCCATAGACCAGAACGCGTCGGCGACATCGTTCTGGATGTGCCGAAGCTCGACCTGCACCCAGTCCAGGAACTCGTGCAGGCCGCGCAGGATGATCTGCTCGATCGTCTGGTCTCCCAGCGCCGCGCGCAGCTCTTCCAATCGTTCCAGCGCGTGCCCACCCTGGCGCAGGCCGTAGTCGGTGCGCAGCTGCGACAGGCTGCCGTAGACCTGGCGCAGGGTCAGCACCAGCGAGCGCGGGAACGCGTTGTTGAGCAGCAGGAACCCGGCCACCGCCGGCGCCGTGAGCGAGCGCGGCATCACCCGGCGATACGCGTGATAGGCCGCCGCGGCGCGCAGCACCGCGCTCCACTGGCTGATGTCGACCGGGCTGCCGATCCCGGCCTCGGGCGGCAGCAGGGTGTGGTACTTGATGTCGACCAGGCGCGTGGTCTGGTCGCCGCGCTCCAGGTACTTGCCGATCATGTAGAAGTACCAGCCCTGGTCGCGATAGAACGTGCCCTCGATGATGCCGTTATGCGTCTGGCATTCCTGCTTCAGCCTGGCGCACAACGCCGACAGCCGCGAGGAGCGGATGTCGTCGCCGGTGAGTTGCCTGACCCAGCCGTGGAACACGTTGATGTGCGTCCACATCTCGGTCGAGATCAGCGGGCGCAGGGTGCGCGCGTTCTCGCGCGACACGTTGATCAGGCTGGCGATCGAGTTCGGGTTCGCCGTGTCCAGCACGTAGAACTCGGCCACGCCCTGCATGTCGACGTCCTGCCGCGCCGCATGGTACTCCTCCTCGTCCGCGTTGATCTGCAGGATCGAGCGCCAGCCGTTCTCGACCTGGCTGGTGCGTGTGAAGGTTTCCGTGACGTCGATGATGCGCGCCAGGTTCTCGATGCGCTCCATGTAGCGCGCCAGCCACACGATGCTTTCGGCGTATCGCGACAGCAGCGCCTGCGTCGGCATCGGCGTCTGCAGCGCGCCCGGCATCGATCCGCTCACCGCGCGTGCCTCGTCACGACAGCACCCAGGTGTCCTTCGACCCGCCGCCCTGCGACGAGTTCACCACCAGGGACCCCTTCTTCAGCGCCACGCGCGACAGCCCGCCCGGCAGCACCCAGGTGGACGCGCCCGTCACCGCGAACGGACGCAGGTCGACGTGACGCGCCTCGACGCCGCCTTCGCACAGGGTGGGGGCCGTGGACAGGTTGACCACCGGCTGGCTGATGTAGTTGGCCGGATCCGCCTTGAGCTTGGCGCGGAACTCGTCCAGCTCCGCCCGCGTCGCGTGCGGGCCGATGATCAGCCCGTAGCCGCCGGACTCGCCCACCGGCTTGACCACCAGCCGCTCGAGGTTGTCCAGCGTGTACTGCAGGCCGTCCGGCTCGCGGCAGATCCGGGTGTCGACGTTGTCCAGCACCGGGTCCTCGCCGAGATAGTAGCGGATGATCCGCGGCATGTAGGCGTAGATCGCCTTGTCGTCGGCAACGCCGGTGCCGACCGCGTTGGCGATCGCCACGTTGCCGCGCCGCCATGCGTCCAGCAGCCCGCGCACGCCGAGCTGGCTGTCGGGGCGGAACACGTCGGGATCGAGGAAGTCGTCGTTCAGGCGACGGTAGATCGCGTGCACCGGCCGAAGCCCGGCGATGGTGCGCATGAACACGCGCGCGTTCTCCACCACCAGGTCGCGGCCCTCGACCAGCGGCACGCCCATCTCGCGCGCCAGGAACACGTGCTCGAAATAGGCGGCGTTGTAGATCCCGGGCGACAGCAGCACGACCTGCGGATCGGTGACGCCGGCCGGCGCCATTGCCGCCATCGCCTGCTGCAGCCGCACGCCGTATTCCTCCACCGGACGGATGTTGATGCCCGCCACCAGGTCCGGCAGCACGCGCAGCATCATGTGCCGGTTCTCGATCACGTAGGACACGCCGGACGGCGTGCGCGCGTTGTCCTCCAGCACCAGGAACCGACCGGCGTCGTCGCGCACGATGTCTGTGCCGTTGACGTGCACGTACACGCCGAGCGGCACGTCGAGCCCCATCACCTCCGGCCGGAAGTTGGGGTTGCCCAGCACCAGCTCGCGCGGCACCACCCCGTCCCTCAGGATCGCCTGCTCGTGGTAGACGTCCCACAGGAACCGGTTGATGGCGGTGACGCGCTGCACCACGCCGCGCTCGATCGTGTCCCATTCGGAGGCGGTGAGGATGCGCGGGATCAGGTCGAACGGCAGGATGCGGTCGATCGCGTTGCGCTCGGAGTACACGGTGAAGGTGATGCCGAGGTTGTACAGCTCGGCTTCCGCGGCGTCGGCGCGCCTGCGCAGCTCCGCCACGTCGAGGCCGCGCAGCCGGTCGCGGACCAGACGCACCGTCGGCTCTTCCCCATCGAGGCCCTTCATGATCTCGCAGAAGAAGCGCGGCGTCCCGTAGGACGCGAACAGGCCGCCGGTCGCCGCGTCTGCCGCCAGATCCGTCGGGTCATGGCCGGTCATCGCGCGTCGGATCCGCCATTCGCGTGGCGGAAGCCCGTTTGGTCCAGGCGCGAAGGAGCCATCCCATCCACCTGATGCTGTCGTCGATGGGGTTCAGGGAAGCAAGAAACCCGCCAGTTGGCTAGGGTGCGGATGCTGCAGGCGAGACTTGAGCTCGACCTTGGCCATCAGGCGGGCATGGCACAGGGCGAACGCCATGCCTTCGCGCGGGACCGAACTTCTGCACATTGCCAGCGCGGCGAGACGTGACGACGCCCTGTTCCCGGCGGACGTGACGGTGCAGGACGGCCGGCGCGTCGCCGAAGGCTTCTTGTAGTTTTGGAAGGCGCCGAAAGGATCGGCGGAGGTCGAGCGGCTGGCCCGACAACCTTTGACAGGCAGTGGTGGGATAAGCACCAGGTCGACGCATGATCCGGAAACTGCCGTGGACGGCAGCGACCTGCGACCGGGTCTGGTCAGATGGCATCGCAAGGATTGCGCAGCTCGCGACGAAAAACTATTCCAAGCCTTGCGGTGTCGATACGGGCTTCGGTGGTCTCACCAATGCCGATAAACGCTCAGCGTTGATTTTGCTTCCCAGCGGGCGTGGCTGGAAACATGCCCTGGGGCTCCGAAGATCGGAGATCCACTCCGTCGTTCGTCAAGCACGTTGGCTTGGTCAGCATGACGGCGATGCGCCCTCGCGCGAAACCCTGCTCAGGCCACATGATGCCGCACCCCGCGGCTGACGCATGGTCTCAATAGAAGCCGCGGTAGAAAAACGGCCGATAGAAGTAGGGCCGGTAGAAATACGGGCGGTAGAACGGCCGGAAGGCGTAGACCGGCACCACGGGCCGGTACACGACCAGAGGCGGGTAGGCGTAAGCCGGAGCCAACGGCACCAGGGGCAGTGCCGCCACCACCACCGGGGGCGCCCGGCGCGTCACCCGGCGGTGGTGGACGACGCGGCGAAGCGGAACGGAGCACCTGGCGGCTTGCCCGCTCGCCCCCTGGGGGTTCAGCGGACCCTGCAGCGGACCGGCGGTGATCTGCGACTGCGCCACCACCGCGCCGCGCGCCGCCGCCACCCCTGCATCCGGTGCCACCGGGGAGGCTGGCCACTCGATCGTCCTGGCCGGCGACCTGACCAGTCCCGCGTCCGGGGCGCCGAAAGCTGATGCGCTGGCAGCGGACACGCCGATCGAGGCTAGCATGGCCATCCAGCCGGGCGTGGACATGCGCGTCCTCATCGAAAGGCTCCTCCTTGCCTGGGTCCTGGCGTTGGCTCGTCGCGCCGTCCCGTCTGGACAGATATCTCACGGCACCACGCCTCCGGCATGGGCGTTCCCGATGAAGCCTGCGTGATCCCGGGTGCTGCCTTCCTGCGGCGCCAGACCGCCACCGCCTCGCGCGGCTGGCAGCAGCCGCACGGCTTGCCCCGGGGCGACGTTCCCGCGCTAGAATGGGCGCCTGGACAGGTGGCCGAGTGGTTTAAGGCAGCGGTCTTGAAAACCGCCGTGCGTGCAAGCGTACCGTGGGTTCGAATCCCACCCTGTCCGCCAGCCTGGTCCGCCGGAGCGGCGGCGTCATGACCACCTTTTAAGAAGAAACCCGTTGGCACGAAGGCGACGATGCCCGTTCCATCATTGTGGACAAGCGGGCTGAGCTGCGATGCGTGACCTGGGACCGGTGCTGGCCGACAGCTGGCAGCTGTTCAAGCCCTATTTCCTCCGCTCCGACCAGCGGCGCTCGGCGCTTGCGCTGCTGGCCGGGGTGATCCTGCTGTCGGTGCTGCAGACCGAGCTCGGCGTGCTGCTGACCTTCTGGTCCAACCTGCTCTACGACACCTTCCAGCAGAAGGACCTGCACAGCTTCCTGCAGCTGATGTTCACCTGGAAGCGGCTGCCGAGCGGCTGGACCATGCCGGGCTTCCTGGGCATCGCCATGCTGTTCGTGCTGCTCGGCTGCCTCAACGTGTTCCTGACCCAGCTGCTGCAGATCCGCTGGCGCAGCTGGATGACCGGCGACCTGCTCCGGCGCTGGCTGTCCGACCGGGCATATTACCGCATCAGCATCGCCGCCGACGCCGAGGGGGTCGCCACCGACAACCCGGATCAGCGCCTGTCCGACGACATGGCGGCCTTCACCGGCGCCGGCGCCAACGCCCGCCCGGACGACGACACGCTGAGCCTGCTGATCGGCCTGCTCAGCAGCGTGGTGTCGCTGTTGAGCTATGTCGCGGTGCTGTGGGTGCTGTCGCGCTCGGTGGCGCCGTTCGGCCTGCACGTTCCAGGCAGCCTGGTCTGGCTGGCGCTTGCCTTCAGTGCCGGCGGCACCGGGCTGACCTTCGCGGTCGGCTACCGGCTGGTCCGGCTGTTCTTCCTCCAGCAGCGGCGCGAGGCCGACTTCCGCTTCGGCCTGGTCCGGGTGCGCGAGAACACCGAGGGCATCGCCCTGCACGCCGGCGAGCGAGAGGAACAACAGGAGCTGGGACGCCGCTTCGACGCCATACGCGCCAACTTCATCACCATCCTGCGCCGCGTCCTGCTGCTCAACCTGACCACCATCTCCTACAGCCAGGTGTCCAGCGTGCTGCCGATGCTGCTGATCGGCCCCTTGTTCTTCGCCGGCACCGTGACGCTGGGCACCATGATGCAGATCGGCCAGGTGTTCGGCGCCGTGCAAAGCGCCATGTCGTGGTTCGGCGACAACTTCACGACGCTGGCCCGGTGGCGCGCCACCGTGGGCCGCCTCGCCACCTTCGACCGCGCGGTGGAAGCGGCCCGCGCCGACGCCGGCCGCGTGTCCTTCGCCAGCGTCGCCGCGTCCGGCAACAGCCTGCGCCTGTCCGGCGCGTCCCTTGCCTTGCCGGACGGCGCGGTGCTGGCGCGAAACGTCGCGTTCGAGCTCGAGGCCAGCCAGGATACCTTGGTCACCGGCCGATCCGGCTCGGGCAAGTCCACCTTGTTCCGCACCCTGGCCGGGATCTGGCCGTTTGGTGCCGGCCGGATCGAGCAGCCCGCCGGCACACGGTTGTTCCTGCCGCAGCGTCCCTACATCCCGCTCGGCACCCTGCGCCACGCCGTGTGCTATCCCCTGCCGGTCGAGGCGGTGCCGCCGGGGGCGGCGGAGGACGCGCTGTCCGACGCCGAGCTGCCGCACCTCCTGCCGCTGCTCGACCGGGACGGCGAGAACTGGGCGCTCCGCTTGTCCGGCGGCGAGCAGCAGCGCCTGGCGATCGCGCGCGTGCTGGTGAACAAGCCGGACTGGCTGTTCCTGGACGAAGCCACCGCCAGCCTCGACCCGGACACGGAAGCCCGCATGTTCGTCCAGCTCAAGCGTCGCTTGCCCGGCACCACCATCACCTCCATCGGCCACAACCCGGCGATCAGGCGGTTCCACCAGCAGCATTTGGTGCTGGACCGCACCGACGGCACCCTGCTCGCCGCCGAATGAACGCTGTTCACGTTCCGACCGGCTTCCGGGTGGCCGCGTGACAAACGAGCCCGGCGACTGGACCCGCACCGCACCCCTGGAAGCGCGTCGGCTGCTGCGCGCCGCGGCCTCCGTCACGCTTGCCACCGTTGACCAGGGCCAGCCCTTCGCCTCGCTGGCGACCCACGCGGTGGCGCCGGACGGCGCGCTGCTCCTGCTGCTGTCCGACCTGTCGGAGCACACCCGGCACCTGCGGCGCGACGGCCGCTGCTCGGTGCTGGCACTGGGTTCGCCGGACGGTCCCAACCCGCAGACCATGGCGCGGGTGACGCTGACCGGCCGCGCGGCCCTCTACCCGGACGACGCGGCACGGACGCGCTGGGTGTCGCGTCATCCCTACGCCGCGTTCTATGCCGGCTTCGGCGACTTCAACCTTTGGCGGCTGGAGCCGGAGGCCGGCCTCCTCGTCGCCGGCTTCGGCCGCGCCGCCAGGCTGCGGGCGTGCGACCTGCTGCCGGACCCGGCCGTGGCCGTTGTTCTGGCGCCGGATCTGGACGACCTGCTCGCACGGTGGAACCGACAACACGGCTGCGACGGCCGGCGCCTGGTGTCCGTCGATGCCGACGGCGCCGACTTCCTGTGCGACGGCACCCTGCAGCGGGTGGAGTTCGAGCTGCCGCTGACGGACGCCGCCGGGGCCGAGGCGGCGTTGCCGACGCGCTAACCCGGACTACCTTTTGTGGCAGGGCACCCGTTGCGGATCGACGTGCAGCTGCACCGTCATCAGCACCGCCGGCTCGTCGCCGATCGTGCCGGAGCGGTGTCCCTTCCGGCCCTGCGCGTCGGCGGAACAGTTCTGGTCCTCGCCGAACGAGAACTCGCCCGGTCCCTGCTCGATGCGGGTGCCGTCCATGCTTTCGATGAACCAGCGTCCCGACAACACCACGATCCATTGCGGCGCCGGGTTCTCGTGCCATTCGCCGATCCAGCCCACCGGCTGCACCGTGAACACCGGCGTCGCCGACACCGTGTCCTGCTTGTTGTTCCATTGCGGATCGGCCGGGCCCACGCCCTTCAGCCGGAACTCGGTCAGCGCACATTCGAGCTGGCGGCTGACGCCGTCCGCGTCGGTCCAAAGGTGCCAATACTTCACCACCGGGCGCGGGCCGGACCTGTCCGTGGGCTCGATGCTGCCGGCGTCGTCCTGGTCGTGAAGGGAAGGGGTCATGGAAGTCCTCGCGCAGGCTCGATCCACCCTGCAACGCGCGGAAGCCGACGCTGCCCTTGTCCGGCCGCACACGAACAGGTGATGACACGGTGCTGCTTGCGACCGCATCGCCGGCGCTGTTACAGGCCCATCTCCTGCAAGGCTGGCCGATCCGGCCTGCGCGCCGGATTTCGCCGCCCCGCCCGGACGCGCGCAACATCGTCCCGGAGGTCGCCATGGGATACGAAGCCTTTTTCCGCGAGCAGCTCGCCGGCCTGAAGCGGGACGGCAACTACCGCCACTTCGCCGAGCTCGAGCGCCTGGCTGGCCGGTTCCCGCGCGCCCTCCACCACGGCACCGGGCGCGAGGTCACGGTATGGTGCTCCAACGACTACCTCGGCATGGGCCAGCACCCGGCGGTGCTGGACGCGATGCGCGACTCGCTCGCCCGCCATGGCGCCGGCGCCGGCGGCACGCGCAACATTTCCGGCACCAGCCCGATCCACGTGGCGCTGGAGCGCGAGCTCGCCTCCCTGCACGGCAAGGAGGCGGCGCTGCTGTTCACCTCCGGCTACATGTCCAACTGGGCCACCATCGGCACGCTGGCCGCCCGCATGCCCGGCTGCGTGGTGCTGTCCGACGCCGCCAACCACGCCTCCATGATCGAGGGCATGCGACACAGCCGCGCGCCCAAGCACGTGTTCCGGCACAACGATCCGGACGACCTCGATCGCGTGCTGGGCCTGCTGCCGCCGGACGTGCCGAAGATCGTCGCCTTCGAGAGCGTGTACTCCATGGACGGCGACGTCGCCCCGGTCGCCGCCTTGTGCGACGTGGCGGACAGGCACGGCGCCATGACCTATCTCGACGAGGTGCACGGGGTCGGGCTTTACGGCCCGCAGGGCGGCGGCATCGCCGAGCGGGACGGGGCCTCCCACCGGCTCACCGTGATCGAGGGCACGCTGGCCAAGGGCTACGGCGTGGTCGGCGGCTACATCGCCGGCTCGGCGGCGCTGTGCGACTTCGTGCGCTCGTTCGCGTCGGGCTTCATCTTCTCCTCCGCCTTGCCGCCGGCGGTGGCGGCGGGCGCGCTGGCCAGCGTGCGTCACCTGCGCGGGAGCGGCGCCGAGCGTGCCGCCCACGCCGAGCGCGTCGCCACCCTGCGGCGGCGCCTGGACGAGGAAGGACTGCCGCACGTCAACAACCCGAGCCACATCGTGCCGGTGATCGTGGGCGACCCGGTGCGCTGCCGCGCCTTGTCCGAGCGGCTGCTGCACGACCACGACATCTACGTGCAGCCGATCAACTATCCCACCGTGCCGCGCGGCAGCGAGCGCCTGCGCATCACCCCCACGCCGCTGCACGGCGATGCCGACATCGAGGCGCTGGTGTCCGCGCTGTCGGCCGCCTGGTCGAAGCTCGACCTCCAGCGCGCCGCCTGACGGACGCCCGCCCCGGTCCGGCTTCTGCCGTGCTTCCGGGGGTCGGCGGCGTTAATCGCTCCTTCATGAGCAGGGCGTAACCTTGGCGTCATAGCTTCCGGCGGTCGGGACGACGGCGGGTGGCGATGCATGTGGCGGCAGGACAAACTCTTCGGGAACGGGTTCCGCCGGCGTGCGGCGACCCCCTCGCGGATCGCGCCCTGGCACCGGACGTGAAGGGCGAGATGCAGGTC
>CAXTMS010000055.1:0-17001 GCA_964245345.1 uncultured Acetobacteraceae bacterium | reverse complement strand
GAACAGCTCAGCCGCCGTGCCGGCCGTCCCCGTCACCGCCTGCGCCACCGGCGCCGGAGCCAGGCCGTGCAGCGCCAGCCCGGTGGCGATGCCGCACCCCAGAGCCAGCAGGATCCGACGCGCCGGGTTCGCCATCGCGCCGGATCCTCCACACATCGGCAAACGCGGCCGTGACGCGCCCGGCCATTGACCCAGATCCGGCCCCGCCCTTCTCTGCCATCCGTCACGGGACGAGGGAACACCGGATCATGGACGTGCGCGCGGCGGTCGCCTTCGAGGCGGGCAGCCCCCTGGAGATCGAGACGGTGCAGCTCGAAGGCCCGCGCGCCGGCGAGGTGCTGGTCGAGATCAAGGCCACCGGCCTGTGCCACACCGACAAGTACACCCTGTCCGGCGCCGACCCCGAGGGCCTGTTCCCCGCCATCCTCGGCCACGAGGGCGCCGGCATCGTCGTCGAAATCGGCCCCGGCGTCACCGGCTTGAAGCCCGGCGACCACGTGATCCCGCTCTACACCCCCGAATGCCGCCAGTGCCGCTCCTGCCTGTCTCGCAAGACCAACCTGTGCACCTCCATCCGCGCCACGCAGGGCCGCGGCCTGATGCCAGACGGCACCACCCGCTTCTCCTACAAGGGGCAGCCGATCCTGCACTACATGGGCTGCTCGACCTTTGCCAACTACACGGTGCTGCCCGAGATCGCGCTGGCCAGGGTGCGCGCCGACGCCCCGTTCGACACCATCTGCTATGTCGGCTGCGGCGTCACCACCGGGGTCGGCGCCGTGCTGTTCACCGCCAAGGTCGAGTACGGCGCGTCGGTGGTGGTGTTCGGCCTCGGCGGCATCGGCCTCAACGTGATCCAGGGCGCCCGCATGGTGGGGGCGGCCCAGATCGTCGGCGTTGACCTCAATCCCGCCCGCCAAGCGATGGCGCGCCAGTTCGGCATGACCCACTTCGTCAACCCCCGCGACCTCGGCGAGAACGCCGACCTGGTCGGCCACCTGGTCGAGCTCACCGGCGGCGGCGCGGATTATTCCTTCGAGTGCGTCGGCAACACCACCCTGATGCGCCAGGCGTTGGAATGCGCCCATCGCGGCTGGGGCGTGTCCACGGTCATCGGCGTCGCCGGCGCCGGCCAGGAGATCTCCACCCGTCCCTTCCAGCTCGTCACCGGCCGCCGGTGGATCGGCTCGGCGTTCGGCGGCGCCCGCGGCCGCACCGACGTGCCGAAGATCGTCGATTGGTACATGGAGAACAGGATCAGCATCGACCCGCTGATCACCCACCGCCTGCCGCTGGAGCGCATCAACGAGGGCTTCGACCTGATGACCCGTGGGGAAAGCATCCGCACCGTGGTGCTGTACTGATGCGCACGGTCTCCGAGCAGCGCTGCCACGGCGGCACCTTCGGCGTCTACGCCCACCGCTCCGAGGCGCTGGGCGGCCTCGACACCCGGTATGCCGTCTTCATCCCCGCTCGCGACGTCCCGAGCACCGACGCCTCGTTTCCCGCCCTCTACGTCCTGGCCGGCCTGACCTGCGACGAGACCACCTTCGCCACCAAGTCCGGCATCCTCCGCTTCGCCGCCGAGCACCGCCTGGCCCTGGTCTTTCCCGACACCAGCCCCCGCGGCGCCGGCATCCCGGGCGAGGACACCGACTGGGACTTCGGCACCGGCGCCGGCTTCTATCTCGACGCCACCGAACCCCTCTGGTCCGCCCACTACCGCATGGGCAGCCTAGTCGCGCACGAGCTTCCCGCACTGGTCGAAGCCCGGTTCCCGATCCGCTCCGACCGGCGCGGCATCACCGGCCATTCCATGGGCGGCCACGGCGCCCTCACCCTGGCCCTGCGCGACCCCGCGCGCTGGCACTCCGTGTCCGCCCTCGCCCCGATCTGCAACCCTGTCGCCGTTCCCTGGGGCCGCAAGGCCTTCGAGCGCTACCTCGGCCCCGACCAGACCACCTGGGCCCCCTACGACGCCAGCCTGCTGCTGCGCGCCGGCCACACCCACCCGACCCAGATCCTGGTCGACCAGGGCACCGACGACCAGTTCCTGTCCGACCAGCTCCACCCCGACGCCCTTGGCCAGGCCGCCACGGTTGCCGCCCAGCTCCTGACCCTCCGCCGCCATCCCGGCTACGACCACTCCTACTGGTTCATCCAGACCGTGATCGCCGACCACGTCGCGCACCACGCGGGGATCCTCGCTTCGGGCTGACCAACCCGTTCCGGCAGGCGATGATAGCCGAGCGTCAACAATCCCAGCCGCCTCCGCAGGCGTTCCTGGACGCGCTGCCGGAAGTCGGATGTCGCAGCCCCTGCTCGCTGCCGGAGGAGCGAATGCTTGGCTCCGCCGCCGCTTAGGTGCGGGCGCGGACGTCTCGATCCCCCCGTCCCGACCGGGACCACGAGGGGTCCATCGCCACCTTTGGGCGAGCAACCTGCTCAGGGTGGTGCAGCGTCATCCCTGCATCAGCCAGGTCGACGCATCGCCGAAGAGGATCGGGCCAACTTCCACATGGGATCGGCCCGCGCAACGCCAGCGCATGCGCCTCCTTGGCAGGAACCAACCCGCCGACTACCTAGGCCCAAAGACGATGGCGGCCCTGGTGTTGAGCGGCCTGGTCCGGACCTCGGTCTCCACGCCTTCAAACGGAGCGTCTTCATGTCAGCGAGCCAAATGCCCGTCTGGTTCATCACAGGTTGCTCGACCGGGTTTGGCCGCGAGCTTGCCAGGCTCGTGCTCGCCCGCGGCTGGCGTGCGGTGATGACCGCGCGCAATCCGGCACAGCTCGACGATCTTGTCGAAGGTCACGCCGACCGGGCGCTTGCGATCCGGCTCGACGTCACCGACCGCGCCAACATCCGAAACGCCGTCGCGGAGGCCGAACGCAAGTTCGGGCGGATCGACGTGCTGGTGAACAACGCCGGCTACGGCTACCTGGCCGCGATCGAGGAAGGCGAGGACGAGGGCATACGGGCCCAGTTCGAAACCAACGTGTTCGGCTTGATCGCGCTGACGCAGGCGGTACTGCCGCTGATGCGCGCGCAGAAGAAGGGCCACGTGGTCAACATCTCGTCGATCGGCGGCCTGGTGAGCTTCGCCGCGACCGGCTTCTACCACGCGACGAAGTATGCGGTGGAAGGCCTGTCCGAGTCCCTGTCGATCGAGGGCGCGCCGCTCGGCATCAAGGTGACCATCGTCGAGCCCGGCCCGTTCCGCACCGACTGGGCCGGCCGCTCGATCGTCGAAAGCGGGACCACGATCGACGCCTATGACGAGACCGCCGGCGCGCGCCGGCGCCAGACCCGCGAGCGGAGCGGCAACCAGGTCGGCGACCCGGCACGCGGGGCGGAAGCGATCATCACCGCCGTGACGGCCGAGAACCCGCCGCTTCGCCTTCTGCTCGGCGCGCCCGCGTTCGAGATGGCGCACGCCAAGCTCGACCGGCTCCGCGCCGAGTTCGGGTCCTGGAAGGAAGTCACGCTCGAGGCCGACTACCCGGAGCACCGCAAGGCGCTCTAGCCAGCACAGGGCAAGCGGACGACGATCGATGGGTCGGCTGCTCATGCCCGCTGCCGATGGTCGCGACCTGCCGCCGGCGCCCGCTGGCCAGCACCTCACGCCCGCGCACCAGGCGCCTGACGTTGCCCGCTGCTCAACACCAGCCGCTGCATGCGCACCGCATCGTGGCGCTGGTCTGTCGGGCAGGCGCGGTCTAGCTAGACGCCATGTCTGCATCTCCTTCTCTCCGCCGCCCGCTGGTCCTGGCCTCCGTCATCGCCGCCACGTTCATGATCGCGATCGAGGCCACCATCGTTTCGACCGCCATGCCGCAGATCGCGGGCCAGCTTGGTGACCTGCATCTGTATGCCTGGGTGTTCTCGTCCTTTCTGCTGACCCAGACCACAACCACCGTGGTGTTCGGCAAGCTCGCCGACCTTTACGGCCGCAAGCCGGTGCTGCTGGTCGGGATCGCGGTGTTCCTTCTCGGCTCGACGCTGTGCGGCTTCGCCTGGTCCATGTCGTCGCTGATCGTGTTCCGCCTGCTGCAGGGCGTCGGCGCAGGCGCCATCCAGCCGATCTCGGTCACCGTGGTCGGCGACCTTTACTCGGTCGAGGAGCGGGGGCGGGTCCAGGGCTGGCTGGCCAGCGTATGGGGCATCTCGTCGGTTCTGGGGCCCCTGGCTGGCGGGCTGATCATCCAGCACCTGAGCTGGAGCTGGATCTTCTGGATCAACCTGCCGATCGGCGTTGCAGCGGCGGCGGGCTTCATCGCCTTTCTGCGGGAAGACGTGGCAAGCGGGGTCCGCAGCCTGGACGTGGCGGGCGCCGCGTTGTTCACGGTGACGATCGCGGCCCTGATGCTCGCCATCACGGAGGCCGGGACCCTTGGCGGCAGCCGGACGGCAATCTGGAGCGGCGGCGTTTTCCTGCTCGGCGGGGCGTTGTTCGTTTGGCAGGAGCGGCGGGCCCAGGACCCCATGCTTGCCTTCTCGCTGTGGAGGCGTCGCCCTCTTGCTGCAACCAACATCACCACCCTGCTCAGCGGCATGGCGATCATCGGCTTGACCACCTTCCTGCCCATGTTCGTCCAGGGCGTGATGGGCCGCTCCGCGCTGGTCGCGGGGTTCACGCTGACTGCCATGGTGCTCGGCTGGCCGATCGGGGCCACGTTGGCCGCGCGCAACTTTGGCCGCTTCGGCCTGCGCGCCACCCTCCTGTTCGGCGCGGTGCTGCTTCCAACCGGGGCGCTGGCCTTTCTCGTCCTGAAGCCGGACACGGCGCCAGCCTTGGCGGGCGGCGGCTCGTTGGTGATGGGGCTTGGCATGGGGTTCCTGAGCACCTCGGCCATCGTGCTGATCCAGGGCAGTGTCGGCTGGGCCGAGCGCGGCTCGGCGACCGCGTCCAACCTCTTCTCGCGCAACCTCGGGAGCACGCTTGGCGCCACCGTGCTGGGCGGTGTGCTCAACCTCAGCCTCACGCGCCACGGCGGGAGCAGTGCGGCCGACTTCGAAGCCATCCGACGGCTGCTCGGCCAGCCGGGGCGAGCCGCAAGCGACAGCGCCGTGCGCGCTGCGTTGGGACACTCGCTGCACCTCACCTTCTGGGCGGTGTTCGCGATAACCGTGCTGACCCTGCTGCTCGCCACGCTGGTGCCGGCATTGAAGCTGAAGCAGAGTGCGAGAGAGCCGGTCGTCGAATAGGGATCAGCGCCTTGCCTGTATCAGGTGATCGACCAGAATGAAGCGATCGCCTTGAAGGCAGCCGTTGCCACCTGGCACGGTGGTGGTGGTGGAGCCCGCGGGGGTTTATACGATCGATCCAGCGCGTTCTACGCCCTGCATCTTGGTGGGAAGCCTGACGGAAACGACAAGCGCGGTCTGTTTTGTTGATCGTCCCGATGCCGCTTCAACATGCACTTCAAGGGAGCTCTCGTCACGTGACGCAGCCGGAACCCGGCGATCCCGAAGCGCCGCTCGGCCTGATCGCAGAGCTGACGCACCGCTGCCCCCTGCAGTGCGGCTACTGCTCGAATCCACTCGCACTTGAGCCGCGTCGCGACGAGCTTGAAACGGTGCAGTGGCAGCGCGTGTTCGATGAGGCCGCGGAACTTGGCGTGCTGCAGCTTCATTTCACCGGCGGCGAACCGATGGCGCGCGCCGATCTCGACGTCCTGGTTCGTCATGCGGCTTTGGCAGGACTCTACACCAACCTCATCACCTCCGGCATGCAACTCGACGAGCGCCGGATGGACACCCTGCGCAAGGCCGGGCTCGACCACGTTCAGTTGAGTTTCCAGCATGTCAACGTCGAAGAGGCCGAACGGATTGGCGGTGTGCGGGGCGCGCAGGCGCGCAAGCTCGAAGCGGCTCGGGTGATCAGGGCAGCCGGCCTGCCGCTCACCGCCAACTTCGTCATCCATCGGCAGAACGCGTCATGCGTCGCGCAGATGATCGATCTCGGCATCGCCATCGGCGCGTCACGGATCGAGATCGCGCACACGCAATACTATGGCTGGGGGTTGAAAAACCGCGACGCGTTGATGCCGGACCGCGCTCAGGTGGACGCCGCCACCGCGGCCGTGGAAGCTGCCCGGATCGCGCACGCGGGACGCCTGCAGATCGACTACGTGACGCCCGACTACCATGCCCGGCGGCCGAAAGCCTGCATGGGCGGCTGGGCGCGTCGGATGCTCAACATTTCCCCGTCCGGCAAGGCGCTTCCCTGCCACGCCGCGGAAACGATCGACCACCTCGTCTTTCCATCGGTTCGCGAGCGGTCGCTCGGTTCGATCTGGCGTGACGACCCGGCGTTCAACCGGTTCCGCGGCACGACGTGGATGAAGCCGCCTTGCCGGGACTGCGCCCTACGTGAAACGGACTGGGGCGGCTGCCGATGTCAGGCATTCGCGCTTCTCGGCGACGCCGCGGCGACCGACCCGGCATGCGACCTGTCACCGCATCACGGGATCATGACGGACGCGGTGGCGGCTCGGGGACAGCGACCGCCGGAGCTGGCGTACCGCCGGGCAAAGACGATCTCCCGCTGATGAAGCCGCGTCGGGAACCGACGCGGCAACGATACGGCCGACTCGCCGGCTCGGCCACCTTCGCCGTGCTCGTGGCGGCCCTGTCCGACGCTGCCGCCCGCGCGCAGAGCGTGTCTCCGGCCGGCCCAGGCACGCCAGCCGAGCAGATCATCGTGCGTCCGACACCGCTGTCGGATGCGGGCGGGAACGATGCCAGCCTTCCGACCGGCAGCACCACGCTGCGCCGGTCCGATCTCGACTTCGCCGGGCCTCCCGACGTGCTGGATGCGCTCGGCACCGACATCCCGGGCCTGGAGCTGGACAGCGCCTCCGGAAACCCGTTGCAGCCGTCCCTGTTCTACAACGGCTTCGAAGCCTCCCCGCTCCAGGGCACGTCTCAGGGGCTGGCCGTCTACGTGAACGGGGTCCGCTTCAACGAGCCGTTCGGCGACACCGTCGACTGGGATCTGCTGCCGCAGATCGCGATCGATCGGGTCACCCTTGAGGACAGCGACCCGATCTACGGGCTGAACGCCCTTGGCGGGGCGGCCAGCGTTCACCTCCGCAACGGCTTCGACTGGCAGGGCGGCGAGGCCGACCTGTCCGGAGGATCGTTCGGCACCGTCACCACCGACGGCCAATATGGGACGCGTGCCGGCGACTTCGCCTTCTACGTCGCCGGCGGCGTGCAGCATCAGGATGGATGGCGCGACCTGCAGAGCACCGACGTCCAGACCCTGTTCGCGGATGCCGGATGGCGTCGAGACAGTTCCAACGTCCACGTCACCCTGTCGCTGGCGAACTCGTCGCTGAACGGTCCCGGCACGACGCCGGTCCAGCTCCTCTCGGTCGACCCGCAGGCCCAGTTCACCGGTCCGAACCTCATCACCAACAAGTTTGCCCAGCTCGAGGTTTCAGGGGCCGTCACGCTCGGCACCGTTCTGCTCAACGGCAACGCTTATTACGGCTACTTCCTTCAGCGCGTCGTAAACGGCAACGCTTCCGACGATACGCCGTGCGACAACGGCACCGGGCTGCTCTGCGCCGGCGACGGCGATCCAGCGACCACGCGCGGCGGCGCGCCGATCATCGACGTCTCGAACGGCGGCCCGATCTCCGAGCTCGACGAGCAGACGACCAACACGAACCGCTACGGCGCCGCGGTGCAGGCGAGCAGGGCCGGGAGCGTGATCGGCCTGGCGAACCGGGCGCTGGTCGGCGCCAGCTTCGACGGCGCGCAGACGGCGTTCTCCGCAACCAGCCTGCTCGGCGGCCTGACGCCAGACACCCGCGTCTTCATCGGACCCGGCATCACCATCGACGAGCCCGGCAACAACGTCCCGGTCCGCGTCGGGGTCGACGATGCCTATGGCGGCGTGTACGCGAGCGACTCGCTCGATCTCACCAGGCGCCTGACGTTCACCGCGGCCGGGCGCTTCAACGCCGCGGAGGTCAACCTTTCGGACAAGAACGGCAACGACCTTTCGGGCCGTCACGCTTATAACCGGTTCAACCCGACGGTCGGCGCGACCTACCGCGTGGCCGACTGGCTGGTTCCCTATGCGAGCTATGCGGAAACCAACCGGGTTCCGACCCCCGCCGAGTTGTCCTGCGCCGGTCCGGCCGATACCTGCTCGCTCGCCAACTTCTTCGTCGGTGATCCCGATCTCAAGCAGGTGGTGGCGCATACGGTCGAGGTCGGCGCTCGCGGCACGCTGGATCAAATCGGCGACGGAAGAGTCATCTACCGCGTCGAGCTGTTCCGCACCGACTCCGACGACGACATCGTGTTCGTCAACAGCCCGAACCTGAACCGCGCCTTCTTCACCAATGTCGGCCTGACCCGGCGGCAAGGTCTCGACGCCTCGCTCGTGGTGCGAATGCCGCGCTGGGACGCAGCCATCAGCTACGCCTATGTCGAGGCAAGCTTTGGATCGACGTTTGTCGAGTCGGCCGGAAGCAACCCGGCTGCCGACGTGAACGGCGACATCACGATACGGTCGGGCGATCGGCTGCCGGGCGTGCCGGCAGGGCGGCTGAGCTTCCAGCTCGACGGCCGCCTCACGGATCGCTGGAGCGTCGGCGTCCGGGGCATCCTGCAGGCAGGCCAGTACCTGTTCGGCGACGAAGCCAACCTGACGCCGAAGCTTCCCGGCTTCTTCACGCTGGAACTGCACACGGCTTATCAGCTGACGTCGAGCGTGCAGGTGTTCGGCACGATCGAGAACCTGACGGATGCCGGCTATTCGACCTTTGGCACCTTCTCGCCGGTGCAATCGGTTTCGCTGTTCCAGGCACCCAACGCGACCAATCCGCGATCGTTCAGCCCGGCCGCGCCGATCGGCGGCTTCGGCGGCGCGAAGGTGACGTTCTGATGCCAGCTTGCCTGAAGAATGATCGGGACAGGATCAAGGCTGCGCCCATCGAGGCATGCCACGAATGTCGAAGGCGTGTGCTGCAGACATCAACCGATCGATATGAAGCGCTGGCCGGACACGGCCATCACGTGGCCGTCATGGGACTTCCGTCGAACAGGAACAAACACTCCTCGGACCGGCGAACGCCGTCATGGACCATGTAGGTGCGAGGGTGATTGGTGCGGTCACCGCGCCAGAGCGAAACGGAATCATAGGCGCCGTCCTTGCGCAGGACGTAGTAGACGATCTCGACGAAGCGAAGCCTCGCCATGTCGTGGCGATACCAGGCGGCGATGCGCCGCAGCGCGTCCATGCCGGCATCGCCCGGCGACATCCCCTTCCTCATGTTCTCCACGATCAGCGAGGCGCCGGCGATCCTGATGTTGGCCTCGGCAGTGCCGCTGGCCGCCGCCGAACCGACATCCGGATCGAGATAGCAACCGGCGCCAGGGATCGCGACGTCGCCGACGGCTCCTGCCATCCGCCAGGGCATCCCGCTCGTGGTCGAGGCACAGGACATCTCGTTCTTCGCGTTCGCCGCCAGGACGCAAAGCGGCGTTGCAGCGGGAAACAATGCCGCATAGGCAGCGGCCCAGGTCCATTGCGGCTCGATTCCCAGCTTGGCTGCCACGCTGGCGAACTGGTTCACCAGGTTGTCGAAATCCTCGCCCGAGGCAGGCAGGAACCGGGGCCGATCCGACTTGGACCGCGTGGGATCGAGGCGGATCGGTCCGGTCGGCAAGGGCGAGGCCTGGACCTGCTTCCACAACGCCCAGATCTTCCTGGTCCGATCGGTCAACAGTTGCTCGGCCGGAAAGCCCTGCGACGTCGCGAAGTGCTTGGCGTCGACGCCGGTCAGCAACGGGCAGTCGGTCTTCTCCATGACGGCGCGAGCCACCATGGAAGCGTTGCGTATGTCGCTCAGGCCGGAGACCGCGCCGCTCTTGCGGCTCGGCCCATGGAAACAGCAGGCGTCGAGTTGCACGACGCCGTCCTGGTTTGGCAGGCCGCCCAGGCCAGCGGTCGGGTCGTTGGGATTGTCTTCCCGCGCCCGGGTGATCTGCAGGACCGCATCAAGCGTGTCGGCGCCTTGTCGCAACGTGCTGTAGGCGGCGTCGACCTCGATGGTAGCGACCGTCCGGGACAGGATTGCCGGCAGCCTCGGAACCTTGGGCCGCTTCGGTTGCTCCTCTCGGTCCATGTTCATCGCCATCGAACCCTGTGCGCGGCTCGACATACCCAGACCGAGGGATGCGGAGGACAGCAGGGCCGCGGCGACGACGTTTCTTCGACTGATTCTCATCGATCTCTTCGAGTAGGCGACGCAGACCGGCAGCTTGATCGTGCTGCGTCGTGATGTCCCGTCAGCATCAGTTCACCGACGTGAAGTTCCACAACTGCCAGGACACGTTGTGATACGGATACTGGTCAAGCGGGGCGCCTGCGGTCTTCGATCCCGCGTCGATGTCGAGCGCCTGACCAGTTACGTTGTTGGTCAACTCTATGGCGCCGCCGCCCGGTGAGGACACGGTCCATTGCTGCCACAGGCTGCCCTGGTTCAGGTTCTGATCGACGAGGGCGCTGGCTGCGTTGGAGCCGCCCCTGACTTCAAGAGCCTGCCCGCTGGCGACGTTGGTCAGCGTGATGACGTTGTTGCCGAGATTGGTGACCGTCCACTGCTGGTTGGTGCCCTTGTTGAGCGTCCACTGCTCCAGGCCCATGCCGGCCGTCGCCGAGAAACCGGGATCATCGATTGCCTGGCCATCCAGGGCACTGGTCACGTAGTAGGTCCCGTTCGGGATGAGGAACGTGCCGGTGGGTCCGGTCGATCCGGCAGCCAGTTCGCCGTAGACGCACACCTGCCCGCTCTGCGTCTGCGCGTTGCCGAAGCTGGGAAGGTAGACCTTGCCGTTGGCGATCGTCGGATCGGTGAACTTCGCGTAATTGTTGCAGTCGTCGCGGGACGCGTTCTGTTCGCTGGTCCAGAGCTGCGACATGTTGGCGAGGTTATAGGCATAGAGAATGCCGGGTTCGGTCATGTGCCAGGAACCGAGGCCACCGGACTGGCCCTGCGAGTTAGTGGCAGCCCAAAGGATGCCGTTTGCGGTGCCGGCCGAAGAGATCGACAACGAGGCGCCCGGATGACCGGCCGCCTGGATGGTACCGGTGTAGGTCGGGGTGGTGCTGAACGTCGTGCCGCCGAACTTGAACACCTTCAGGTAGTCAGATTGTCCCCAAACGTACAGGTTCGAGTTGAAGTAGTTGAGCGAATGGATGTGCGACGAGGTGGCCAGCCAGTTCTGGACGGCGGTGCTGTCGCCCAGATGACCCATGTTGCCGGTGTTCACCAGACGCAGGTTGCCGTCCTTGCCACCGGCTACCAGCAGGTTCGTGTTCAACAGCAGCATCGGTCCGGAAGCTGTCAGATCCGAATCGTAGTAGTCGATGTTGGACCAGTTGGTCGGCGTGTGCCAGTCCTCCAGGCTCAGGGTCGGACTCGCCTTCAGCAGGGTCTCGCTGAAGTCTTGGACACCGTCCCACCCGGTGCTGCCCCTGGGGGCGTTGCCGGTCACCCAGTAGATGTTGCCGGTTGCGTCGGCCGCGGCGCCGTTGCCCGACTGCCAGATCCCGTTGCCGTTGGTGTTCGGGGCCGCGTCGAAGACGCCGACCTGAGCCAGAGTGGATTGGCTATAAGCGAAGGTCAGGCCCTTCCAGGATCCCTCATCGCAATGTCCCGCGAAGGAGAAGTAGACGTTGCCGTTGGCTGCCAGCAGGGCCGGACGCTGAAGCTCGTCGTAGGAGTTGAAGTCGCTGCTCTGGATCACCACCGGACTGTTCGGCTGCTCGGCGCCCGTGGACAGGTTCAGGGAATGCAAACGGTGAACGGAGGTCGAATTCACGTAGGTCTGCGCGACGACATAGAGGCTGTTGTTGGCGATAACGGGCGTGCTCATGATCCCGGATGATCCCAGCACGTCCTGGCAGTTCCACTTGGCGATGGCCATGCTCATCGGCGTGCCGAAGTTGACGTGCCAGTACTGGGTGCCGGTGTTGGCATCGAACGCGTACACGCTGTTGTTCGCGGTCGCGACGTAGACCACGCTATGCGTTCCGCCGGCGATGTTGACCTTGGCGACCACCAGCGGCTGGGCGAAGACCTGGTCGTCCACCGGGATCTTGAACAACAGGCCGAACTGCGTCTGGTTGACGTTCGCCGGCGTGAGCGCGATCTCGCCTGCGTTCACGCCGTCCCGCAGGTTGTCGTTGTGCTGGGTCAGGATGTTGACCTGCGCCCGGGCTGCCTGGAACTGCGTCAGCAGCACCGTCGCAACGACGGTGGCGGTCGCCACGGTTTGACGCGTGGATCTTGGCCAGCCGAACATGGTGTCTCCGTTGCGACGGTTCGTAACGATAGCTTGCGTAGCAGACGATCGGCACGTCGTCGAGCGTAGTTTAAGCAGACAAGAATAGTTGCGCTGCGCCATATTTGCCGCCGCGTAGAAACCGTCGTTGTTGATCGGTGACGATTACATGAAGACCGGGGTGCAGGATGTCCGCCGACGTGTCGGGCGGTCGCACGGTGGCCGGATGACGATCAGGTTGACGCGGAACGAACCCGCGTGTGAAGCTATAGATCGTTGTAAAGGGAAGCATCATGGCCTGGTCCAAGCCGAACTACGTCGTCATCCCGCTCGGTGCCGAGATCAACTCCTACGTTTCGGCACAGCTGCCGAAGTAGCACCTGCACGCCTGGCCGACCTCCTCCGGGTGGTCGGCAGGTACCCAAGGCCTGGCCATGCGCGCGATCGTCCTGGGAGCCGCCGCGGGTGGCGGGTTTCCGCAGTGGAATTCTGGCGCCGAAGGATGTCGGCGCGCCCGTGGCAACGATCCGTCGGCGAAACGCAGGACCCAGACGTCCGTGGCGGTCAGTGCCGACGGTCGATCCTGGATCTTGTTGAACGCGTCACCGGATATTGGCCAGCAGATCGAGCAGACACCGTTTCTGCAACCGGCTTCGGGACCGCGTGCCTCACCGATCGTTGCGGTCGTGCTGACCGGCGGCGAGGTCGATGCCATCGCCGGCCTGCTGACCCTTCGAGAGCGTCAGCCGTTCGCCGTTCTTGCCACTGCGGCGACGCACGCGGTACTGGACGCCAACCCGATCTTCAAAGTGCTCGCGCGCGAGCTCGTGACCCGCACCACGGTTCCGCTCGACACGCCGGTTGCCGTCCCACTCCCCGACGGCAGGCAGGGCAGCCTGGTCGTCAGCCTGTTCTCGGTTCCGGGCAAGATCCCGCTCCACGCGGAGCGGCCGGGCGTCGCGCCCTCGATCGAGGAGAACGAGGCCACGGTCGGTTGTGCAGTCACCGATGGCGTCGCGACCCTCCTGTTCATACCGAGTTGCGCCGCGGTCACGCCCGTGCTTGCCCAACGCCTGCGTGGCGCCGACACCGTCCTGTTCGATGGCACTCTTGCCGCCGACGACGAGATGATCCGGGAGGGCCTCGGTCCGAAGACCGCTGCACGCATGGGCCACATGAGCATATTCGGACCGAACGGCACCCTCGCCTGTTTTGCCGGCCTCGGCGTCCGCCGACCGGTCCTGATCCACCTCAACAACTCGAACCCCGTCCTGCTGGAGGATTCCGCCGAACATGCCGCCGTCCGGAGCGCCGGCTGGGACGTCGCCTATGACGGCATGGAGATCGTCTGGTGAGTGCCCCGGTGCTCACCCAGCCCCAGATGCGCGAGGCTCTGCACGCCGTAGGGGACAAGCGCTACCACATCCACCACCCCTTCCACCGGTTGCTGCATGACGGCGGTCTCCATCGCGGTCAGGTGCAGGCCTGGGCGCTCAACCGCTACTACTACCAAAGCCGCATTCCCATGAAGGACGCGACCCTGTTGGCCCGGTTGCCGTCCCACGAGCTGCGACGCGCCTGGCGCAGCCGCCTTGAGGACCATGATGGGGTTGAAGACCAGACCGGCGGCGTCGCGCGCTGGCTCAAGCTGACCGAGGGCCTCGGCCTCGATCCGACCTACGTCCAGTCCACGGTGGGCGTCCTCGCCGGCACCCGCTTCGCGACCGACGCCTACATCGCCTTTGTTCGCGAACGCCCGATCCTCGAAGCCATCGCCTCGTCGCTTACCGAGATGTTCTCGCCCGCCATCATCAGCGAGCGCGTCGCCGGCATGCTGGCGCATTACGACTTCGTGGGGCCGGACACGCTCGCCTACTTCACCCCACGCCTGACCCAGGCGCCCAAGGATGTCGAGTGGGCGCTCGCCTACGTCCACGCCAACGCTCGGACGCGTGAGGATCAGGACGCCGTGCTCGCCGCGCTCCGCTTCAAGTGCGACGTGCTTTGGTCTCAACTCGACGCGCTTCATTATGCCTACGTCGAACCGGGCCGCATCCCGCCGGGTGCCTTCGTTCCCGGCTCATGAACGCCGTACCCGCCTTCAATCCCGGCTACCGGCTCCGCCATGATAGAGTGCGCCGCACCACAATCGTTCTCGCACCCGAGCGCCTGATCACGCTGAACGACTCTGGCGTCGCGGTTCTGGAGTTGGTCGACGGCCAACGCACCGTTTCGGACATCGTGGCTGCATTGGCAGCTCGTTTCGACGCGCCGATCGAGGCGATCGGGCTTGATGTCGAGGCCCTGCTGCGAGGATTGCAAAGCGATGGCGTGATCCACTTGTGAAACAATAGTCACCAGCGGCTCCGGCAGCGCCGTCCTGTCCGCTGGCCAGCCCTGTGCGCTGGTGGCTCGGAGGCGCTGCACGAGCGGCTGGTCGCGCACGTCATGGCCGGCGATCGGGTTTTCGTCGACGACACGCCGCTGCCGGTGCTTGAACAAGGCGGAGAGCGACTTCTCCCAGCCAGGCACACCCGCGGAAGGCCTTTATCGAGGCGTTCAACGCCCGGCTGCGGATGAAATGCCTGAACGCGTCCTGGATCAAGGAGTGGAGGATCCACCACGAGGAGCGCCCGCACGCGGCGCTGGCCAACTTGACCCCCCGGGCGTTCGCCGACCAAGCTCAACCAGCCCGGAACGTCGCATGCCATCCTGACCTCGGTCAGGGGCAGCACGCCCTGGAGGTTGGTGCCGAACACCAGCAGCATCACCGCCGGCAGCAGCGGCGCCACCGGCTTTGGCCGCGATTGCCGCTGCCGGCCATGTGCCTCGCTCCCGCTACTCTCCCAGCAGGTGCAGCACCACGCGCCGCCGGTGCGGCCGGCGCCGGTGCTCGAACAGGTAGATCCCCTGCCACGTCCCCAGCACCGGCCGCCCGTCGCCCACCGGGATCGTCAGCTGCACCCCGGTCAGCATGGTGCGCAGGTGCGCCGGCATGTCGTCCGGCCCCTCGTCGTCGTGCACGTAGCGCCCGCGCTCTTCCGGGGCGATCGTCTCGAAATAGCGCGCGATGTCGCCCAGCACCTCGGGCGAGGCGTTCTCCTGCACCGTCAGCGACGCCGAGGTATGCTGGCACCACAGCGTCAGCAGCCCGGTCGCGATCCCCTGGCGTCCCACCCAGTCCAGCACCGGGCGGGTGACGTCCACCAGCCCCTTGCCCCGGGTCTCGATCGTCAGCGTGTGCAGCGCCTGCTTCATGACAGACTGCTCCGTCAGCCGAGAAAGCCCACGATCCGCTCCGCCTCGCGCACGATCGGCTCCGCGATCGCCCCCGCCCGCGCCGCTCCCTGCCGCAGCACCGCGTCCAGATGCCCCGGATCGCCCAGCAGCCGCTGCGCCTCGACAGCGATCGGCGCCACCGTCGCCTGCACCCGCTCCGCCAGCGCCGCCTTGAACACCCCGAACCCTTGCCCGCCATGCTCCGCCAGCACGGCGTCCAGGCTGCGTTGTTCCAGCGCTGCCATGATGGTCAGGAGGTTGCGCGCTTCCGGCCGCCCCTCCAGTCCCGCCAGCTCCGACGGCAGCGGCTCCGGATCGGTCTTCGCCCGGCGGATCTTGAGCGCGATCGCGTCCGCGTCGTCGAGCAGGTTGATCCGGCTCTGATCCGACGGGTCCGACTTGCTCATCTTCCGGGTGCCGTCGCGCAGGCTCATCACCCGCGCTGCCTCAGGCGGCACCAGCGCCTCCACCTCTGGAAAGAACTCCACCGCATAGTCATGGTTGAACTTCTGCGCGATGTCGTTGGCGAGCTCCAGGTGCTGCCTCTGGTCGTCCCCCACCGGCACCCGCGTCGCGTGATAGGCCAGGATGTCGGCCGCCATCAGGTTCGGATAAACATACAGCCCGGCCGACGCCGCTTCCCGGTCCTTCCCCGCCTTGTCCTTGAACTGCGTCATCCGGTTCAGCCAGCCGAGCCGGGCCACGCAGTTGAAGATCCAGGCCAGCCTGGCATGCGCGCTGACCGCGGACTGGTTGAACAGCACGTGGCGCCCGGCATCGATCCCGACGGCGAGCAGGATCGCCGCCTGGGTGCGCGTCTGCTCGCGGAGCGCGGCCGGGTCCTGCCAGCTGGTGATGGCATGAAGGTCCACCAGGCAGTACAGGCATTCGTGCCCGTCCTGCAGCGCCACCCAGTTGCGGATGGCGCCGAGGTAGTTGCCGAGGGTCGGCACGCCGGAAGGCTGGATGCCGGAGAAGATGCGCTGCATGCCTGCCGTTGTCCGGCCTCGGCCACCGCAGCGTCAAGCCGTCCGGCCGCACCGGACCGGACGGAGGACGGTCAGTGCGGCAGGGACAGGTACAGCTGGCCCAGCCCGGTCAGCTGCCCGGTGGCGCCGAGCAGGCGGCCGTAGTGCGGGTCCGGGCTGACCCGTCCGGTGAACCAGGCATAGCGGAACACGTCGCTGCGCCCTTCCAGGGTTGCGACCATGCTGGTCATCTGCGCGTCCTGCTCGGCGAGGGTGGTGACCTGCGCGCCGTCGTTCTGGCTGTGCCAGTTGGCGAACTCGGTCAACCAGATCGGCTTGTCGTACTTGTCCAGGCGGTTCAGCTGGTCGGCGATGCCGTAGTCGTACCAGTGGAAGCCGAGATGGTCGATGCTCGGCTGGCGCCCGCCATTGGCCGCCTCGT
>CAXTMS010000054.1:15859-17030 GCA_964245345.1 uncultured Acetobacteraceae bacterium | reverse complement strand
AGTCGATGTGGCCGGGCGTGTCGATGATGTTGATGCGGTGGTCCTTCCACTCGCACGTCACCGCGGCCGAGGTGATGGTGATCCCCCGCTCGCGCTCCTGCTCCATGTAGTCGGTGGTGGTGTTGCCCTCGTGGACCTCGCCGATCCGGTGCGACACGCCGGTGTAGTAGAGGATCCGCTCCGTGGTCGTGGTCTTGCCCGCGTCGATGTGCGCGGTGATGCCGATGTTGCGGATCTTGGACAGGTCGGACACGACAGGGGTTCTCCTCAAGCCAAGAAGGCGCGACGGGACCGGCCCGCGCGCCCTCCGGAGCCGCGGGCGAGGCCTGCGGCCGAAAAAACTGTTTTCGGGCCCTCACATGCGCGAGATGCCCAGGATTTGCAAGGACGAACCGGGTGGCGATGCGTCCGGAAGCCGCCGCTCAGGCGCTGGCGGCAGCCTGCTTCTTGGCCTGGGCGCGCTGGATGCGCCGCTTCAGCGACTGCGCTTCTTCCGGTAGGCGGCGGTTCGGCGTGGTCAGCAGGAACGCGTCCAGCCCGCCGTTGTGCTCGATGGTGCGAAGCCCGTGCGTGGTGACCCGGATCCGCACGGTGGTGCCGAGCACGTCCGACAACACCGCGGTGTCCTGCAGGTTGGGCAGGTAGCGGCGGCGGGTCTTGTTGTTGGCGTGGCTGACGTTGTTGCCCGTCAGCACGCCCTTGCCGGTCATCTCGCAGCGGCGCGACATCGTTGGATCCTCAAAAGCTGGCCTGGCCCCGTGTCCAGGCCAAACCCGGATGGGAGGAACGAGAAGCGCCGGCGCACGTGGAGCCGGCGTCGTTCGAAGCAGCCGCGGCTTATCGCGGAGCCGGACCGATCCGTCAAGCTCCGGCCGGCACGGGATCAGGCCCGGCCGGTCTCGCGATCATTGGACGGGTGCAGCTCGCCTGCGCGCACGCTGGCAATGGCGTTCTGCAGCATGCGCACCATCGCCGCCTCGTCCATGGTCCGGGCCAGCAGCCCGAGCGAGCCGCCAAGCAGGGCGGACGCGATCGCCAGCGGCGGCAGGTTCTCGCCCAGCATGTACTCGATCGCCTTGTCGATTACCGCGCCGGCATGGCTGAGCTCGGCCGGCACCGAGCCGTCCTGCCCCAAGGGCTGCTCTCCCCTTGTCTGTTGTCCCCGTGTCTG
>CAXTMS010000054.1:0-15759 GCA_964245345.1 uncultured Acetobacteraceae bacterium | reverse complement strand
CCGAGCCGTCCTGCCCCAAGGGCTGCTCTCCCCTTGTCTGTTGTCCCCGTGTCTGTTGTCCCCGTGTCTGCTCGGGACGTTTGTCGCCGGTGGTCGGGTTCAGGCTCATCTCGGTTCCCCCTTGTTGCCGGCACACATGGATCGCGATCCCGGCTCATGCCAGGCCCGCTCCCTGGAGTTCCGGCGAAAGCAGGCTGTCCGCCTGGGCCTCGGCATCCTCCTCCTCGGACTGCGCCGCCCACATGCGGGCATACACCCCGTCCATCTCGAGCAGGCCGCGATGGGTGCCGCGCTCGGCGATCAGCCCGTCCACCAGCACCAGGATCTCGTCGGCGTCGACCACGGTGGACAGCCGGTGCGCGATCACCAGCGTGGTGCGGTTGGCCGCCACCGTGCGGAGCGCCGCCTGGATCTCCTGCTCGGTGTGGGTGTCGAGGGCGCTGGTCGCCTCGTCCAGCACCAGCACGCGCGGGTTCTTCAGGATGGTGCGCGCGATCGCCACGCGCTGCTTCTCGCCGCCGCTCAGCTTGAGCCCGCGCTCGCCGACCCGTGTGTCGTAGCCGTCCGGCAGGCTGCAAACGAAGTCGTGCACCTGCGCCAGCGCCGCGGCGTGCTCGATCTCGGCCTGGGTGGCGCCGATCCGGCCATAGGCGATGTTGTAGCGTATGGTGTCGTTGAACAGCACCGTGTCCTGCGGCACCACGCCGATGGCGGCGCGCAAGGCATCCTGGGCGCAGTCGCGCACGTCGTGCCCGTCGATCGTCACCCGTCCGCCGGTGACGTCGTAGAAGCGGAACAGCAGCCGGCTCAGGGTGGACTTGCCCGCCCCGGTCGGCCCGACGATGGCGGTGCGGCCGCCCGGGTGCACCGCGAAGCTGACCCCGTGCAGGATCTCCCGGTTCGGCCGGTAGCCGAAGCGCACACCCTCGAACCGCACTTCCGCCGGCGGCGCGTCGCCGAGCCGGGGCGGCAGCGGGGCCGGCGCCGACGGGTCCTGCACCTCCCGGTCCTCGGCCAGCAGGCGGAACATCTGCTCCAGGTCCACCACCCCCTGGCGCAGGGAAGCGTAAACGAAGCCCAGGAAGTTCAGCGGCCCGTACAGCTGCATCAGGTAGGTGTTGACCAGCACGAACTTGCCCACCGTCAGCCGGCCGGCCGCGACCCCGTTCGCGGCCATCAGCATGATCACCGCCAGCGCCACGGCGATGATGGTGGCCTGGCCGAGGTTGAGCATGTTGAGCGAGACCTGGGTGCGCACCGCCGCCCGTTCGTAGCGCGCCTGGGTCTCGTCGTAGCGCCGGACCTCGTGTGTCTCGTTGCCGAAGTACTTGACGGTCTCGAAGTTGAGCAGGCTGTCCAGCGCCTTGGTGCTGGCCTCGCTTTCCACCTCGTTCATGCGACGGCGTATGCCGATGCGCCATCCGGTGAAGGCCACGGTGAAGCCGACATACACCACCACCGTCAGCAGGGTGGCGAGCGCGTAGCGCCAATCGAACAGCCGCCAGATCACCGCCGTGACCATCAGCGTTTCCAGCAGGGTCGGCACGATGTTGAACACGCCGAGCCGGAGGATCAGCTCGATCGCCTGGGTGCCGCGCTCGATCGCCCGGGTCACGCCGCCGGTCTGACGGTCGAGGTGGAAGCGCAAGGAAAGCCCGTGCAGGTGGCGAAAGGTCTGCATCGCCGCCACCCGGATCACCCGCTGCTTGACCGGCGCGAACACCGCGTCGCGCAACTCGCCGAAGCCGCCGCTGGCGATCCGAAGCAGGCCGTAGCCGAGGATCAGCCCGACCGGCACCGCCAGCATGTGGGTGGGATCGCGATGCGACAGCCGGTCGATCGCCCGGGCATACACCAAAGGCACGCACACCGTGGCCACCTTGGCCGCGACAAGCAGAACGATGGCCGCGACCACGTGCAGCCGGGTCCGCAGGTCGCGTCGCGGCCAAAGATAGGGAAGCAGGCCGCGCACGGTGGCAAGCGCCGTCGGACGCGATGCCGGCTCGGATGAAGGGATCGTCATGTCCCGGATGTGGCATGCGGGCCGGGGGTTGCAAAGGCGGCCGCGGCGATTGCCAACCCCCGTCGGTGCCCGGGCGTTGGCCGCGCATGACCAGCCCCTTCCTGCGACACGTCGAGGCCTGCAACAACACCCGCCTGCCCGGGGAACGCCTGCGCTTCCTGCTCGGCGACCAACAGGTGGGCTGGGTGGCGCCGGCACTGGCGCCGGAACTGCAGCGGCACGGCGTGCGGCGCGACGGGGACGCGCTGGTGCTGGGAGACGCGCAGCAGCTGCTCCCGCTTGGCGAGGCGCTGGCCCGGAGCGGCCTGTTCCGGCACCGCGCCGAGCCGTTCGACGTGCGGGCCGATCCGGACGGCCCGGTGCTGGCGACGCTTGATCGCGGCGCCCTGCCCGCCTTCGGCATCCTGGCCGACGGGGTGCACCTGAACGGCCTGGTGGAGCGCGCGAACGGCACGCATCTCTGGATCGGCAGGCGGGCGGCGAACAAGCTGCTCGACCCGGACAAGCTCGATCATCTGGTCGCGGGCGGCGTAGCCGCCGGCCACGACAGCCGGCGCACGCTGGAAAAGGAAGGCTGGGAGGAATGCGGGCTGCCCGTCGAGCTGGCGCGCCGGGCGGTTCCGATCTGCACCATCCGCTACGCGATGGCGCGCCCCGAAGGACTGCGGCGCGACCGGCTGCACTGCTTCGACCTTCTTCTGCCGGAAAGCTTCCGTCCGGTCGCCAATGACGGCGAGGTGGCGGAGTTCATCCTGATGCCGATCGAGGAAGCGTTTGCGCTGGTGCGCGACACCGAGCGGTTCAAGTTCAACGTGAACCTGGTGCTGATCGACCTGTTCCTCAGGCGCGGGCTGATCGATTCGGACGCTCCGGATGGGATGCATCTGAGAAAAAGTCTCGACGGATCGACATTGCAACAACCTCCGCCGCTTGCCGGCTGAAGATCATCCGGTTTCTCAACCGGTATTTGTTTTGATAACAGAGCCTTGGCTGTTTCCTGTTCCATCGGTCGAGCTGGGCGCGAGTCGACTGCGCGCTTCCCCTACAACCAGGATGTTCGCTATATGTTCTCATGTTGTCATGAGGCGGGAGCGGATTGGTGGGCAGTGCGGAGGCGATCGAGACGCTGCGGGCCCGGATCGGCCGGATCGGCCAAGACGGCGCGAAAGCCCCTGCCACAAAAGGCTTGCAGTTCGGGCTGGAGGCGATCGACGCCCGGTTCGGGACCGGCCTGCCGTGCGGTGCCCTGCACGAGATGCTGGGGCACGGGCCGGACACGGAGCACGGCACCCATCCCAGCCTGCTGGTCGCGGGGCTGCTGGCCCGGCACGACCCCGAACGCCCGGTGCTCTGGGCGATGCAGCGGGCTGACCTGTTCCCGCCCGGCCTGGCTGCGGTCGGGCTGCATCCGCGCCGGCTGATCCTGGTCAAGGGCGGCCGTGACGTGCTGGCGGTGATGGAGGAGGCGCTGCGCCATCCGGGGCTGGCGGCGGTGGTCGGCGAGGTCGAGGGCCGGCTCGGCCTGACCGCGTCGCGCCGGCTGCAGCTGGCGGCGGAAGCGTCCGGCGTTCCTGCCTTCGCGCTCCGGCGCAGCCACCGGTTCGACGATCCTGCGCTGCTGGCGCCCAGCGCGGCCGCAAGCCGCTGGCGGGTGGCCGTTCTGCCTTCCGCGGAGGCCGGGCTGCTGCCGGGACGCCCGTTGTGGCGGCTGGAGCTGCTGCGCTGCCGCCAGGCATCCCCCTTCCACTGCATCGTGCAGGCCTGCGATGACCAAGGTCGTGTTGCCGCCCACCCCCGACCCGGAGCGCCGGTTCGGGTTCCTTTGGCTGCCGTTCTGGCAGACCGACAGGCTGCGTCGCGATGCGGCTGACCCGGACCGGCCGCTGGTCACGAGCGCCCGCGACGGGGCGTGCAGCGTCGTGTCGGCCGCCTGCGCGGCGGCGCGCCGGCTCGGCGTTCATCCGGGGATGAAGCTGGCGCAGGCGCAGGCGATGGTGCCGGCGCTGCTGGTGCTGCAGGCGCGGGAGCAGGCGAATGCGGAAGCCCTGTCCGTGCTGGCCGGCTGGTGCCGGCGCTACACCCCCGCCACCCGGGCCGAGCCGCCGGACGGGATCTGGCTCGACCTGACCGGCTGCGCCCACCTGTTCGGCGGCGAGAACGCGCTGCTGGCCGATCTCGGGCGCCGGCTGCAGCGCGCCGGGCTGTCGGCGCGGGTCGCGGTGGCGCCCACGCCGGGGGCGGCGCATGCGCTGGCGCACCACGGGCCGCGGCCGATCCTGTCGGTGCCGTTGTCTCGGCTGCGCGCGATGCTCCACCCGCTGCCTGTGCAGGCGCTCCGCCTCGACCCGGAAGCGGCAGCGCTGCTGCGCCGCTTCGGCCTGCGAACCATCGGGGCACTGGACGCGGTGCCGCGTGGCCCGCTGACGCGCCGGCTGGGAACGGAGGCGATGCTGCGCCTGGACCAGGCGTTCGGACGGGTGGCGGAGCCGGTCCGGCCCGACCTGCCGCCGGTGCCGATGCAGGAAGGCCTCGTGTTCGCCGAGCCGCTGCAGGGTGCCGAGTCGCTGGCGGCCGCGAACGCCCTGCTGGCGGCACGGCTGTGCCGCCGTCTGGACGCGGCCTGCCTCGGCGCCAGGCGGCTGGAACTGGTGCTGGTGCGGCTCGACGGCTCGTCCTGCGTGCAGCGCGTGGCGCTGGCGCGGCCGTCGCGGTCGCCGCAGCACCTCGGCCGCCTGCTGGACGAGCGGCTGGACCGGGTCGATCCCGGCGAAGGCATCGAGACCATGTGGCTGGTGGCGTGCCTGGCCGAGAAGCTGGCGCCGGAACAAGCGTCGCTGGAGGAAGGCGACGCGCCGCCGGAACTGTCGCCGCTGATCGACACGCTGCGCAACCGGCTTGGGCCTGGGCGGCTGTGGCGGCCGGTGCCGGTGGAAAGCGACGTGCCGGAGCGCAGCGTGCGTCGGAGCGGGTTCGACGTGGCCCCGGCCGGACCCGGCTGGCCGGCGAGCCTGCCGCGGCCGGTGCGTCTGGTGGAGCCGCCGCAGCCGGTGCTGGCGCTCGCCGAGCTGCCGGACCACGCGCCGGCCGCCTTCACCTGGCGCCGCCGCCGCCACCGCGTGGTGAGCGCGGACGGGCCGGAGCGGATCGCCGGCGAATGGTGGCTGCGGCCGGGCGAGCTGTTCGCGGTGCGCGACTATTTCCGGGTGGAGGACGAGGACGGGCGACGGTTCTGGCTGTTCCGGCGCGGCAACGGAGTCGATCCGCGCACGGGCGACCTCGGCTGGTTCCTGCACGGGCTGTTCTAGGAACGGCGTCCAGTGGCAAGGGCGGCATCGGCAACAGGCGCGGAAGGACCTGGACGACATCCCAGGTCTTTGCGCCGACGGCATGAAACATAATGACCTTTGTCGTTCCGGACCATCGGCAAACGAGATGGAGATCGATGCGATCGAGATCCCACATGTCGCCTTGGCCAACGATGTCTCATATCAGCCCCACCTTGTTGGTCGGAGGCATATCAACGCGGGATGCCTGTTCCAGCGCGCATCTCTCGAAGGTGGATCGGTATCCAGGGCTCCAGATCGGAGCCATTGCCATACATGACAGCAAAACGAACATCATCCCCGGCACGGATCCACTTGACGCCACGAAGATCGACTTCAATCCTCGGAACATGATTCGAAGGACATGTCATTCTCACCGGCAATACGCCCGAAAAGGCTTGTATGACATTCCGCACGTCTTCGCTCCGGTCGCGTGCAACGTCACGACTGCAGCCGTCCCAGCATACTTGCAAACTAGGTAGGGATCGATCGGTTCAGCGTCCCACTCGTCGCGTGGACCGTGAGGTATTGGAATCAGGTCTTCCTTATTCACCGGAGGACCATCAAAAAGGGACGCATTGTCGAGTGCATGCCTTCGCCCGGCGTCCGAGATGCCGCTGGGACAGGTCGCGGGTGTCATGGCTGTACATGAAAGGATGAGGCCGATCGTCATAAATGCTCTGTTACTCAACCACATAATATTGGTCTCCATCATCAACCTTGCTTCTCAATCCATTATGAAAACCGATGGTTCTCTCATGAACAGGCTGGATCGCGCCGCGATGATCCCACTGATCAAGAACCTGAATGCCGAGCCCGTTCTGCCCCATGTAGATGGCGGTGTGGCTGGTGCCGTTGGTATGGTTGCCATAGTGCCCGCTTGAGTCGAATGTCGCGATGACCGTCCCGATGGGTAGCGACAAGTCTCCCTTCACGGGTAGACCTCGATGCCATAGAACCGTTGGCGGAATGTTGACGGCGCCGTGTACGAAGGCGACACACTGGCCGTTTCCGACCGATTTTCCCTTGAAGCTCTGCGCCCTCAGCGAGTTGGCTATATAGGACATTCGACTGGTTCCGGTCGATCCGTTGATGCTTCCTGGCTATGCTGTCCCAACCATGGAGGCCAAGCCGCCAAGCAGCTCATTGTCGTTTTTCAAGCAGATCGATGTCCGGTCATCTGCCGCCGGAATGAGAGTTGTTCCTGTTCGGTAGCCAGGATCATAACGCGCTTCCGTTATGTTCACTTTCTGTTCTCATCTGCCGGCACATGGGCTACACATGTCGGCGGATCATCCAGCCATGTATGCCGTCGAGCTCCAGGTCACCACCAACTACTCGTTCCTGCGCGGCGGGAGCCACGTCGAGGAGCTGATGCTGCAGGCGCAGGCGCTCGGCTACGAGGCGCTCGCCGTCACCGACCGCAACACCCTGGCCGGCATCGCCCGGGCGCATCACCGCGCCGACGAGCTGGGGTTCCGCCTGGTGGTGGGCGTGCGGCTCGACCTGCAGGACGCGCCGTCGCTGCTGGTGTATCCGACCAGCCGCGACGCCTATGCCAGGCTGTGCCGGCTGCTCAGCCTCGGCAAGCGGCGCGCCGGCAAGGGGGCGTGCGCGCTGTCCTGGTCCGACCTCGCCGCGTCGAGCGACGGGCTGCTGGCGATCCTGCTGCCGGAACGGCCGCTGGAAGCGCTGGAGCACGCCTTGCCGGCGGAGCTGCATCGGCTGCGCGACCTGTTCGGCGACCGCGCCTGGTGCGCGCTCACCCTCGAGCGGCGGCCGAACGACCGCGCCCGGCTCCGGCGCACCGAGGCGCTGTGCCGGGCCGCAGGGGTGCCGACGGTGGCGACCGGCGACGTGCTGTACCACGTGCCGGAACGGCGCATCCTGCAGGACGTGGTCACCTGCATACGCGAAGGCTGCACCATCGACGACGCCGGATACCGGCGCAGCCGCTCGGTGGACCGGCACCTGAAAAGCCCCGACGAGATGGTGCGGCTGTTCGGCGCCGACCATCCGGACGCGCTCGTAGCCACGCGGACCATCCTGGAGCGCTGCCGGTTCAGCCTGTCGGAGCTGAGCTACCGGTATCCGGAGGAAAGCGAGACGCCGGGGCTGTCGGACCAGGAAGACCTGGAACGACTGGTGCGCGAGCGGCTGCCGGTGGCGTATCCGGCCGGCGTGCCGGAGGCGGTGTCGGCGCAGGTCGCGCACGAGCTCGGGCTGATCGCCGAGCTGGACTACGCGCCGTACTTCCTGACGGTGAACGCGATCGTCCGGTTCGCGCGAAGCAACAACATCCTGTGCCAGGGCCGCGGGTCGGCCGCGAACTCGGCGGTGTGCTTCGTGCTGGGCATCACCGCGATCGACCCGGTCGAGAGCAACCTGCTGTTCGAGCGCTTCATCTCCACCAGCCGGCGCGAGCCGCCGGACATCGACGTGGATTTCGAGCACGAGCGGCGCGAGGAGGTGATCCAGTGGGTGTTCGAGCGCTACGGGCGCGACCGCGCGGCGCTGTGCGCCACCGTGGTGCGCTACCGCGCGCGCGGCGCTGTGCGCGAGGTCGGCAAGGTGCTTGGGCTGCCGGAGGACGTGACCGGGGCGCTGGCCGGACAGGTCTGGGGCTGGAGCGAGGGCGGCGTCGGCCCGGAGCACGCCGAAGCGGTCGGGCTCAACCTCCAGGACCGCCGGCTGCGCCTGACCCTGCTGCTGGCGCGCGAGCTGGTCGGGTTTCCGCGCCACCTCAGCCAGCATCCGGGCGGCTTCGTGCTGACACGCGAGCCGCTCGACCGGCTGGTGCCGGTGGAGCCGGCCTCCATGGCGGACCGGCAGGTGATCGAGTGGGACAAGGACGACATCGACGCGCTCCGGTTCATGAAGGTCGACGTGCTGGGGCTTGGGATGCTGGGCTGCATGCGCCGCGCCTTCGACCTGCTGGCGGCGCATCGCGGGCAGCGGCTCGGGCTGGCGGAGATCCCGCGCGACGACCCCCTCACCTTCGACATGATCTGCCGTGCCGACACGCTGGGCACGTTCCAGATCGAGAGCCGGGCGCAGATGGCGATGCTGCCCAGGCTGAAGCCCAGGTGCCTGTACGACCTGGTGATCCAGGTGGCGATCGTGCGGCCGGGGCCGATCCAGGGCGACATGGTGCACCCGTACCTGCGCCGCCGCGAAGGGCTGGAGGAGCCGGAATATCCGCAGGACAGCCTGCGCCGGGTGCTGGAGAAGACGAAGGGGGTGCCGCTGTTCCAGGAGCAGGCGATGCAGGTGGCGATCCACTGCGGCGGCTTCACCCCGAACGAGGCGGACCAGCTGCGACGGGCGATGGCCACCTTCAAGCTCACCGGCGGCGTCGCGCAGTTCCGGGACAAGCTGATCGCGGGAATGGAGGCGAACGGCTTCAAGCGCGACTTCGCCGAGCGCACCTTCAGCCAGATCGAGGGGTTCGGCTCGTACGGCTTTCCCGAAAGCCATGCCGCCGGCTTCGCCAAGGTGGCGTACGCCAGCGCCTGGATGAAGTGCCACCATCCGGACGTGTTCTGCTGCGCGCTGCTGAACGCGCAGCCAATGGGCTTCTATGCCCCGGCGCAGGTGGTGCGGGACGCGCGCGAGCACGGCGTGCCGGTGCGGCCGGTCTGCGTGCAGGCGAGCGGGTGGGACTGCACGCTGGAGCCGGCGGACGGGCCGTTGCTGGCGGTGCGGCTCGGCCTGCGCATGGTGAAGGGGCTGTCTCGGGCCGATGCCGAGCGGCTGGTCGCCGCGCGCGCCGACGGGCCGTGGCACGGGGTCGAGGCGCTGCACCGGCGCACCGGGCTGCCGCAAGCGGTGCTGGAGCGGATCGCGCAGGCGGACGGGTTTCACGCCCTCGGCCTGTCGCGGCGCAACGCGTCCTGGGCCTTGCGCGGCCTCGGGCCCGGGCCGCTGCCGCTGTTCGACGGGCTGGACCAGGCCGCAGCCGAGCCGGACACGATCCTGCCGCCGCTGGGCGACGGCGGCGGGGTGGCGGCGGACTACCGCAGCGTGGGCCTGAGCCTCCATCGCCACCCGCTGTCGCTGCTCCGTCCGGCGCTGCGGGCGCGGTCGCTTCAGCCGTGCGGGGTGCTGGACACCATGCGGGACGGCGCCCGCGTCGGCGTCGCCGGCATCGTGCTGATGCGGCAGAAGCCGGGCTCGGCCAAGGGGGTGATGTTCATGACGGTGGAGGACGAGGCCGGCATCGCCAACCTGGTGATCTGGCCGTCGCTGTTCGAGCGCGAGCGCAGCCTGATCCTGGCGACCAGCCTGCTCGCCTGCCACGGCCGGGTGCAGCGGACCGGCACGGTGGTGCATCTGGTGGCGGAGCGGCTGGAAAACCTGACGCCGCTGCTGCGCGAGCTGGAGCAGGGCTGCAATGGCGCCGGACCGGACCCGGCACCGATCAGGGTGCCGACGCGCGACTTCCGCTGAGCGGACGCGCCGTGCTGCGCCACAACAGCAGCGCCGTGAGGAGGCCCGCGCCGAGCAGGATGGCGGTGAAGCCGGCGACGCCCGGCCAGAGCGCCCTGCCCCAGAACCAGCCGCCGAGCGAGCCCATGGCGCTGGAGCCCAGGTAGTAGGCCAGCAGGTAGAGCGAGGCGGCGTGGCCCTTGTCGACAACGGCGCGGGCGCCGACCCAGGCGCTGGCGACCGCGTGGCAGGCGAAGAAGCCGATCGTGACCAGCGCCAGCCCGGCCAGGGTCGCGGGCAAGGACGGCAGCAGGGTGAGCGCCACGCCGAGCAGGCTGCAGGACTGGCCCGCCACCAGCACCGGCCCGCGCCCGAGCCGGAACGAGATCCGGCCGGCCAAGGGCGAGGCCAGGATGCCGAACAGGTAGACGGCGAACACGGCGCCGGCCTGCCCTTGTCCGAGCGAGAACGGCGGGCGGAGCAGGCGGAAGCCGAGATAGTTGTAGATCGTGACAAAGGTGCCCATGGCCAGGAAGCCGGTCAGGAACAGGCCGTTCAGGACGGGATCGCGCAGGTGCCGCAGCCAGGCGCCCCCGCTGCGGACGCCGCCGGTCGCCGGACGCGCGCCGCGGCGCGGCGCCACCCGGGCCGGCGGCAGCAGCAGCAGGAACAGGAAGGCCGCCAGCAGGCAGCACAGCCCGGTCAGGAGCAGGCCCGCGCGCCAGCCGCCGTGATCGGCGACCAGGGCGGTGCCGACCCGGCCGGCCATGCCGCCGAACGCGGTGCCGCCGACGTACAGCCCCATCGCCGCACCCAGCCTGTCCGGCGCGACCTCCTCCGACAGGTGCGCCATCGCCACCGCCGGCACCCCGCCCAGCAGCGCGCCCTCGACCGCCCGGAGCGCCAGAAGCGCGCTCCAGCCCGGCGCCGCGGCGGCCAGGATGTTGCAGCACGCCGCCAGCACCATGGACGCGCCCATGGTCCGCTTGCGCCCGATCCGCGCCGCCAGGGGTGCCGTGCACAGGATGGACACGGCCAGGAAGCCGGTCGCCAGCGACACCGCGAGCGACGCCTCGGCCGGGCCGACGCGAAACGCGGTCCCGAACACCGCCAGCAGCGGCTGCACGCAGTAGAGCAGCGAGAAGGTGGCGTATCCGGCCAGAAACAGCGCGACCCGCAGCCGCCCGCCGGCAGGGCCGGCGAGCCCGGTCGGCGCGCCGGATCGGTCGGAACCGGGCACGTCGGAACCGATCACGCGGTGCCGGACAACGCGGTCGCGTCGCCCGACGGCACGCCGCGGTTGATCGAGGGCGCCGCGAAGCCGGGAACGGCGGCCAGTTCGGACGCGGTCACCGGCACCGTTTCGACGCGCGCGACCGGCGTGGCGAAGAGAACGGACGACGCGCGCGCCGCGTCGTTGGCCCGGGCCACGGCGCCGGCATCCTCCGGCCGTGCCGGCTCGCATGCGATCCTGGCCATCCCTGTTTCACACCGTCCTGCCGATGAGCGAGTATGGCCGGGCTGCCGGCACCGGCCAATGCTGCTAGACCCTGTCCTGTGAGTGCACTCCCGATCCTGACCATCGGCTACGAGGCCGCCCGCTTCGACCAAGTGCGCGACGCGCTGGCCGCGGCCGGCACCAGCCTGCTGATCGACGTGCGCGCGGTCGCCGCCTCGCGCCGGCCCGGCTTCTCCAAGCGCCTGCTGGCAGGCGGGCTGGAGGAGGCCGGCATCGGCTACCTGCACCTCCAACCGCTCGGCACGCCCAAGGATGGGCGCGACGCGGTGCGACGCGGCGACGTCGGCACCATGCGGCGCATCTTCCGGGCGCACATGGACGGCGACCGCGCGCAGGCGGCGCTGGCCGAAGCCGGCGCGCTGGCGACGGAGCGGCGGGTCTGCCTGCTCTGCTTCGAGCGCGACCACGCCGACTGCCACCGCGCCCTGGTGGCGAACATGATCGCGACCGGAACCGGCCAGGCGGTGCAGCACCTCCGGGCCGCGATCGACACGCCCGAGCCGGTTCGGCCGCGCCGGCACCCGACCAGGAGCTGACACCATGGACGACCCGACGGCTCCGGTGGCCCGGCGCGAGGAGCGGCGCACCCTGCAGCTGGGCCACCAGCGGATCGATCCGTATGCCTGGATGAAGGACGAGAACTGGCAGGCGGTGCTGCGCGACCCGGGCGCGCTGCGGCCCGACATCGCCGAGCACCTGCGTGCCGAGAACCGCTACGCGGAGGCGCTGCTGCGGCCGACCGAGGCGCTGCAGGCGACCCTGGTGGCCGAGATGACGGGGCGGCTGAAGCAGGACGACAGCTCCGTGCCGGTGCCGGACGGGCCCTGGGAGTACTATTCGCGCTACCAGACCGGAGCCCAGCATCCCCTGCATGCGCGCAGGCCGCGCGGCGGCGGCCCGGAACAGGTGCTGCTCGACGTGCAGGCGCTGTCGCAGGGCAAGGACTACTACGTGGTCGCAGACGCGCAGCACGCGCCGACCCACGACCTGTATGCCTATGCCGAGGACGCGCAGGGCTCGGAAGTGTACCGGATCCAGGTCAAAGCCCTCGACACCGGCGAAACCCTGCCCGGGCCCGTGGAAAGCTCCACCGGCGACTTCGCGTTCTCGCCGGACGGGAGGTGGCTGTTCTGGACCTGGCGCGACAACAACGGCCGGCCGGCGCGCATCTACCGCCGCCCGTCACGCGGCGGCGAGGATGCGCTGGTGTACGAGGAGCGCGATCCGGGCTTCTTCATCGGCGTCTCGCTGAGCCACTCGCGCGCGTGGATCACCATCAGCTGCGGCGACCAGGAAACCAGCGAAACCCTGCTGATCCCGGGAGCCGACCCCACCGCAACGCCGCGCGTCGCGGCGCCGCGACGCAAGGGCGAGCGCTACACCCTGGTGCACTGGCCGCTGCCGGGCCGGGACCGCTTCATCGTCCACACCAACGCCGGCGACGCGCTGGACTTCTGCCTGATGCAGGCGCCGGCCGCCGACCCGGACCGCGATAGCTGGCGCCCCTGGGTGCCGCACCGGCCCGGCCACTTCATCCTGGGCGCCAGCGCGTTCAGCGGCCACCTGGCCTGGATCGAGCGCTGGCAGGTCAACAACCGCATCCTGGTGGTGCGGGCCGCGGACGCGGAAGCGCCAAACATCCGCGCCGAGGCCGCGGAGATCGCGGTGCCGGAGGAGGCCTGCCTGCTGTCGCTCGACGGCTCGTACGAGTTCGACACCGTGGTGCTGCGCTACGGCTACCAGTCGCCGACCACGCCGCGGCACTGGTACGACTTCGACATGGCGACCGGAACGCGCACCCTGCGCCGGGTGCAGGAGGTGCCGTCCGGCCACGACAGCACGCAGTACCTGACGCGTCGGCTGTTCGCCCGCGCATCCGACGGCGCGGACGTGCCGATCACCCTGCTGATGCGGACGGACACGCCGGTAGATGGCACGGCGCCGCTTCTGCTCTACGGCTACGGTTCCTATGGCCATGCGATCGAGGCCGGCTTCTCGACGCGCACCCTGAGCCTGGTGGACCGGGGCTGGATCCACGCCGTCGCCCACGTGCGCGGCGGCTCGGAGAAAGGCTGGGGCTGGTTCCTGGACGGGCGCGGGCCGACCAAGCCCAACAGCTTCACCGACTTCGTGGCCTGCGCCGAGCACCTGGTCGCCCAGGGCTACGGCTCGGCCGGAAACATCGTCGCGCACGGCGCCTCGGCCGGCGGGCTGCTGATGGGGGCGGTCGCCAACCTGGCGCCCGAGCTGTTCGCCGGCATCGTGGCGCAGGTGCCGTTCGTCGACACGCTCAACACCATGTCGGACACGTCGTTGCCGCTGACCCCGCCGGAATGGCCGGAATGGGGCAACCCGCTCGAGGACGAGGACGCGTATCGGCTGATCGCCGGCTACTCGCCCTACGACAACCTCCGGCCGCTGCCGTATCCGGCGATCCTGGCCATGGGCGGGCTGTCGGACCCGCGCGTGACCTATTGGGAGCCGGCGAAGTGGGCGGCGCGGCTGCGCGACAACACCACGAGCGGCAACCCGGTGCTGTGCCGCATCAACATGGACGCCGGGCATGGCGGCGCGTCGGGGCGCTTCGACAGCCTCAAGGAGGCGGCGCTGGTGCAGGCGTTCGCGATCTGGGCGTCCGGACGGCGCAAGGCGTCGGTTTCGCCTCCTACTTCGCCCCCTCCTTTGCCATGATCTCGGCGGCCCGGGCCGCCATCACCCGCGGCAGCACCCCCTGGTGCAGCTCCTCGATCCGCGGCAGGTCGCTGTAGTGCATCAGCGACAGCCTGACCTCGCCGCCGGCGGCGATCATGGTTTCGGTGGGACGCTCGTACAGCACCACCACGGAGCGGCTGAGCACCCAAGAGTTCTCGCGCCGCAACGAGTTCAGCAGGCGCGAGAAGTAGGAGTTGTCGCGCAGGAACACGACGTACAACTGGTCGTCGTGCTTGATGCACTGGTACATGCTCCTTGTGCCGTGGCTCGTGAGCAGCTTCACGCTCCACCCCAGCCGGTACATGAAGTCCCGCCCGGACCGCTCCATCTGCTGCTGCGTGATCGAGGGCTGCCATTGCAGGTTGCGGCTCCGGCGCCTCGCCCGCAGCCACCACAGCACCACGGCCACCAGCACGACGAGGTAGGCGGCCATGGCGGACCAGATCAGCACGTCGTATCGCATTCGCTTTCCCAGCCCCTTCCCGGATCCCGCCGGCTGTCGAACGGTTGCAGATGTCGCACGAAATCCGCTGCGGTGTCGCCTTGCGCCGGCGGGTCGGAGCCGGCTCGCGGGAGCGCCGGGACGCCGACTATCCGGCTGCCTGGATCGGCACGAAGACGCGCTTGAAGGCGCGCAGCAGGTCCTGGTCGAGCTTGGCGCCCATCTGCTCCATCAGCACGAACGCGTCGCGCGCGGGCAGGCTCGGCTTGTACGAGCGCTTCTCGATCAGGGCGGCGAACACGTCGCAGATGGTGGCGATGCGCACCGCGTCGGTGATCTGCTCGCCGCGCAGCCGGTCCGGGTAGCCGCTGCCGTCGAGGTACTCGTGGTGGTGGCGCACCACGTCCAGGATCGCCGGGTGGTGGCCGCCCTGGGCCACCAGCAGCTCGTGGCCGCCGGCGGCGTGGCTCCGCACCGCCGCCATCTCCTCGTCCGACAGGCGGTCGGTCTTGTTGATGATCTCGATCGGCACCAGCGCCTTGCCGATGTCGTGCAGGATCGCGGCACGGGTCATGCGGTCGCAGTCGCCGGCGTTGAAGCCGAGCTGCAGCACGAAGGCGCTCATGATGCCGGCCATCAGCAGGCAGTGCCGGTAGGTCGGGTCGTGGATCATCGCCACGGTGCGCAGCCAGGAGCCGATCCCGTCGTTGCGCAGCGCGTCCGTCAGCAGGGCCGCGGCGCCGGCGGCGATGCCGTCATCCACTCGCATGCCCGTGGCGGCGGCGCTCATGAGGTCGGCCAGGACGAAGCCCACGTCCTGGACCCGCTCCCGGACGTCCGCCTGGTTGCCGGCGCGGCGCTGGTGCGCGGGCAGCCGGAGCATCTCGCGCACGTGGGCGGCGATGGTCACCGTCGGCGCCCCGGACGACAGCACCACGGACGCGCCCATCATCCGGGCCTGCACCGCTTCTCGCGCCGACGGCTCGTCGAGAAGGCACAGGATCGGGATCGATTGGGACAGGAACGGCCGCAACGCGGTCTGCGCCGCCTCGATGCCGGTCTTGTCGCGCAGCCTGATGCCGCTGGTGACGACCGCGTTGGGCCGGCCGAGCGGCTGGGCGGCGGCGGTGCCGAGGGCGCGCGTTTCGACCCGGCACAGCAGCCGGAGCGTCCTCGCCAGGGACCGGCACTGGTCGTCCGGCCCGATCAGCAACAGCTTTCGATCAGCGACCTGCATCTCGCCCTTCACGTCCGGTGCCAGGACGCGATCCGCGAGGGGGTCGCCGCACGGCGGCGGAACCCGTTCCCGAAG
>CAXTMS010000053.1:1022-17081 GCA_964245345.1 uncultured Acetobacteraceae bacterium | reverse complement strand
ACCACCGCCTGGATGCGCGCCGAAGCGCCGGCCCTGCCGCACGCGCTCCCGCCGCCTGCATCACCCGCCCCCGGGTCGCGGAGCCGCCCCCGGCTGCGGGCGCCAACCGTCCGGGCGACGGAAACGCCCGCCGCGGCGCAGGCGGACGCGGTCGAGCGCGTGCGGACGCTGGCCGATTCAGCTGCGCCGGAAGCGGCCCTGCGCCTATGCCGCAACGAGATCGAGCGCCACCCGCTTTGCGCCGCCTTGTTCTTCTATGCCGGCCTGCTCGAACGGGCGCTGGCACGTCCGGCCGAAGCGGAAGCGGAGTTCCGGCGCGCGATCTACCTGTGCAGGCAGTTCGCCATGGCACACTACCATCTCGGCCTGCTCCTGGCCGACCGCGGACAACGCGCATCCGGCCGGCGCTCCATCGCGGAAGCCGGACGCCTGGCCGCAGCGCTGCCGGACGAGGCCGAACTCCTGTGCGGCGACGGCATGACCGCCGGCCGGTTGTGCCGCCTGGCGCGCCTGGACTGGCTCGGCGACGCGTCGGCGTCCGGCGCGAACGGGTCCGGCGCCATGGGCACCATCACGCCCGACGCGACGGGAACACGATGACGGGTTTGTTCGACACCGCCGCGCAGGACGCGTTCCGGGCACGTGTGCTGGACGCCCGCACGGCGGCGCTGGCGCGGCGCGGCCTCGACGCCGATCCGGATGCCGGGCTGCTCCCGCCGCGGCTGGTCTGCGAAACCAACGGACGGCTTTGCGCCCTGGAGCCGGCGATGGTGGAGGCGGTGCAGCGCGTCCGCTGTCACCCGTTGCCGCTGCTGTCGCCGCGGGCGTCGGGCACCGTGCTGGGGGTGTTCAGCCATGGCGGCCGGATCTACAGCCTGCTGGAGCTGGCACGCCTGCTCGGCGACCGGACCGATGGCGCGCTCCCAACCGGCGGCGTCATGCTGCTGCTCCGTGGCGGAGCTCCGGACGTGGCGCTCCGGGTCGACCGCGTGCTCGGCCTGCTGCCGCTGCGCGAGGCCGGTGACAGCCGCCACGGTTTGCTCGCCGCCCGGGCCGGGACGGATGCCGGCGACCAGCGCCTGGCCCTCCTGATCGACCCGCCGGTCCTGCGCGACGCGATCCTGTCGCTGGACCAGTCCCCTTCATCCGACCCGGCCGGAGCCTGAACCCGTTGTCCATCTCGCTCCGTATCCTTCTCGGCTTTGCCCTGACCATCCTGCTGATGGTGGTCCTCGGCGGCTACGCGCTGCAGCAGATCGGCGCGGTGCGCGACACCACCAACAACATCGTGTCGCGCGACATCGCCGCCTATCGCATGACCGACGCGGTGCACGACGCGCAGGACGGGATGTCCTCGCTCCGACTGCTCGCCACCAACAGCTTTCTCCGCCATCCGGACCGGACCACCGGCCCGGCCGGCGCCGACACCGAGGCACGGATCTCGGACTGGGAGCGCCAGGCGGCGCTGACCGAGACCAGGCTGGCCGAGGCGCGTCAGGCAGTCACCACCTTCGCCAACCTGGCCCACGACCCCGCGCGCCTGCAGGCCTGGAACGCAATCGCCAGCACCATGGAAGGCGCCGACGTGCAGCTGCGTCAGATGCGCGCCGACACCGAGGCCACGTTCACCGCCATGCGCGCGGGCGACGTGCAGGCGGTGCTGGCGGCCGATCCGCGGCTGACGGCGGAACGGGTCGGGTTCGAGCGGCTGATGCAGCAGGCCGTCGCCACCCTCGACACCGGGGTGCAGGCGGGGCAGCGGCGCGCGCAGGAGGTTTATCGGCAGGGCTGGGAGTCGATCCTGCTGGCGCTGCTGATCGCCATCGCCGTCGCGACGATCCTGACCGTGCTGATCCGGCGCATCGTCGCGGCGCCGCTGGACGCGTTCTCCGCCGTGATCGACCGCGTCGGCGCCGGCGACCTGTCGGTGCGGGCCGCGGACAACGCCCGGCACGAGATCGGCCGGCTTGGCGCCACGCTCAACCGCATGGTCGAGAACCTGCGCGAGATCGCCGGGCAAAGCCGGGAGGCGACCGAGAACCTGAACGTGTCGGTGGCGGAGATACGCGCCCAGGCGCAGCAGCAGGCGGCGGGCGTCGAGCAGCAGCTGGCCGCGGTGCAGGAAACCGCCGCCACCGTGGACGAGATCGCCCATTCCGGCGCGCAGATCTCGAGGCGGGCGCAGGAGGTGATCGCGTCCGCGCAGGCGACCACGCTGGCCAGCGCCAGCGGCCTGCATGCGGTGCAGGAAACCGGCCGGGCGATGGAGCAGATCCAGGTGCAGGGCGAGGCGGTGGCGGCCAACATCGTCAGCTTGAGCGAGAAGACGCAGGCGATCGGCGAGATCGTCACCAGCGTGAACGACATCTCCGAGCGCTCGCACCTGCTGGCGCTGAACGCCGCCATCGAGGCCGCCTCCGCCGGCGAGCACGGCCGCTCCTTCGCCGTGGTCGCGATTGAGATGAAGGTGCTGGCCGACCAGGCCAAGGACGCCACCATGCAGGTGCGCTCGATCCTGGGCGACATCCAGCGCGGCATCAACACCTCGGTGATGCTGACCGAGGAGGCGGTGAAGCGCGGCGCCGCCGGGCGCGAGCGCACCGAAACCGCGCAAGCCACCATCGAGGAGATGGCCGCCGGGATCCAGGACGCGGTGGAGACCTTTCAGCAGATCGTGGCGTCGACCAACCAGCAGCAGCTGGGCATCGAGCAGGTGATGGCGGCGCTGCAGAACATACGCCAGGCCAGCCAGCAGACCGCGTCCGGCACCAGGCAGCTCGACAACGCGGCGCTCGGCCTCGGCGAGCTGTCGCGCCGGCTGCTCGCGGTCGCGGAACGGTTCAGGATCTGAAGGGCGAGCGGGCAACAAGCACCGTGGACGAGCTCGAGCTGCGACGGGAGCTGCTGGCGGCGTTCGAGGCCGAGTATCGCGAGCATGTTCAGGCCATCCGGGCGGTGCTCGACGCAGGCCCGGTGTCCGGCGCGCCGTTGCGCGACGTGTTCCGTCGCGCCCACTCGCTGAAGGGGGCGGCGCGCGCGGTGGAGCTGCCTGAGGTGGAGTCGGTCGCGCACGCGCTGGAAACGCTGCTTCTGCGCTCGGTCGAGATCAACGAAACGCTTCCGGCGGAGGCCGTGGCCACCGTGGCGCGCGGGCTGGACTCGATCGAGGCGCGCATGCGCGGGCCGGAGCCCGGCGCCGCGGCGGCGGCGCAGCCCGGCGTCGCCCGGCCGGCCGTGGCGCCGGCCGACGACGCGCCCACGCCGCCGCCGGTCGACCAGACGACGCTTCGCGTGCAGGCGTTTGAGATCGACCGGCTTGGCGAGGCGGTGCATGCGCTGTCGGACGCGATGCAGCAGCAGGAACGACCGCGAGCGGTTCTCGCCCGGGTGGAGGCCGAGCTTCGCGCGCTGGTCCGTTCGGCGCAGACCGGGCTGAGGGACGGCGAGCTGGACATGCGGCTGCGCGACCTGTCGCGTCAGGTGAGCGCCGATTGCCGTTCCGGCGCCGCGGGCGACTGGCAGCTCGACCAGGCGGCGCAAACGCTGCGCAGCCAGCTGGAACGGGTGACGCTGGTTGGCGCCGACAGCGTGTTCGAGCCGCTGGCGGCAATGGCGCGCGAGCTTGCGCGCGAGCAGGGCGTCGAGGTGGTGGTGCACCTGCGGGGCCTGTCGCTGCGCGCCGAGCGTCGCGTGCTGCAGGCGCTGCGCGACCCGGCGATCCAGATGCTCCGCAACGCGGTCGGCCACGGGCTGCGGCGGGCGGCGGTGCCCGATGCGGACGGCGCCGCGACCGGTGCCGAGATCGGCCTGTCGCTCCGGTCCCGGTCCGGCCGGCTCGAGCTGCTGGTGACCGACAACGGCGCCGGCCCGGACCTGTCCGCGATCAGCAGGACGGCGCGGATCCGCGGCCTGCTGGGCGCCGACGCGCCGGTCCCGGACGAGGCGCAGCTGCTGGCGCTGGTGTTCGAGCCGGGCTTCTCGACCGCCACCGCGGTGGACCGCTTGTCCGGCCGCGGGATGGGACTGTCCATCGTGGCCGAGGCGGCACGCCGGCTGCACGGCATTGTCCGGATGCGGCGCCGGCAGGACGGCTCGGGCCGGACCTGCGGCACCGAGCTGCTCGTGTCGGTGCCGCTCGCGGCGCGCCGGCAGGTCCTGCTTCTGGTGGAAGCCGGAAGCCACCTGTTCGGGCTCCCGGCCGCCGCGATCGTCCGGCTGCTGCGCGTGCCGCCCCGGACGGTGGAATGGCTGCAGAACAGGCCCGTGGCCCGGCTGCCGGACGGGGTGCTGCCGGACCGGCTGCTGGAGCTGGGCGCGCTGGCGCGCCTGCTGGAGGACGCCGACCCGCTGCGCGACCCGCAGGCGAGCGTTCCCCTTCCGGTCGCCGTGCTGTCCGGGACGGCCGGACGGTTCGGCCTGGTGGTCGAGCGGCTGTGCGAGGTGCAGGCCCTGGTGGTGCGCGCCCCCGAGCTGGTCGGCCTCGACCGGCACCTGGTGTCGGGCGTTGCCCTTGTCGGGCAGGACCGGCCGGTGCTGGTGCTGGAGCCGGACGCGCTGGCGGCGCGGCTGCGCGCAGACGTTCCCCCCGCGCCGGCGCGGACGGCGCCCGAAACCTACCTGCCGAGGCCGCAGGCAACGATCCTGGTTGTCGACGATTCCATCACCACGCGCACGCTGGAGAAGACCATCCTGCAGGCGCAGGGCTACCGTGTGCTGGTCGCGGTGGACGGAATGGAAGCGCTGGGCGTGCTGCGCACGGCGCAGTGGGAGGTCGATGTCGTGGTCGCCGACGTGGAGATGCCGCGGCTGGACGGGTTCGGGCTGCTGGCGGCGATGCGTGCCGACCCGCGGCTGCGGGCGATCCCGACCGTGCTGATGACCTCGCGCAACGCCGAGGCCGACGTCCGGCGCGGCCTGGAGCTGGGCGCCAGCGCCTATATCGCCAAGCAGGAGTTCGACCAGGGCGCGCTGCTGTCCACCATCGGGCAGCTGCTGCCGTGACGGCCAAGGCACCCGCGCGCGTGCTGGTGGTCGAGGACTCCGCGGTGATCCGTCGCCTGCTGGTCCTGATCGTCGAGGCCGATCCCCGCCTGGCCCTGGCGGGCGCGGTGGAGTCGGCGGAGCAAGCGCTGGACGCCATTCCCCGCCTTCGCCCCGACGTCATCTCCATGGACATCCGCCTGCCGGGCATGGACGGCCTGGAAGCGACCCGGCGCATCATGGCGACGCACCCGACGCCGATCGTGGTGATCGCGGACGCGGTCGAGGACGCGTCGCTGCACATCTCCATGAACGCGCTCCGGTCCGGCGCGCTGTCCGTGGTGGAGAAGCCGGGCGGGCTGTTGTCGGGCGGCTACGAGAGCGTGGCCCGTGGCATCGCCACCCAGCTTGCGATCATGAGCGAGGTGCCGGTGATCCGCCGGCGTGTCGGCGCCTCCGGCGCGGCGGCGTCCAGAATGGCGGAACACGGGAACGGCTCCGACGGCGGCCGCGCCACCGTGATGGCGGTGGCGGCGTCCACCGGCGGACCGCCGGCGCTCGCGCGCCTGCTCGGCGCCCTGCCGGCCAGCTTCCCCCTGCCGGTGCTGCTGGTGCAGCACATCGGCGCCCCGTTCGTCGAAGGGTTCGCCAGCTGGCTCGACGGTCTGGTGCCGATGCCGGTGGCGCTGGCGCGCGACGACGAGCCGCTGCTGCCCGGGCGGGTGCTGGTGGCGCCGCCGGACCGGCATCTCGGCCTCGCTTCGGGCCCTGGGGGCCTGCGCGTGCGGCTGCAGGCCGGTTTGCCGGTGTCGGGCCAGCGCCCCTCGGCCACCGTGCTGTTCGAGCAGATGGCGCTCCTCGGCCCCGCCGGTCTCGGCGTGCTGCTCACGGGCATGGGCGAGGACGGCGCCGCCGGCCTGGCGGCGATGCGGCGCAACAACGGCTTCACCATCACCGAGCACGAAAGCAGCGCCGTGGTATATGGCATGCCGGGTGCGGCGATGCGGCTCGGCGCGTCCTGTGCCAGCATTCCGCTGGACGGGATCGCGCCGCGCATCCTGCGCATGCTGCATCCGCGTCTGACCGATCCGGTGGCGCCGGACGACCGGGTGGTCCGGCCGTGAGCCGCCCGCTGCACGACGCGCCCCACCTGCTGCTGGTCGAGGACTCCGAGACGCAGGCGCTGCAGATCCGACGCGTGCTGGAGCGGGCCGGCTTCACCGTGACCCGAGCCGCCACTGCCGAGGCGGCGCTCGACCGCTTGAACCGCGACTTGCCGGACCTGGTGGTGTCCGACTACCACCTGCCGGGCATGAACGGCGGCGAGCTCGCGCGCGCGCTGCGGCTGAACGTCCGCACCCAGGCGATCCCGGTGCTGATGCTGACGGAAGCGTCGGAACCGGGGCTGGAACGGGAAGGCCTGGAAAGCGGCGCCGACGCCTATGTGTCGAAGTCCGCCGACACCGAGCTGATGGTGCTGCGGATCCGGGCGCTGCTGCGCCAGCGCGGTGCGGCGCCGGGCGCCTCCGGCCTGCCGCCCGACGCGACGGCGGCAGGGTTCGGCGAGGGGGTTGGCCTGTTCCGGCGCGCGCGCATCCTGCTCGTCCGCGATCCGGGCGCGGACGAGGCGCTGGCGACGCTGCTGGCGCGTGACGGCCACGACGTAGGCCGCGCCGCCGGACCGGCCGGCGCCGGGCCGCTGCTGGACGCCGCGCCGAACGCGTTCGACTGCATCGTGGTCGACCTGCAGGCGAGCGGGTTCGACGGCATCGGCTTCTGCGCCGGGCTCGACGCGTTGCGCCAGCAGGCGCTGCGCGAGGACGGCGGCCGGGCGCAACTCGGCTCGGCGGCGGGAAGCGGACGCGCCGGCACCTTCCGCATCCTGGGGCTGGGCGACCGTGATCCGGCCGGCGCCACCGCGCTGACCGCCCATGCCTACGGCGCCGGGGTCGACGACGTGGTGTCCGCGGCGGCGGGAATGGAAGCGGTGGCGCTACGCATACGCGCGGTGGTGCGACGCAAGCTGCTGCAGGACGAGACCGCGCGGATCGAAGGCGACCTGCGCCAGCGCCAGGCGGAGATCGACCGCGCCCGCGAGGAAGCCGCCGCCAGCGCCGCGAAGGCCGCCCTGGCCGAGGCGCTGGCGGAGGCGAACGAGCGCCTGCGCGAAGCCCAGGGCAAGCTGGTGCAGGCGGCCAAGATGGCCTCGCTCGGCGAGCTGGTGGCCGGCATCGCGCACGAGATCAACAACCCGCTCGCCTTCATCCTCGCCCACCAGGGCACCGTGGAGCGGCTGCTGTCGCAGCTTGCCGAGCTTCCGGGGCTGGCGACGGAGCCCGCGGCGCCGAAGCTCGCCCGCGCCCGCGAGCGCATCGCCTCCATGAGCCTCGGGCTCAAGCGGATCCAGAACCTGGTGCTGAACCTGCGCAAGTTCTCCCGCCTGGACGAAAGCGAGCAGCAGAGCGTGGACGTGCCGGAGGCCATCGACACCGTGCTCGCCCTGTTGACGCACAAGCTCGGAACCGGGATCACGGTGACGCGGCGGTTCGACGCGCCGCGCGAGCTCCTGTGCCAGCCGGCACTCCTGAACCAGGTCATCATGAACATCGTCGGCAACGCCGCCGACGCCCTGAACGCCCGGGACACTGGCAACCCGGGGTGGACGGAGGGACGCATCGACATCACCACCAGCGCGGATGACGGCTGCTACGCCATCGCCGTCGGCGACAACGGCCCGGGCGTGCCGGACGCCCTGCGCGAGCGCATCTTCGAGCCGTTCTTCACTACCAAGCCGGTCGGCTCCGGCACCGGGCTCGGCCTGGCGATCGCCTATGGCGTGGTGCAGGCGCATGGCGGCACCATCGCCCTCGATCCGGTCGCGGGCGGCGGCGCCCGCTTCACGGTGTCCGTGCCGATCCCGCAGCGGGCAGCGCCGTGAGCCTCGAACCGTTCCGGCCGCCCGGGCGCATCACCGTGCTGCTGGTCGACGACGAGCCGGACATCCTGGTGGCGCTGGAGGACCTGCTCGAGGACGAGTACAGGGTGCTGTCCGCCACCTCGCCGGTTCAGGCGCTGGAGCTGCTGGGGCAGCATGCCGAGGTTTCGGTGATCGTGTCGGACCAGCGCATGCCCGGCATGACCGGCGACGCCTTTCTGGCGCGCGCCCGCGGCATGACGGAGGCGGAAGCGCTGCTGCTGACCGGCTACGCCGACCTCAGCGCGGTGGTGGCCGCGTTGAACGACGGACGGATCTCCGGCTACGCCCACAAGCCCTGGGAGCCGGCGGCGCTGCTGTCGATGATCCGCCAGGCGGCGGAGCGCGCGGCGCTCGCGGCGGCGCTCCGAGACGAGCGCATGTTGTTGTCCGGCCTGATGGACAGCATCGAGGACGGGTTGTCGTTCAAGGACAGGGAAGGGCGGTTCATCCGGTTGAACCACGTCGCCGCCGCCCGCCTCGGCCATCCTGTCGACGCGTGTCTCGGGCGGACCGAGCAGGCGCTGTCGCAGGAGCTGGCGACCGAGGACGAGCGACGCGCCGTCGCGGACGAGGATCGCCGCGCGCTGGGTCCGGACGGACGCCCCAGCCGCGTGCTGAGCCGGATCGAGCGCGACGGCCGGACCTGCTGGATGGAGCGCCTGCGCGGGCCGCTGCGCGATCCGGACGGGGTGGTGCAGGCGCTCGCCACCTTTGAGCGCGACGTCACGGTCGCCAGGCTGATGGAGGACCGGCTGCGTCAGGCGGACCGGATGCAGGCGCTCGGCACCATGGCCGGCGGGGTGGCGCACGACTTCAACAACCTCCTGACCGCCGTGCTGGGCAGCCTGGAGCTGGCGCAGCGCGCCGCGGGCGAGGACGCGCGCCTGCTGCGCCTGATCGAGACGGCGATCGCCGGGGCCGAGCGGGGAGCCGCCCTGACCCAGCGCCTGCTGAGCTTCAGCAGGCAGCGCGACACCGCGCAGCAGGCCGTGGACGTGAACGGGCTGGTGCAGGCGATGGACGACCTGCTGGCGCGAAGCATCGACCGGCCTCAGGTGCAGATCGTCCAGCGGCTGCAGCCGGACCTGCCGGCAGCCCTGGTCGACCCGGCCCAGCTGGAGCTGGCGCTGCTCAACCTGTGCATCAACGCGCGCGACGCCATGGACGGCACCGGCACCATCACCCTGAGCACGCGGCTGCTGCAGGCCGGCGGGGAGGACGACCACGTGCTCCGTGTGGGCACGCTGCCGCCCGGCGGCTCGGTCGCGGTCGGCGTCGCCGACAGCGGCAGCGGCATGGACGAGGAGGTGGTCGCACGGATCTTCGAGCCGTTCTACACCACCAAGGAGATCGGCCGCGGCACCGGGCTCGGCTTGTCCATGGTGTACGGCTTCATCCAGCAGACCGGCGGCGCGATCCGGGTCCGCACCGCACCGGGCAGCGGGTCCAGCTTCCAGCTCTGCCTGCCTGCAGCCGTTCCCGACTGAACGCCGTCCGGCTCAGGCCTTGGCGAACAGCCGCCTCCAGCGCGGCGCCCGGCGCTGCCGCGCCGCGGACATGTCGTTCTCGATCAGCGGGGCCGGCGGCTGCGTCAGCATCACCTGGTCGAACCAGTTGAGCGACCCGGCCTTCAGCACGCTGGACTGGTCTGGCATCGGGATCGGGATGAAGCGCTCCTGGCCGCCGAGCACGGTTGTCGGGTGCAGCCGGCCGTTGTTGCCCGCGCCCAGGTAGCCGTCGCCGCTGCGCAGGGCGACGCAATGCGCGCCCTCCTCCACCAGCTGCGGCGCGCTGACCTGGACCAGGTCGTTCGACTCCGGGTTGCCGGTGCTGAGCGAGATCGGGATCTCGCGGTCGTTGGACAGGATGTAGAAACTCGACGCGCCGTCGGCCCACCCGGCGAACACCGGGAACAGGTCGCTGCGCCCGAACACCTGCTGCTCCAGCCGGACCGAACGGTTGGCCATGTCGTAGGCCAGGAGGGTGCCGTGCACCGACATGAGCAGGCACCGCTTCTGGCCCAGCACGGTCGCGAGCAGCGGGCCGTCGCCGACCTCCACCGGCGGCGCGCGCAGCTGCATCACCTCCTTGGCCACCAGCGCGAAGTGCGTCATGGCCGCCGCCCGGTCGCCCCTGGCGAACAGGGTGTAGACCAGAAGCATGTTCAACGGGTCGTTCAGCATGGTCTTGTAGTCGGGGTGCTCGGCGATGCGCGGTGACTGCAGCGCCTTGAGGCACAGCAGCGGCTTGCGCTGTGACGACTTGCGCAGCGAGCGGACCATGAACACCGCATTGCCGCGTCGGATCCGGCTCATCTCGCGCACCACCGCCCGCTTGTCGTCCGACCGCATCGCGCGCACCAAGTCGGAGAACATCGTCGCGCGCCAGGACGGGTTATGAACTCCGTGTCCGGCATGCGGGACGGTGATGAACTCCGCTGCCGGCAGGTATTTACGCAGCAGGTCGGCATCGTACACGTCAACGAAGTCCGCGGGGTCGTAGAACGCCACCACGCGGCCTTGGGTGTCTGCCGCGGTGATCCGCATGCCCTTGAACTGCGGCAGGTCGACCACGTTGTGGTGCGCCATCGAGTGCTGGAGGATTTTGCGGTGGCGGTCGCTTGGGAACTCCAGCTCGTCGGGATCCATGGAGAAGAAAGGCGAGCACGCCAGCACGTAGTCCGCGCCCAGCGCCCGTGAATGCTTGATCGCCGCGTAGCCGCCCATCGACTGGCCGAACACCACCACCTTCCGGCCGCGCCGCTCCCGCTCGACCAGGCGGAATACCTCGTCCATCTCCGGCGACAGGTAGAACCCCTTGAGCGTGGTCATCACCCCGATGCAGGAGATGTTCGCCTCCTCGACGATCGGCTGGAGGAAGTACTGCATGTGGGCGACCTGCTCGAAGTGCAGCGCGCCGAAAGTGACCAGGAGATAGTCCGACATGCCGTGATGCTGATGGACGACGATTTCTTCACCGGCATGGACGATCACGGTTTTCTCCAGGTGTTTCGCTGCGGTGTACTTGCAGATCCGGCACCGTGACGGCAGAACGGCCACGACGCCTAGTCCGCCTCAGGCGAGAGGCGCAACGGCTTCGTGCGACGCCGGGCGCGGTGCGGATCATAATTTCGACTTTATGATGCAATTGCAAGTGGTATCGCGAAACGATGCAACCCTGCGCTGTCCTGGCCCTTGATGCCGTCAACCGCCTCGTGAAGGTCCGACCATGTGCGACCTGCTGGTTCTCGACGACGATCCGCTGGTGCGGAACATCCTGGTCGATGCGCTGCGCGACGAGGGGGTGAACGCGGTCGGCGCGGCGATGGAAGCGGAAGCGCTGAGCGTGCTGCGCGACGGCCAGCCGCCGAAGGTGTTCGTGACCGACCTCGACCTGGGCACGCGGCGCAACGGCTTCGTTGTCGCCGGGATTGCGCGGATGCTGTTTCCCGCCGTGCCGATCATCTACATCACCGGGCGTCCGGACTCGCTGCAGGGACGCGTGCTGGATCCCCTCGAGACGGTGCTGCACAAGCCGTTCCGGCCGAGCGAGCTGGTCGCCCTGGTGCGGACGCTGATGGCGCGGGCCGCCGCACCCTGAGCCTTCCCCGGGTCGGCCCCTGCCGATCCGGTCGCGCTTGCGTGTTGCCGCCGCCGTCCTATCTGCTCCATCCATGCAGATCCACCAAACCGGCAGCCACGACCCGATCGGCTGGCACGGAACCACCATCCTGTGCGTCCGACGCGGCGGCCAGGTGGCGATGGCCGGCGACGGCCAGGTCACGCTCGGCCAGACCGTGATCAAGGGCAACGCCCGCAAGGTGCGGCGAATCGGCCCGTCCGGCACCATCTTGTCCGGTTTCGCCGGCGCCACCGCGGACGCCTTCACCCTGCTGGAGCGGCTGGAAGCCAAGCTGGAGCGCTACCCCAACCAGCTCGAGCGCGCCTGCGTCGAGCTCGCCAAGGACTGGCGCACCGACCGCTACCTGCGCCGGCTGGAGGCGATGATGGCGGTGGCCGACGAAACCCGCGCCTTCACGCTCACCGGCAACGGTGACGTGCTGGAGCCGGAGGATGGCGTGATCGCGATCGGCTCCGGAGGCAACTACGCCCTGGCGGCGGCGCGCGCGCTCCTGACCGTGGACGGGCTGGATGCCGAGGAGGTGGCGCGCCGGGCGATGCGGATCGCGGGCGACATCTGCGTGTACACCAACCATTCGCTGATCGTGGAAACGCTGAACGCGTCCGCGGCGCAGGAAACCGTGTGATGGACGTGCCCACCTATTCTCCGCGCGAGATCGTGTCCGAGCTCGACCGGTTCATCGTCGGCCAGAACGACGCCAAGCGCGCGGTGGCGATCGCGCTGCGCAACCGCTGGCGCCGCGCGCAGCTGCCCGACGGGTTGCGCGACGAGGTGGTGCCGAAGAACATCCTGATGATCGGCCCCACCGGCTGCGGCAAGACCGAGATCGCCCGGCGCCTGGCCAAGCTCGCCCAGGCGCCGTTCCTCAAGGTCGAGGCCACCAAGTTCACCGAGGTCGGCTATGTCGGCCGCGACGTGGACAGCATCGTGCGCGACCTGGTCGAGGTCAGCCTGAACATGCTGCGCGACCTCAAGCGCCGCGACGTGCAGGCGGGCGCCGAGAAGGCCGCCGAGGACCGGCTGGTGGACGCGCTGGTCGGCGCCACAGCGTCCGCCGACACCAAGTCCAAGTTCCGACGCATGCTGCGCGACGGCGAGCTGGAACAGAAGGAGGTCGAGGTCCAGGTGTCGGACGCGTCTGCCTCCCCGATCGGCCAGATGGACATCCCGGGCGTCCCGTCCGGCGGCGTCATCAACCTCGGCGACATGATGAAGGGAATGTTCGGCAAGGCCGGCCAGCCGCGTCGCATGAGCGTGGACGCGGCACGCATCGCGCTGACCCGCGAGGAATCCGACCGCCTGCTGGACAACGACGCGCTGACGCGCGAGGCGGTGGCGCACGCGCAGGACCACGGCATCGTGTTCCTGGACGAGATCGACAAGGTGTGCGCCCGCTCCTCCGAAGGCGGCTTCCGCGGCGGCGACGTGTCGCGCGAGGGCGTGCAGCGCGACCTGCTGCCCTTGATCGAGGGCACCACGGTCACCACCAAGCACGGCCCGGTGAAGACCGACCACATGCTGTTCATCGCGTCCGGCGCGTTCCACCTGGCCAAGCCGTCCGACCTGCTGCCGGAGCTGCAGGGGCGGCTGCCGATCCGGGTCGAGCTGGCGCCGCTGAGCCGCGACGACCTCAGACGCATCCTGGTCGAGCCGGAACATTCGCTGCTCAAGCAGTACAGCGCGCTGATGAGCACGGAGAAGGTGGCGCTGGAGTTCGCCGACGACGCGATCGACGCGCTGGCCGACCTGGCCGCCGACATCAACGACCGGGTCGAGAACATCGGCGCCCGCCGCCTGGCGACGGTGCTGGAACGGCTGCTGGAGGACATCTCCTTCACCGCCTCCGACCGCCCGGGCGACAGCGTCCGCCTCGACGCCGGTGCGGTGCGGGAGCGGGTCGCGCCCCTGGCGCAGAAGGGCGACCTGTCCCGCTTCATCCTTTAGCGGACCGGGCGAGCAACCCGCGCCGCCTAGGGAAGACGGAGGGACAGGCCGCGCGACCACCGGTGCGCCGCGGGACCGACCGGCCCGTCCGGCCAGTGCCCGAGCCCGCCCACGACCACGGCGCTCGCGAACGGCCGGTTCAGCGCAACCAGTCTCCAGCCCTGCTGGTCCGGCAACGCGCGGAAGTCGCGGATCGGCTGCATCGGGCCGCGAGCGTCGCGCAGGGTGATGGTACCGAAATAGGCCTCGTCGAAACCGGGTACCGGACCGGGGATCTGTATCATCCAGGCCGGCTGCGCTTCCGTCGCCCGGCGCGGAACAACACGCAGGTCGGCCAGAAGCAGCACCGCGACCGCTGCGGCCAGCGCCGGACGGCGCGGCCCGAACGCCAAGGCACGCAGCAGAATCATGCCGAGCAGCACCAGCCCGGGCAGCGTCCACTTGAAGTAGTGGATGTTGTTGTAGCGCCAGAGCCCGGGCGGGATCAGGTCGACGTAGCAGAAGAACAGAAAGCAGTAGGCGACGATCATGGCCGCCATCAGCCCGAGCAGCGCGCGCGGCAGGCCGCGGAGAATGAAGGGGATCGCCAACATCCCGGCCAGCCCCGGCATCACCCAGGGCAGCCTTTGCACGATGCCGGCGCCGTAGGGGAACCAGGGGTATGGCGTCGAAAGCAGCAGGTAGGTCTTCCAGCCGGCGCTGTCGAACGCGAAGCCCAGAACCTGCGACCTGATCATGTACTGGCTTTCGTGCGCGCCATGCACGCCGAGCCAGAGGGCGGTCTCGGGCAGCAGCACGGCCATGGCCCCCAGCACCAGCGCCGCCAGATCGCCCCGGCGAACGGCCCGTTCGCGCAGCGCCGGCAGCGCCGCGCCGACGGCCCAGACCACCACCAACAGGCCGTCGGTCGGACGCACGAACGGAACAACGGCGGCAAGCGCGCCCAGGATGAGGAAGCGGCGCAGGCGGATGCGTTTGCCGGCCTCGGGCCTGGTCAGCTGCAGCGCCGTGAGCGCCAGCAGCCACCAGATCAGGGCGCTGGACAGGCTGGTGCTCCAGGGTTCCGCCCACACGTTGCGGAGCGCCTCGCTGCCGCAGGTGGCCAGCAGGAACGACAGCGCGCCCCAGGCGGCAGACAGCCCGACGCAGCGGGCGAACACCAGGAACGCGACGTAGCTCAGCAGCAGGCAGCCAAGATCGGGCAGGAGGAACGGGTGCAGGCGGGACAGCAGCGTGAACGGCGCGCCGAGCACGGCGTAGCCGAGCGGATACCAGTGATGGGCCGGCAGGAGGTCGCCATGCGCCAGCGAGCGTGCCGACAGCAGGTACTGCGACTGGTCCCACCAGCCCCACCAGCCGAGCGGAAAGTGGCCGGTGTTGCCGGGCACGGCCGGGTTGGACCGGTAGCTCAACAGGTAGACCGCGACGAGCAGCACCCCGACGAGGCCGGGAAGCGAGCGGAGGCTGCGGAACAGCGGCACGGTCATTCTGGTCCAGGAACGGGAGAACAAGATCGCGCTCAACACGTACCGCCGAGGGGCAGCATCCGGAGCCACGAGCGGGTGACGTAGAGGGTGATCGGATAGATGTCGACCGGCGGCAGCACCAGGCCATGCGGCACCACGTCCACCGAAACGATGCCGCCGTTGCAGGAGGTGCCGACCACCTGGTTGGCCGCGACAGTGCTAGCGCGGCGGGCGACATGCCCTGTGGTGAGCAGCTCGAACACCGGCCAGACGGGCGGGGCGAACCACACCTGCTCCCGGTGTCCCATCTCAAGCGTCACCGCACGTGGGGCATCGGGCACCGCCACATGCAGCCGACCGTCCTCCATGACCACCGCGGCGGCACCCTGCGGCAGTCGCGCGACCCGGCACAGGTCGACCGCGACCAGCAGCACCAGCAGCGCAGGCATGCCCCACGGCCGCCAGCGCACCGCGAGAGCCGCGAACACCACGAACGATCCCGCTGCCACTGCCAGCCAATCCGCCAGCGCGCTCACCGGATGCGCGGCGGTTTCCACCGGCAGGAACAGGCCGGGATCGACGAAGCCGAAGCGCCAGTGCAGCGCGTCCCAGGTGAGGGAGTTCTGCCGGTTCTCGAGGAACAGGTTGGGTTGGGTCACGAACAGCGTGCTGTTCAGCAGGGTGGCCGGGAGGAGGATGGCGAAGCAGGCCCACGCGGCGACGCCGCGGATGCGGGACAGCCAGAAGCACAGTCCCACCGCCAGCATCGGCAAAGACAGGATCCAGAACCGTCCCGGCCAGCACTCGCCCGGATTCACGCCGACGCCGGACAGGGCCGCAGCCACGGCCAGCACCAGGGCCTGACGCAGCACCGGTGGGCCGCTTCGGGCACCCGCCCACAGGCCGGCATAGCCGAGGGCCCAGAGCGGCGCATAGGCGAACAGCCCGTGGTGCACGTTGAACAGCTGCGTCGCCAGCACGGGACACCACGACCCGGGCCAGGGCGGAGGCGCGATGTTCCCCGGCCCGGTGACGGCGCCGTGGCTGTGC
>CAXTMS010000053.1:0-1012 GCA_964245345.1 uncultured Acetobacteraceae bacterium | reverse complement strand
ACGAACAGCAAGGCAGCCGCCAGCAGCAGCAGCAGCAGCAGCAGCAGAAGCCCGAACGCGCCCCGCGAGGCCGCGCGCCTGCAGGCGCCACAACAGGACGGCGAACAGGCAGGCCGCCACCACCGAGCCGCGCATGTGCACGAACGGGACCAGGATCAGGATCGTGGTCGTGAGCAGGTCCCCGCCGAGGCTGCGCGCCCGGCGCTGCAACCGGTGCCAGCCCCAGCAGACCAGGGCGAACAGGAAGCTTTCCATGTAGAACAGGTGCAGGTACGGCAGCATCGGCAGGCTGGCCGCCGTGAGGCCGGTCGCCACCAGCGCGGGCACCCAGCCGCCCGCCCTGCTGCAAAGCCGCACGAGGACGAACAAGCCGGCCAGGCCCGCAGCCAGGCTGCACAGCCTCAAGCCGGCCAGGGAAAGCAGCCCTGCGACCGGTGCCAGCAGCGCAGGCAGGTAAACGCTGTTCATCACCACGTGGCCGTCGCCGCCGACCGGCAGGCCGTGCAGCCTTCGCATGCCGGCAGCCCGGACCAGTTGGTCCCATTCCGGCACCGGCATCACCAGCACGCCGTGCCGGATGATCGACACCGCATAAAGCAGGTAGCGCGGCTCGTCGCCGGTCAGAAACGGCGTCGGCATCAGCAGCATGACCGGCGCGAGCAGAAGCGCGAGCCCGGAAAAGCCGATCAGGGCGCGGTGGTCGACACGATCCGGATGGGTGGGGACGGTGCTGGGGTTCGACATCCGGCACTGTAACAAGACGTCCGCGGGGCCAAGTCAAGGCGGGTGAGGACGGAGCTGAAGGTCAGAGACGGCTCTGCCAACGACGCGCGCGGAACACGCCAGGGTCCTGCACCTCCGAGCCGAGCACTCCGGAGCGCCGGCTCGGTGGATCGGGATCGGCGTGCGCCGGGCGCAGCAGGCCTTCGGAACGCCGCGCAGTAGAACGGCCGGCGCCCGTCGCTGGCCTCCGACCGGCTAGTCCGCCGCCTCGGCGGCGGCGGCACGGGCT
>CAXTMS010000052.1:0-17101 GCA_964245345.1 uncultured Acetobacteraceae bacterium | reverse complement strand
TGTTCCGGTTCGTCAAGGACGGCACCCGGATCCGCTTCATGCGCGGCCGGTTCCTGGGCCTCGCCACGTCGGCGTTCCTGTCGCTGGCGTCCGTGCTGCTGTTCTTCTATCCGGGGCTGTCGCTGGGCATCGACTTCAGCGGCGGCATCGTGGTGGAAGCGCGCACCCCGGGTCCGGCCGACTTCGGCCGGCTGCGCGCCGGGCTGGACGCGCAGCACGTGCCTGGCGCCGGGCTGCAGCGGTTCGGTGCGGCCAACGACGTGCTGATCCGGCTCCGGGCGCCGTCCGGCACCGATGCGCGCTCGGAGGCCGCCACCCAGGCGCTGGTGGAGCGGGTGCGGGCCGGCGTGGTGGCGGCCCAGCCCGGCACGCAGATCCTGCGCGCCGACGCGGTGGGGGCGTCGGTGTCGGCCGAGCTGTTCCGCAACGGCATGCTGGCGCTTGGCATCAGCCTGCTGATGATCCTGGCCTATATCTGGTTCCGCTTCGAGTGGGAGTTCGCGGTCAGCGCGGTGGCGACCCTGGTGCTCGACATCACCAAGACGATCGGCTTCCTGGCCCTGACCCGGTTCGAGTTCGACCTGGTGATGGTGGCCGCGATCCTGACCGTGCTGGGCTATTCCACCAACGACAAGGTGGTGGTGTACGACCGGGTGCGCGAGAACCTGCGCAAGTACCGCACCATGCCCTTGCGCGAGCTGATCGACCTGTCGATCAACGAGACCCTGAACCGCACGCTGGGAACCTCGTCGACCGTGTTCCTGGCGGCACTGCCGCTGGCGCTGTTCGGCGGCCACACCCTGGCCGGCTTTGCCTGGGTGATGCTGTTCGGGATCGTGGTCGGCACCTCGTCCTCCATCTTCATCGCAGCACCCATTCTGCTGCTTCTGGGCGAGAAGCGGTTGCGCCGCGACGCGCAGAAGGCGGCGCCGGTGCGGGCGCGTCCGGGCTGACCGATGGAACAGTCGTTGCGACTTTGCCAGAAGGCGGAATGAAGCGGCATGCCCCGCTGCTTCTCCTGGCTCCCGGGAAGCGATCGGCTGCTGAGACTGGTCGAGGCGGGAGGCGGTGCCGCGCTCGGCTTCCGCAGCAACCTCAACGTTTGACCACAAGCTGGTCCCGGGCGCGGTCGGGACCGGTCAGGGCATGGCGGACGGGACGGGCGGCAGCCCGGCGGCATCCGGACGCAGGTCGTTGTCGCCGGTGAAGTCCACCAGCGCCTGGAGCGCTTGTTCCGCCTGCCGCTCGCGCCCGTCGCCGGGCTGCAGCTCGGCCGTCACCACCGCCACAAGCGCCGCGCGGTCGTACTGCACCAGCCGGGTGATGTCGGCGCGGCTGGCGCGGCCGGAATGGCCGTAGCTGAGCGCCATGCCACGGGCGATCAGGTAGCTGTCGATCAGGCCGGCCGGGTTGGCGCGTGCGTCCACGCGCATCTCCGGCGGCCCGGCCTGCACGCATCCGGCCACAACCGTCGCCGCCAGCAGAACAGCGGCGCGGATGGAACGGGTTCCGCGAAGCCTCCGGTCATGTCTGGGCATGATCGCCTTTCGGTGGTGCGGACTGGACACTGGATCGGTTCGGACGCTTCTAGCACCGTGGTCCCCCGACCGGAACCGCACCGCGTCCGCCACGCTCTACGCCGCATCGGCGGCAACCGGCCAGCCGCCTGGACAAGGATCTTCCCATGAGCTTCTTCGGATCGATCGTCGACAAGATCGTGCACTATGCCGGCTTCGGCTCCGGCGCGGACGCGGGCAGTCCTGCCGGGACCACGGCGTCGGCACCGCCGGCGGACACGGTGGCGGCGACGGACACCGTGCCGGCGCCCGCGGCCACGGAAGCCACCGCGCCGGCAGCGTCGTCTCCCGCGGCGCCCGCTGCCGCCCCGCTGGCCTCCGTCGATGTCGGCGCCGTGCTGACCGCGCTGGACGCGCAGAAGGGCGGCGGCCTCAACTGGCAAAGCTCGATCGTCGACCTGCTGAAGCTGCTCGATCTCGACTCCAGCCTGGCCGCCCGGAAGACGCTGGCGAACGAGCTCGGGGTCCATGCCGGCGCGGACGGATCGGCCGAGGAGAACGTCGCCCTGCACAAGGCGGTGGTGGAGAAGCTGGCCGAGAACGGCGGCAAGATCCCGGCCGAGATGAAGACCTAGCCGGTTCGGTCCGCCTGGAGCAGATCCCGGTCAGGTGGACCACCTGACCGGGCGACACTGCTCGCCGGACCGACAGGCTGGAGCATCCGACCTGAACTCGCGGCACCGGAAGATGCCCTAGCGGCCCGTGGCCGGTCCTGCAGGCGGTTCCACCCGGCTGGCCCGGTCGGCCAGGAGGTCGCGTATCTCGGCCAGCAGCAGCTCGCTTTGACTCGGCGCCGGCGGCGCTTCCGTCTTTTCCGCCCGGACGTGCATCCTGGTCAGCAGCTTCACCACCCAGAAGATCGCCAGGCCCACGATCAGGAACTGGATCACCGCGTTCAGGAACACGCCCACGTTGATCGTGGGCGAGCCGGCCTTCTGCGCCTCGGCCAGGGTCGCGTAGTGCGGGCCCTTCAAGGTGAAGAAGATGTTCGAGAAGTCGATGTTGCCGACCAGCAGGCCGATGAACGGCGTGAAGATGTCCTTCACCAGGCTTTGCACGATCGTGGTGAAGGCGGCGCCGATGATGATGCCGACCGCGAGGTCGACCACGTTGCCGCGCATGATGAAGGAGCGGAACTCGCCGATCCAGCCGGGAGCGTGCAGGGCGGGCGGCCGGCGTGGCATGGTGATCGGCATGCGGGTTCTCCTTGGGGCAGGTGCGGCCGGATCCTACACCAGCGGCACGGCGCTGAAACAACGGGACGGCGCGACCAGCTCGTCCTGCGCCTGCACGATCATCGGCTCGCGCTGCCCGGCGGCGGCGGTCCGCGCCAGCACGCCCCACACCGCGCTCGTTGCCTGCTCCAGTGCCGCCACCGGGTCGCGCAGGCGGAGCATGTGCAGCAGGAACAGGGCGGCGAGAAGGTCGCCGGCACCGTTCACCTCTACGGCCAGGCGCGGCGTGCGCAGCAGCACGGTCCCGGCCTCGCCGGCCAGAAGCAGGTCGATCGACCCGTGCGGGGTTTCCCGCGCTTCCACGCTTGTGACCAGCACCAGCGGCGATGCTTCCGGCCGCATCCGTGCCCGCAGCGTCTGGGCCGCCTCGGCGACGCGACGCAGGGTCGGCGGCGGGTCGCCCTGCAGCCCGGGCACGAGCAGTTCCAGCTCGAACAGGTTCGGGGTCAGGATGTCGGCCGCCACCACCGCGTGCCGCTGCAGCAACGCCGCGACCTCCGGCCTGACGTAAAGCCCGCCCGCGCGGTCGCCCATCACCGGGTCGCAGCAGTACAGCGCATCCGGACGCAGCGCGCGCACCCGCGCCACGGCGTCGAGCACCGCCTCGCCGGTGCCGGCCTCGCCCAGATAGCCCGACAGCACCGCGTCCACCTCGCCCAGCACGCCCCGCGCGTCGAGCCCGCCGACCAGCGCCGCGACCGCGGCCGCTTCCGTCACCCGGCCCGCGAAGCTGCCGTAGCCGGGATGGTTGGAGAACTGCACGGTGTTGATCGCCCAGGCCTCCGCGCCGAGCCGCTGCAACGGGAACAGCGCCGCCGCATTTCCCACATGCCCGAAGGTGACCCAGGACTGGATCGACAGGATGCTCACCGCGGGCGTCCCAGGGTCCGGTTGCGGACCCGAGCAAAGGATGGCCCATGTTTTCGCCTTGCCGTTCGTCCCGCCTCGCCCTCCTGGCCGCCTGTCTGGCCACGTCGCCCGCCGCGGGCGCGATCCTGGCGGCGCAGGCGGCGCTCGCCGCGCTGTCGCCCGCCGTGCCGCCTCCGGCCGGGTCTGGCCCGCAGGCCGGCTTCGGGCGGAGCGAAGGGGCGCGGGTCGAGGGCCACATCGCCTACCTGCACGCGAGCCTCCGCATCACCCAGGCGCAGGAACCCTTGTGGCAGGCCTTCGCCGGCGCGCTGCGCGACACGGTGCTGCGGATGGATGCCGCCTATGCGAGCCGGCAGCGCGACCACGCCACCGCCGACGCGGTGCGCGACCTCCAAGCCTACGGGGCGATCGAGGACGCCAACGCCCGAAACGTTCAGCTGCTGCTGCCGCCGTTCCGTGCCCTCTACGACAGCTTCTCGCCGGACCAGAAGAGAACCGCCGATGTCACCTTCCGGCGCTACACCGACAAGGCGGTGCGAAGGCCCGAGTGAAGCGCAGTGTGACCCGGTGCGGTCGTTGCCGGGGATCGTCGGCTTCGCTATACGCCGTGCCTCGCGCGCCGGTCGGCATCGGCGGCGGCATCGAGGGACCCTGGAACCATGAAGCCCGGCATTCATCCGCAGTACCACACCGTCAACGTCGTGATGACCGACGGGACCCAGTTCACCACCCGCTCCTGCTACGGCAAGGAAGGCGACACGCTGCGTCTCGACGTCGATCCCAAGTCGCATCCGGCCTGGACCGGCGTGCAGCGCATGATGGACACCGGCGGCCAGGTGGCCAAGTTCAACAAGAAGTTCGCCGGGCTGGGCGTGCGCTCCAAGGGCTGACTCCGCCGTCGCCCGAGGTCGATTTTCCCGGAGTGCCGCCCTTGATCCAGGGGCGGCACTTTCCATTTCTGATGTCGTCCGAGGCGCCCTGCTGGGGTTTCGGACAACACCAGGACCCGGCTCCGCCCTTGTGGGGAGCCATCGAACCTTGCTTCTTCAGGAGGTTTTTCCCATGACCTACGACTTCGCACCGCTGTTCCGCACCGCCATCGGCTTCGACCGGCTGGCACGCCTGGTCGACACCGCGGCCCAGACCGCCAGCGCGCCGTCCTACCCGCCCTACAACATCGAGAAGACCGCGGAGGACAGCTACGTGCTGACCATGGCGGTGGCGGGCTTCGGTCCCGGCGACATCGAGCTCACCGTGCAGGACAACACCCTGCTGGTGTCCGGCCGCGTCGAGGGCGAGCAGGAGGGCAGCCAGCTGCTGTATCGCGGCATCGCCGCGCGCGCCTTTGAGCGCCGGTTCGCGCTGGCCGACCACATCCAGGTCGAGCAGGCGGACCTCGTGAACGGCCTGCTCCGCATCACGGTGAAGCGGGTCGTGCCGGACGCGCTGAAGCCGCGCCGGATCGCCATCGGCTCGACCCCGGCGACGCTGTCCGGTTCGGCCAACGACGGCACGAAGACGGTCGACGCCAAGGCCGCCTGAGCCGGCATCGAGCGCTTCAAGGGGAAGGGGCCGGGCGACTGGCCCCTTTTCCGTTTGGCCGCCGTCGTGCGCCTTGACCCGGTCCGGGCGCGAAGCCCATATCGGCGCCATGTCGTGCCCCTCGGGCACCATCCACCATGAGCGATCCGAAACGGGACCGGCGCCAGCCGCTCCGCGTGACGCAGCCAACAGGACAACATCGATGACGTTGCCGCTGATGCCGAAGGCCACCGCCGTGTGGCTGATCGAGAAGACTGCCCTCACCTTCACCCAGGTGGCCGAGTTCTGCGGCATGCACCCGCTGGAGGTGCAGGCGATCGCCGACGGCGAGGTGGCGCAGGGCATCGTCGGCTACGACCCGGTGGCCAACCACCAGGTCACCGCCGAGGACATCGCGCGCGCCGAGAAGAACCCGGACGCACGGCTCACGGTGCTGTCGGAGAAGAACCCGGTCACCCGTCGGTCCAAAGGTGCGCGCTACACCCCGGTCGCCAAGCGCAACGACCGTCCGGACGCCATCGCCTTCGTGCTGCGCAACTATCCGCAGCTCAGCGAGGTGCAGGTGATCAAGCTGCTCGGCACCACCAAGGAAACCATCGCCAAGGTGCGCGACCGGCAGCACTGGAACAGCGCCAACATCAAGCCGCGCGATCCCGTCATCCTCGGCCTGTGCAGCCAGACCGACCTCAACGCCATGGTCGCGACCGCGAACGAGCGTCTGGTGCGCGACGGCCAGCACGTTCCGCCGCCACCGCCGCCGTCCGTGGACGAGGAAGCGGCCTGACGCCGCTTCCCCTGACCGGCCGATCGCCGCCTAGGCCTGCCCGCTCAGGCGTTCCATCTCCTCCTTGACACGCAGCTTCTCGAGCTTCAGCCGGTTCAACATGCCCTGGTCCGGCGCGGGCCGCGTGTCCTCGTCGAAGATGCGGTTGTCCAGCGCGGCGTGACGGGTCCTCAGGCTTTCGATCCGTGACTGCAGGCTCATGATGCCTCCGGTTCGTTGGGGTTGAACCCGTCGAGGCTAGACCCGCCCCGGGCGGCGACGCCATGGCAAAATGCCTGCACCCGTTCACCTCATCGAGTGGAGGGGCGTGGCCGCGCGTGCTATGCGATGCACCATGCTGATCGACCGAGACACCGTGCTGCGCCGTCTGCACGAACTGCGCAGCGAGCATCGCGACCTCGACACCGTGATCGGGCGGCTGGCGCCGCAGCCGATCGACCAGCTGCAGATCCAGCGGCTGAAGAAGCGCAAGCTGCTGCTGAAGGACGAGATCAGCTGGCTGGAAAGCCGGCTGATCCCGGACAGCATCGCCTGAGGGAGCGGACCATGAGCGAAACCGAACCCGGCCTCGAACCCGACATCGACGAGCCGGACGACGCGGACGCCCCGATCGTCAGCCTGGTCATGGGCAGCCAGTCCGACTGGACCACGCTGAGCTTTGCTGCGACGCAGCTCGAAACGCTGGGCATCCCGTTCGAGGCGCGCATCATCTCGGCGCACCGCACCCCGGACAGGCTCGCCGAGTATGCCCGCGAGGCCGAGGGGAAAGGCATCCGCGTGGTCATCGCGGGCGCCGGCGGAGCCGCCCACCTGCCCGGCATGTGCTCCGCCTGGACCTTGTTGCCGGTGCTGGGCGTGCCGATCGAGAGCCAGGCGCTGAACGGGATCGACAGCCTGCTGTCGATCGTGCAGATGCCGGCGGGCGTGCCGGTGGGAACGCTGGCGATCGGCCGTGCCGGCGCGGTCAACGCGGCCCTGCTGGCGGCGGCGATCCTGTCCCTGGGCGACGCGGCGCTCAAGGCGCGGCTGGAAGCCTGGCGGTCGCTGCAGACCGCGGCGGTCCCCGAGGTCCCGGTATCGGACACGCCGTCCCCGTGACCGCGCAGGCGCTGCCGCCGGGTGCCGTGATCGGCATCGTCGGCGGTGGCCAGCTGGGGCGCATGTCGGCCATGGCGGCGGCTCGCCTCGGCTACCGCACCAACGTGCTGACCGACGACGTGGACGGCCCGGCGGCCCAGGTCGCGACCGCGACCACGCTTGGCGCCCATTCCGATCCCGACGCGCTGCGCCGCTTCGCGGACGCCGTGGACGTGGTGACGTTCGAGTTCGAGAACGTCAGCGCCGACGGCCTTGACCTGTTGTCGGCGATCCGTCCGGTGCGTCCCGACGGCGCGATCCTGCGCATCAGCCAGGACCGGCTGGCGGAGAAGCGCTTCCTGGCGGATGCCGGGATCCCGCTGGCGCCCTGGCATCCGGTCGAAACCCTGGCATCGCTCGACGAGGCGGTTGATGCCCTCGGCCTGCCTTTCGTGCTCAAGACCACCCGGCTCGGCTATGACGGCAAGGGGCAGCGGGTGCTGCGTGACCGCAGCGAGCGGCTTGCCGCGTTCGAGGCGCTATCGCCGCATCCGCTGGTGGCGGAAGGGTTCGTCGACTTCAGCTGCGAGCTCAGCGTGATGGTGGCGCGCGGCCTGGACGGCACCGTGCGCTGCTTCGACACGGTGCAGAACCGGCATCGCCGTCACATCCTGGACCTGACCCTGGCGCCGGCGCCGGTGCCGACGGCGGTCGCCGCCGAGGCGCAGGGGCTGGCGGTGCGGATCGCCGAGGCGCTGTGCCTGGTCGGGCTGCTGGGGGTGGAGATGTTTCTTGCCGCCGACGGCCGGCTTCTGGTCAACGAGATCGCGCCGCGTCCGCACAACTCCGGGCACTGGACCCTGGATGCCTGCCCGGTCAGCCAGTTCGAGATGCACATCCGCGCCGTGGCCGGGCTGACGCTGCCGCCGGCGACGCGGCATTCCGATGCCCTGATGAAGAACCTGGTCGGTCCGGAGGAGATCGCCTTGTGGCCGGAGATCCTCGCCACCCCCGGGCTGCTGCCGCACCATTACGGCAAGACGGAGGTCCGCCCGGGTCGCAAGATGGGCCACGTCAACCGGTTGTTCCCGCGCGGCGCGCTGCCCGGCGCGTTCGGCATCGAGGCGGCGCTGGGGCCGCTCCGCACGGCATCCGAGGAGGCATAGACTCACCTAGGTTCGTTGCTGGCGACGGGATGCAGGCAGCGCCGACTTGGACGCGGTGCGCCGGGTGTTCGAGACCAACCTGTTCGGCAGGCTTGCGGTCACGCAGGCGATCGTCCCGCCGCTGCGCAGGGTCGCCTCGGGGCGGATTGTCAACGTATCGAGCGGCCTCGGCTCGCTTGCGCACAACAGCGACTCCGACTGGCAGTTCCGCAGGTCAGGCCGATCGGCTCCAACGGCTCCAAGGCGGCGCTGAACGGCCATCGCGGTCACCAGACGGCGTCCGCAGGCGCGACGGCCGCGGGCCTGGCGCTGCTGCCGGATGACGGGCCGACCGGCGGCTTCCTCAGCAGCGCCGGCGCCGAGCCCTGGTGGACGGTCGGGGTCCGGCACCGATCCGCATCAACCGAGCAGCTTCTCGTCGCGAAAGCTGGTCCAGCGGCCGTTGCCGATGATCAGGTGGTCGCGCACCCCCACGCCCATCACCGCGCAGGCGTCCGCCACCTGCTTGGTCATCGACAGGTCCTCGCGCGACGGGGTGGGGTCGCCGCTCGGGTGGTTGTGCACCAGCACCAGCGCGTGCGCCTGCAGCTCCACGGCACGGCGCACCACCTCGCGCGGATACACCGGGGTGTGGTTGACGGTGCCGCGCGCCTGCGCCTCGTCGGCCAGCAGCCGGCCCTCGGCGTCGAGGAACAGGATGCGGAACTGCTCGATCCGCTCGCGCGCCAGGATCGCGGTGAGGTAGTCGAGCAGCCCGGCGCGGTCGGCCAGCACCGGCCGCCCGTCCATCCGCGCCCGCGCCAGGCGCAGCGCCGCCTCGTGCAGCAGCTTGAGCGCGGCCAGGCTGTGGGTGCCGAAGCCCGACACGCCGCGCAGCTCGCGCACCGGGGCGGCCAGCAGCCCGGCGAACGAGCCGAACCGGGTGAGCGCCCTGTGCGCCAAAGGCGCCACGTCGTCGCAGGCCGGCATCACCATGCGCAGGGTGCGCGACAGCAACGCCTGGTCGGTCTCAAGCGGTTCGGGCCGGGACAGCGCCCGGGTCGGCATGACCACGATCGGCCGGGACAGCAGGCCAACCGCACCGGCATCGGCAAACCCGTCCGACATCGCGTCCGCTCCGTTCCCGCCTTTCAATGCCATTGTGCAACAACTTGGCACGTTGCGCCAGGAGCGCGTGCGCAATCCGTGAACACTGTTCAAGCGCCGCGAGGAGGGTCAGTCCGCTTCCCGCCCGAGGCGCTGGTGCCAGTCGGCGATCGACTCCTCCGGATACACGCCGAAGCGCTTGTCCGATTGTTCGACCTGCGGCTCGACCCAGGCCGGGGCGAAATCGAGCATCAGGTGGGTGTGCTCCGGCGGGACCGGCAGGACCGTGTCGATCGCGGAGGCGAACGGGTGGATCAGCTCCGGCCAGCTGTCGTCGAACAGCCACAGCCCGCTGCCGCACAGGCTGCAGAACACGCGCTCGGCGTTGCTGCGGGTTTCGCCGTCCGCATCCCGCATTACCGCGTGGTAGCGCGTGGTGTGTTCCCCGCCCTCGACCCGGAGCGTGTCGGCGCTTCCGGACAGGTTCACCGCGTATCCGCCCCCGCCCTGTGTCTTGCGGCAGATGCTGCAATAGCAGCGCTGGTAGGGGACCGGATGGCGCGACTGCAGAGAGAAGCGGACCGCGCGGCAGTGGCAGGATCCTTCGAGATGCACGGCATCGCTCCGACAAGGTGATGCCGTGTCAGGGGCCGAGCCGGCCTCCGGTTCCCGGCAGCGCTTGCGATCCTACAACAATCCCTTCTGGCGCAGGCTGACCCAGCTGCCGTTGCCGACCAGCATGTGGTCGTGCAGGGTGATGGACAGCGCCGCAAGCGCGGTCGCCACCTGCGCGCACAAGGCGGCCTCGCGCCTGGCCAGGGTCTTGTCGGCGGGCCCCTCCGGCACGATGCGCAGAAGGATCAGCGCGGTCGCGTGCAGGACCAGCGCCCGCCCCGCCACGCGTCGCGGCAGCTGCTCCGGGGCGTCGTCCACCGCCTCGTCGGCCAGCAGGCGGTTGCGGTTGTCGAGCAGGAGCACGCGCAGCTGGCCGGGCACGGCGCCAGCCAGGGCCGTGTCGAAATATTCCAGCAGCCGGTCCCAGTTGTTCAGCACTGGGCGCTCGCGCGCTTCCGCCGCCGCCAGCCGCAGGCCCGCGGCTCGCGGCAGCTGCAGCACCGCGACCGCGTCGGGACCGAGCTCGGGGATCCGCTCCAGCTGCTCCGGCTCGGCGGTCAGCACCGCGGACAGGCTGCCGAAGCGGTTGATCAGCTCCTTGGCCAGCGGCTTGGTGTCGCGGCGCGGGATGCCCAGGAACAGCAGCATCTCCAGGATCTCGTAGTCGGCCAGCGTTTCGGCGCCGCGCGACAGCAGGCGTTCGCGCATGCGGCCGCGATGCCCCTGCGGGCCGGTGCTCCGGAACGGGAGCGGGGCGATCGAAGCGGTCGCGTCGGACACCGCCATCTCCGTGCACTAACGAAACGTCAGACTGCACGGCGCCGCGCCCGGAGATCAAGCAGAAAGCCTGACCGCATTGAGACGCGCGGCCGGGGCGCCTAGATTGGCTCCGGCATGGACACCTATCTCGAACGGCTGAACCCCGAGCAGCGCGAAGCGGTCGAGGCGCTCGACGGGCCGGTGCTGGTGCTGGCGGGTGCCGGCACCGGCAAGACCCGGGTGCTGACCACGCGCTTCGCCCACATCCTGCTGAGCGGCCGCGCCTCGCCGGGGCAGGTGCTGGCGGTGACCTTCACCAACAAGGCGGCGCGCGAGATGCGCGAGCGGGTCGGGCACCTGCTGCAGCGTCCGGTGGAAGGGCTGTGGCTCGGCACCTTCCACGCGCTGTGCGCGCGGATGCTGCGGCGGCACGCCGAGTACGTGGGGCTGACCGCGAGCTTCACCATCCTGGACACCGACGACCAGCTGCGCCTGCTCAAGCAGGTGATGGAGCTGCACCGGATCGATGCCAAGCGCTGGCCGCCGCCGGGACTGATGGGGGCGATCCAGCGCTGGAAGGACCGCGGGCTGACCCCGGACCGGATCACCGCGGCGGAGGACACCGACTTCGCCGGCGGCAAGGCCAGGCAGATCTACGCCGACTACCAGGAGCGGCTGGCGCAGCTGAACGCGGCCGATTTCGGCGACCTGATGCTGCACATCGTCGAGATCCTGCGCACCCGGCCGGACGTGCTGGCGCAGTACCACCGGTTCTTCCGCTATATCCTGGTCGACGAGTACCAGGACACCAACACCATCCAGTACCTGTGGCTGCGGCTGCTGGCCAAGCGCGAGGGCGAGGCCGCCAACATCTGCTGCGTCGGCGACGACGACCAGTCGATCTATTCGTGGCGCGGTGCCGAGGTGGAGAACATCCTGCGCTTCGAGAAGGACTTTCCCGGCGCCACCATCGTCAAGCTGGAAAGCAACTACCGCTCCACGGCGCCGATCCTGGCGGCGGCGTCGGGACTGATCGCGCACAACGAGGGGCGGCTCGGCAAGACGCTGCGTCCGGGGCGCAACGATGCCGAGGGCGAGAAGGTGCTGGTGGCGTCGGTGTGGGACTCCGACGAGGAGGCGCGCATGGTCGGCGAGCGCATCGAGCAGCTGCAGCGCCACGAGCACCGGCTGTCGGAGATGGCGATCCTGGTGCGCGCCGGGTTCCAGACCCGTGCCTTCGAGGAGCGGATGATCACGCTCGGGCTGCCCTACAAGGTGGTGGGCGGCCTGCGCTTCTACGAGCGGCAGGAGATCCGCGACGCCATCGCCTACATGCGGGTGATGAACCAGCCGGCCGACGACCTGGCGTTCGAGCGCATCGTCAACGTGCCGCGTCGCGGGGTGGGCGACGTGGCGATGCAGGCGCTGCACGTCGCCGCGCGTGCCGAGCGCATCCCGATGACGGCGGCGGTGCTGAAGCTGCTGGCGGACGGCACGCTGAAGGGGCGTGTACGCGAGCAGCTCGGGCAGCTGATGGCAGCGCTGGGGCGGGGTCGGGACGTGCTGGCGCAGGGCGCGGACGAGAGCCGCCTGGCAGGGCCGGCGCATATCGGCGTGGTCGAGCGGCTGCTGGAGGAAACCGGCTACGTCGAGATGTGGAAGAAGGACAAGTCGCCGGACGCGCCGGGGCGGCTCGACAACCTCAAGGAGCTGGTGCGGGCGCTGGTCGAGTTCGACACCCTGGGCGGGTTCCTGGAGCACGTGTCGCTGGTGATGGAGAACGACGAGAACGCCGGCGCGGACCGGGTCAACATCATGACCCTGCACGGCGCCAAGGGGCTGGAGTTCGACAGCGTGTTCCTGCCCGGCTGGGAGGAAGGGCTGTTCCCGAGCCAGCGCACCCTGGACGAGGGCGGCAACAAGGGGCTGGAGGAGGAACGACGCCTCGCCTATGTCGGCATCACCCGGGCGCGCAAGCGGGCGATGATCAGCCACGCCGCCAACCGGCGCATCTACGCCAACTGGCAAAGCTCGGTGCCGAGCCGGTTCGTGGAGGAGCTGCCGGAGGAGCACGTCGAGCAGGTGGGCTCGGCCTCGCTGGCGCGCGAGCAGATGCGCAGCGCGCCGCCGGTGTTCGGCGGCGGGTTCGGCGGGCAGTTCCCGCTGATGGCGCGCCGCCCGCGCACGGTGGAAGCGTGGGAGCAGCCGGCCCGGCCGTCGCGCAGCGGCGGCATCGCGGTGGGGGCGCGCGTGTTCCACCAGAAGTTCGGCTACGGCGTGGTCACCGGCACCGACGACAGCAAGCTCGACGTCGAGTTCGACAAGGCCGGGTTCAAGCGCGTGCTCGACTCCTACGTGGAGCCGGTGGTCGGCTCCGACACCGGGGCACCGTCTTGAGCGTGATCACGCGACGGCACGCCACCGTGCTCGAAACGGTCCATGTCACGGTTCCGGACGCGGCGGTGGAAGCGTACGAGAACGCGCTGGCGGCGGTCTGCACCACCGTGGGCATCTTCGAGGCCGACGACAGCCAGACGGTGTGGCGGGTGGAGGGGGTCAAGGACCAGGGCAGCGGCGAGGCGGCGCTGTCGGCGGCGCTGGCGCTGGCGGAAGCGGCCACGGGGATCGCGGCGCGGCTCGGACGGGCGCCGACAGAGGCAGAAGGCTGGCTCGCCCGCACCTACGAGAGCTTTCCCGAGCAGCAGGTCGGCCGGCGCTTCGCCATACGCGGCACCCACCTGGCACGCGCCCGGCCCGGGCCGCGCATCACCCTGACCCTGGATGCCGGCATCGCCTTCGGGTCCGGCGAGCACGGCTCCACCCGCGGCTGCCTGCGCGCGCTGGAGCGGGTGGCCCACCGACGGCCGCGCCGCATCCTGGACCTCGGCACCGGCTCCGGCATCCTGGCCATGGCGGCGGCGCGGCTGCTGCGCCGGCCGGTGCTGGCGGTGGACATCGAGCCGTGGTCGGTGCGGGTGGCGGCGCAGAACGCGCAGGTGAACGGGCTCAGGCGGCAGCTCAGCTGCCGGCACGGCAACGGCTGGCGCACCCCGGCGATCCGGCGTGGCGGACGGTTCGACCTGGTGTTCGCCAACATCCTGGCCCGTCCGTTGTGCCGGATGGCGCGCGAGCTGGCGCCCAGGCTGGCGCCTGGCGGCACCGCCATCCTGGCCGGGCTGCTCGACAGCCAGGTGCCTATGGTGCTGGCGGCACATCGGCGGCAGGGGCTGAGGCTGGAACGAGTGCTGCTCGAAGGGGACTGGGCGACGCTGGTGCTGCGCCGGCCGGACCGGCCGTGACCGGCATCATCCGCGACGCGGAACCAAACGACCTCCTGCGCATCCTGGAGATCACCAACCACGCGATCCTGACCGGCACCGCGCTGTGGACCATCACGCCCGCGACGCTGGAAACGCGTGGCGCCTGGATGGCGGAGCGCCGCGCGGCCGGGCATCCGGTGCTGGTGGTGGAGGAAAACGGCGCGGTGCAGGGGTTCGGGGCCTATGGGCCGTTCCGGCCGCATGACGGATACCGCCACACGGTGGAGCACTCGCTCTACATCGACCCGTCGGCGCAGCGGCGGGGGCACGGCCAGGCGATGCTGTCCGCCCTGATCGCGCGGGCGACGGAAGCCGGGCTGCATGCCATGGTGGGCGGGATCGCGGCCGACAACGCGGCCTCCATCGCCCTGCACGCGCGGTTCGGCTTCATCGTTGCGGCACGGCTGCCGGAGGTCGGCGCGAAGTTCGGCCGTTGGCTCGACCTCGTGTTCGTGCACCGCCTGCTTGGCGACGGGCCGGAGTCCGCCTCGCCCCATCGTTTCGGAGAACCCGCATGACCGAGACCGACCACGACGCCGCCGGACGGCTGGCCGCCCTCAGGGCGGTACTGTCCGCGGACGGTCTCGACGGCTTCATCCTGCCGCGCGGCGACGAGCACCTGGGCGAGTACGTGGCCCCCTATGCCGAGCGCCTGGCCTGGCTGACCGGCTTCACCGGCAGCGCCGGCACCGCGATCGTGCTGAGCGAGGACGCGGCGGTGTTTTCCGACGGGCGCTACGTGCTGCAGCTGGATGCCCAGGTGGACGGCACCTGCTACCGGCGCCTGCATCTCACCCGCGACCCGCCGGACGCCTGGCTGGCGGCAACGGCGCGTCGTCCGGATCGCGACGCCCGGATCGGCTACGACCCATGGCTGTTGAGCGAGGACGCGCTGGCGCGCTACCGCAAGCCCGGGCTGGAGCTTCTGCCGGTGACGCGCAACCCGGTGGACGCGGTGTGGGTCGACCGGCCAGCGATGCCGATGGCGCCGGCGGTGCCGCATCCGCTGGAGTTTTCCGGCCGCAGCGCCGAGGAGAAGCGCGGCGAGATCGCGGCGGTGCTGCGCGAGGCGGGCGAGGACGCAGTGGTGCTGGGCGACCCGGCCTCAATCGCTTGGGCGTTCAACCTGCGCGGCGGCGACCTCGACTTCACCCCGTTCGCGCTCGGCTTCGCCCTGCTGGGAGCGGACGAGCGCGCGACCCTGTTCATGGCGCCGGACAAGGTGTCGGCCGAGCTGCGCGCCTGGCTGGGGAACGCGGTGCAGGTCGAGCCGCCGGAGGCGATCGCTGCGGCTCTGGCCCGGCTGTCGGGGCGCACGGTGCGGCTCGATCCGGCCGGCACCGCGTCCTGGTTCGGCCAGACCCTGCGCGCGAGCGGCGCGACGGTCTCCCCTGCCCCCGATCCGTGCCTGCTGCCCAAGGCGCGCAAGAACCCGGTCGAGCAGGACGGGGCACGGCAGGCGCATCAACGCGACGCGGTCGCCGTGTGCCGGTTCCTGCATTGGCTGTCGGAACAGGGGATCGGGCAGGACGAGACCGAGTTGTCCGCCCGGCTCGACGGGTTCCGCCGCGAGGTTCCCGGCTACCAGGGCGAAAGCTTCCCGGCGATCTCCGGCACCGGACCGAACGGCGCCATCATCCATTATCGTGCCGCGCCCCGAACCGCACGTCGGCTGCAGCCGGACGAGGTGTACCTGATCGACAGCGGCGGCCAGTACCGGGACGGCACCACCGACATCACGCGCACGGTGTGGAGCGGCCCCGGTCCCGCCCCCGCCGTCGTGCGCGACCACGTCACCCGCGTGCTGCAGGGCCACATCGCCCTGGCCAGGGCGCAGTTTCCCGCCGGCGTGCATGGCGGGCGGCTGGACGCCTTGGCGCGGATCCCGCTGTGGCAGGCCGGCCTGGACTACGACCACGGCACCGGCCACGGCGTCGGCAGCTTCCTGTCCGTGCACGAGGGGCCGTGCGGGATCGCGCCCACCGCGCGGCCGGTCCCGATCGAGGCGGGCATGATCCTGTCCGACGAGCCGGGCTACTACCTGCCGGGCGCCTATGGCATCCGGCTGGAGAACCTGCTTCTGGTCCAGCCGGCCGGTCCCGCCGAGGAGCCTCGCTTCCTGCGGTTCGAAACCCTGACCCTGGCGCCGTTCGACCGCGCGCTGATCGATCCCGGACTGCTGTGCCCGGCAGAGCGCGACTGGCTCGACCGCTACCACGCGCGGGTTCTGGCGGAGGTCGGGCCGGCCCTGCCGGAGCCCGCCCGGGCCTGGCTTGCGGCAGCCTGCGCGCCGATCGCCTCGCCACCCCCTTCCTGATCAAGGAACGTTTATCCATGTCGGACATTCGAACCGTCGATGGCGGCATTCCCGCCACCCTCATCCCCGGCGACGGCATCGGCCCGGAGATCGCGGACGCGGTGGTCGAGGTGCTGGACGCGTTGGGCACGCCGTTCCAATGGGACCGGCAGCTGGCCGGGATGGCCGCGGTGGCCGACAGCGGCGACCCGCTGCCGTTGCCGACCCTGGACAGCATCCGTCGCACCGGGCTCGCCTTGAAGGGCCCGCTGACCACGCCGGTCGGCGGCGGCTTCAAGTCGATCAACGTCACCCTGCGCAAGGAATTCGAGCTGTTCGCCAACCTGCGCCCGGCGCGGACGCTGATCGGGGGCGGACGGTTCGAGAACATCGACATCGTGCTGGTGCGCGAGAACCTGGAAGGGTTCTACGCGGCGATGGAGCACTACCTGCCGATCGGGCACGACCCGAAGGCGATCGCCATGTCCACCGGCTTCAACACCCGCGCGGAATGCCGGCGCATCGTCGAATATGCGTTCGAGTATGCGGTGAGGCACAAGCGCCGCCGCGTGACGGTGGTGCACAAGGCCAACATCCTGAAGGCGCTGACGGGCTTGTTCCTGGAGGAAGGCCGCAAGGTCGCCAAGGAGTATGAGGGCCGGGTGGAGATGAACGACCGCATCGTCGACGCCTGCGCGATGCAGCTGGTGCTGGACCCCTGGCAGTACGACGTGATCGTCACCACCAACCTGTTCGGCGACATCCTGTCCGACC
>CAXTMS010000051.1:0-17174 GCA_964245345.1 uncultured Acetobacteraceae bacterium | reverse complement strand
GCCGAGAAGGCGAAGATCGAGCTGTCCTCGTCCAAGGAAACCGAGATCAACCTGCCCTTCATCACCGCCGACGCCACCGGGCCGAAGCACCTGGTGCTGAAGCTGAGCCGGGCCAAGCTCGAGAGCCTGGTCGACGACCTGATCCAGCGCACGCTCGGCCCGTGCCGCGCGGCGCTCAAGGACGCGTCGGTGACGGCGGGCGAGATCGAGGAGGTGATCCTGGTCGGCGGCATGACCCGCATGCCCAAGGTCATCGAGGTGGTGAAGCAGTTCTTCGGCAAGGAGCCGGCCCGCAACGTCAACCCGGACGAGGTGGTGGCGATCGGCGCCGCGGTGCAGGGCGCCGTGCTGAAGGGCGACGTCAAGGACGTGCTGCTGCTCGACGTGACGCCGTTGTCGCTCGGCATCGAGACCCTGGGCGGGGTGTTCACCCGGCTGATCGACCGCAACACCACCATCCCGACCAAGAAGAGCCAGACCTTCTCCACCGCCGAGGACAACCAGTCCGCCGTGACCATCAAGGTCAGCCAGGGCGAGCGCGAGATGGCGGCCGACAACAAGATGCTCGGCCAGTTCGACCTGATGGGCATCCCGCCGGCGCCGCGCGGCGTGCCGCAGATCGAGGTGACGTTCGACATCGACGCCAACGGCATCGTGTCGGTGTCGGCCAAGGACAAGGCGACCAACAAGGAGCAGCAGATCCGCATCCAGGCCTCGGGCGGCCTGTCGGACAACGACATCGACCGCATGGTGCGGGAGGCGGAGGCCAACGCCGACGCCGACAAGGCCAAGCGCGCCGCGGTCGAGGCCCGCAACCAGGCGGAGGGCCTGGTGCACCAGACCGAGAAGACCCTGTCCGAGAACGGCGACAAGGTGCCGGCATCGGACAAGGCCGAGGCGGAGGCCGCCATCGCCGCGGCGCGGTCGGCGATGGCCGGCAGCGACGTCGAGGCGCTGAAGGCGGCCACCGAGCGGCTGGGCCAGGTGTCGATGAAGCTGGGCGAGGCGATGTACAAGGCGGGCGCCGGCGAGGCGGCCGCCGGAACCGCCGAGCCGCCCAACGCGGCTGGTGCCGCCCCGGGTGGGGCTGCCGGCGGCGAGCGCGTGGTGGATGCCGACTTCGAGGACATCGACGACAAGAAGAAGTCCGCCTGACGAGACGGGATCCGGGCGCGACGGCGCCCGGGAACCGACCCTGACCGCGAAAGCGCCCGCGCTTCATCACGAAGGCGGGCGCCGTCGCGGGTGTGGATGCACGACATGACGGCCGCGCGTGCTCCCGGCGGGACGCGACCGGGCCGTCGATGAGGGACCGATGGCCAAGCAGGACTACTATGCGACCCTCGAGGTCGCCCGGGATGCGTCCGCGGACGACCTGAAGAAGGCGTACCGCAAGCTGGCCATGAAGTACCACCCCGATCGCAACCCCGGCGACAAGGGGGCGGAAGCCCGGTTCAAGGAGCTCAACGAGGCCTACGACGTCCTGAAGGACGACCAGAAGCGCGGCGCCTACGACCGCTTCGGCCACGCCGCGTTCGAGAACGGCGGTCCCGGTGCCGGTGGCTTCGGGGCGGGCGGCTTCGACACCGGCGACCTCGGCGACATCTTCGGCCAGATGTTCGGCGACATGATGGGCGGCCGGCGCGGCGGCGGACGCGCCCGCACCGGCAACGACATCCGCGCCCAGGTCGAGATCAGCCTCACCGACGCGTTCAAGGGCGTCAAGGTGCCGCTGCGGGTGCCGAGCCGCGTCGCCTGCGAGGCCTGCTCCGGCACCGGCTCGGAGGACAAGAGCCGCGGCGCGGAAACCTGCCCCACCTGTCACGGCGCCGGCAAGGTGCGGGCACAGCAGGGCTTCTTCCTGGTCGAGCGTGGCTGCCCCACCTGCGGCGGCGCCGGCAAGGTGGTGCGCAGCCCGTGCAAGGTGTGCCGCGGCGCCGGCACGGTGGAAAAGGAGCGCCAGGTGTCGGTCGACATCCCGGCCGGCATCGAGGACGGCACCCGGCTGCGCGTTCAGGGCGAGGGCGAGGCGGGGCCGCAGGGCGTGCCGAACGGCGACCTCTACCTCCATGTGGGCGTGAAGCCGCACGAGATCTTCCAGCGCGACGGCTCCACCGTGGTGGTGCGGGTGCCGCTCAACATGGTGACCGCAGCGCTTGGCGGTCACGTCGAGGTGCCGGTGGTGGACGGGTCCCGCACCCGGCTGACGGTGCCGGCCGGCTCGCAGACCGGCGACCAGCACCGGCTGCGCAACAAGGGCTTCTCCGTGCTCCGCTCCGCCGCACGGGGAGACATGTACGTGGTGTTCGCGGTGGAAACCCCGCGCCACCTGACAAAGCGTCAGCGCGAGCTGTTGGAGGAGTTCCAGTCGGAAGCGGGCGAGAACGAGAAGAGCAACCCCGAGACGGAAGGGTTCTTCGGCCGCGTCCGCGATTTCTTCGAGGGCAGGGGCTGAGGAACCGGTAGCAACTGCGTGATCCCGGCCTGCCGTCAACTGGATCCTGTTGAAACCGCCGACGTCGGAGCCTTGCGTTTTGCTGTTCGTGGTCCCGTCCCCCCCCCACCCGTACCATGAACAGGAAGTGGCGGCGCGATCCTCGTGGTCGCGTCGTCTTTTCTTGTGCGCGTAGCGATCGCCGGCATCGGCGGCCGCGTCGGCCGGCTTCTGGTCGAGGAGCTGGCTGGACCGGAGGTCGAGCTGGTCGGCGGCGGCGTCAGGCCGGGCACCGGCCGTGACCGCTTGTGCGGCGTTCCGGTGTTCGAGCGGATCGAGGATCTTGCCCGCCTGGCCGAGGTGGTGATCGACTTCACCCACGCCGATGCGGCGCCCGCGCACGCCGCGGCGCTGGCTGAGGCGGGAACCGCCTGGGTGCTCGGCACCACCGGGTTGTCGGACCAGGCGCAGGCGGCGGTGCAACGCGCCTCGTCGCGGATCGCCGTGGTGCAGGCGGCCAACTTCTCACCGGGCGTCGCCCTCGTCATCCGCCTCGCCGGGCTGATGGCCGCCGCCCTGGACGGCAGCGAGTACGACGCCGAGATCGTGGAGATGCACCACCGGCACAAGGTCGACGCGCCGTCCGGCACCGCCCTGGCCCTCGGCCGCGCCGTGGCCGAGGCGCGCGGCGTCGCGCTCGCCACGGTGCGCGACAGCGGCCGCGACGGCTCCACCGGCCCGCGCCGTCCCGGTGCGATCGGCTTCGCCTCGCTGCGCGGCGGACAGGTGGTGGGCGAGCACACCCTGTCCTTCACCGCCGGCAACGAGCAGGTCGCGCTGACCCACCGCGCCTTCGACCGTCGGGCGTTCGCGGCCGGCGCGGTGCGCGCGGCGCTGTGGACCGCCGGTCGTTTGCCCGGGCTCTACGGCATGGACGACGTGCTGGGCCTGCGCTGACGCGGTTCCGTCTCGTTCTTGACCCTGTTGCCGGTTTCCGCCAAACCCGCGTTCCAACGGCGACCGCTTCCCGGGGCGGCCCCGCGCTGTGGCGCGCCTGGCGCCGACGAGGAGCACCATGCGCAACAAGGGCGACTTCCTGTTCACGTCGGAATCGGTGTCCGAAGGGCACCCGGACAAGGTCGCGGACCGCATCAGCGACACGGTGCTGGACAGCTTCCTCCGGGCCGACCCGGAGGCGCGCGTCGCCTGCGAAACGCTGGTGACCACCAACCGGATCGTGCTGGCGGGCGAGGTGCGTGGTCCCGCCTCGGTGACGCGGGAGCTGCTGGTGGACGCCGCACGCAACGCGGTGCGCGACATCGGCTACGACCAGAGCGGCTTTTCCTGGCGCAACGCCGAGGTGCAGTACCACCTGCATGCGCAGTCCGCCGACATCGCGGTCGGCGTGGACAGCACCGGCAACAAGGAAGAAGGCGCTGGCGACCAGGGCATCATGTTCGGCTTCGCCAACCGCGAAACCGAGACGCTGATGCCGGCGCCGATCCACTACGCGCACGGCATCCTGCGGCGCATGAACGAGCTCAGGAAAAGCGGCGATCCGCGCGGACGCGGGCTGCAGCCCGATGCCAAGAGCCAGGTGACGCTGCGCTACGTGGACGGCCGCCCGGTCGGCGCCACCTCCGTGGTGATCTCGACCCAGCACGACGAGCACAAGCCGCAAGGGGAGATCCGCGACGCCCTGCGCAGCGTGGTGGCCGAGGTGCTGCCGGAGGGCTGGGAGGTTCCGGAGGACGAGTTCTACGTCAACCCGACCGGCATCTTCGTGATCGGCGGCCCGGACGGCGATTGCGGCCTCACCGGACGCAAGATCATCGTCGACACCTATGGCGGGGCGGCGCCGCACGGCGGCGGCGCGTTCTCGGGCAAGGACCCGACCAAGGTGGACCGCTCGGCCGCCTATGTGTGCCGCTACCTGGCCAAGAACATCGTCGCCGCCGGCCTGGCCGACCGCTGCACCCTGCAGATCTCCTACGCCATCGGCGTGGCGCACCCCTTGTCGGTGTACGTGGACCTGGACGGCTCCGGCCACGACGTGGACGAGGACCGGCTCGGCCGCGTGCTGCGCGAGGTGGTGGACCTGACCCCGCGCGGCATACGCCGCCACCTGCGGCTGAACCGCCCGATCTATGCCGCCACCTCCGCCTATGGCCATTTCGGCCGCACCCCGGACCCGGAGCGCGACGACTTCACCTGGGAAAAGACCGACCTGGTGGACACCCTGCGCCAGGCGTTCAACCGCTAGACACGATCGCGTCCCGGAGCAGCGGGGGGTTGAGGTGGCGGTGAAGCCGCCGCCGGACCGGCTGTATGGCCGGCTGCGCAGCCATCCGCTTCGGCCGCGCCAGCAGCGCCTGCTCGACCTGACCCTGCCGCGGCTGCGCCTCGGCCCCGCCGGCGATCCGCTGTCCGGCTTCGGCATCGTGCCGCAGGCGCTGTGGCTGGAGGTCGGCTTCGGCGGCGGCGAGCACGCGCTGGCGCAGAACCGGCTTCATCCGTTTGTCGGGCTGATCGCCTGCGAGGTGTTCGAGAACGGGCTGTGCTCGCTTCTGGGGCGGCTGGTGCCGGAAGGCGAGGAGCACACCGCGCCGCTGCCGCCCGGCCTGCTGGTGTGGGACGACGACGCGCGCGTCCTGCTGCGCGCCCTGCCGGACGCCTGCCTCGACCGGCTGTTCCTCCTGTTCCCCGATCCCTGGCCGAAGGCGCGCCACGCCAAGCGCCGCTTCGTGCATCCCGAGCTGGTTCCCCTGCTGGGCCGGGTGCTGCGGCCAGGCGCCGAATGGCGGGTCGCCAGCGACGACCCGACCTACCAGGCCTGGGTGGGGGAGGTGATGGCGGCCCCGGCGGCGCAGGCGCTGTTCGACACGCCGGCGCCGGCCACCACCCGTCCCGAGGGCTGGCCGCCGACCCGCTACGAGGCCAAGGCGCTGGCCGCCGGCCGCCGGCCGCTGTACTGGTCGTTCAACCGGCGCCATTGAACCCGAGCCCGGCACCGGGCGCTGTGCGCAGGGGAAACGGGAGCGGATATTCGATGCTGACGCGTGTGGCGATCTACGAGGGCGCGATCGAGGCCGGCGGCGAGGACGCGTTCTTCGCCGACGTGGCGGCGCGGCTGGAGCCGATCTGGCGCTCGTTCCCGAACGTGCTGGACGTGCGGGTGCAGCGGGTCCGGCACGCCGATCCCGGCGCCATCCCGATCGTCATGGTGCTGGAAATGGACTTCGCGTCGCAGGACGCGCTCGACCGGTCTCTGGCCTCGGACATCAAGACGCGGTCGCACGCCCTGACCCTGGAGGTGCTGAAGCCCTTCAGCGGCCGGTTCTTCCACTTCGTCGCCGACAGCCACAGCGTGCCTGCGGCCTGACGCGGCACGTCGGGCCGTTTTGCGTCAGGCTCCTGGCGTCACGCCCGCGTCAGGCGACGTGCGACGCTTCGGCCTGCTGCACCGCGACCTCCTCGCTCACCTTGACCCACAGCGCCGCCGCCTCGAGGTCGTCGGCCGCGCGCAGCTCCGCGGCGCGCTTCAGGGCCCAGTTGCGCGCGTTGCGGCCGTGCTTGTTGATCATCAGCCGGGCCGCCTGGCGGTAGCTCATGCGCGGACGCTTCGCCGCGGCGCTGCCTGCCATCCCGCCCAGTTCCATTCCATCCATGCCCGTGGTCACTCCGCGTCATCCGTCTCGATCAGGAACACCGCGAACTCGTCGCGGTCCTCGTCGGACACCTCGCCATCTTCCATCGCCTCGGCGAAGCCGGCATCGTAATGCGCGGTTTCGTCCGCGCTGGCCGCGCGCACCGTCAGCGTCGCCTCGCCGTCCCACACCGGCGCCCCGTTGCGCTCGAACTCCTGCAGCGCCTCGGTGACGTTTCCGGTGTCGGCTTCCTCCTGCGCCAGCGCCAGGGTGTCCTCGGGAAACACGAGGATCGGCTCGCCGCTGATCTCGATCACAAACAGGGGCATCACACTCGACCTTCCTGGGCAGGCTGGCTGGAACAAACGCCGCGGCCAAACGGGCACGAACCGGGCCCCGGCGGCGCGGCCACGTTTGGCGGTGACTTAACAGCATCGGCATGACGGAAAAAGCCGCACGATTGCAAGCGTGCCATCGAATCTGCGGGCCGGGTCGCGATTTTGTTTGCCCGGCCGGGGCGGAGGGGAGGAACACGCGGTTGCCGTTCCGGTCGCGCCGGTCGAACATCGCCGGCGGCGCGACGCCACGCGGAGGCGACATCATGCAGACCCGGATCGAAGGCCAAACCCTGCCGGTGCTCTACGTGTCGCTCGACCCGTTCGAGACGCTGGTGTCGGAAACCGGCGAGCTGTCCTGGAAGAGCCCGAACGTCCTGCTGCGCACCACCACCTCCGGAGCCGGCGCGTCGGGTTTCCTGGGTGTTGTGAAGCGGTCGCTTGGCGGCGGCGGGCTGTTCATGACCGAGTATCGCGCCGAGAACGGTCCCGGCCACCTCGCCTTCGCGGCGAAGATCCCGGGCAGCATCGTCGAGCACCGGGTCGAGCCCGGCCGGTCCTTTCTGCTGCACCGGCACGGCTTCCTGTGCGCGACCGAAGGGGTGACGCTCGGCCTCGGGTTCCAGCGCTCGCTCGGCGCCGGCATCTTCGGCGGCGACGGGTTCCGGCTGCAGCAGGTGGCGGGTGCCGGCACCTTCTGGAGCACGCTGGGCGGCGGCGTGGTGGAGCACAGCCTGGCACCCGGCGAGGCGATCGACGTCCATCCCGGCCATGTCGGCATGTTCGAGGACAGCGTCGGCTTCGACATCACCATGCTGCCTGGCCTGCGCAACAAGCTGTTCGGCGGCGACGGCTTCTTCCTGGCCAGGCTGACCGGGCCCGGCCGGATCTGGCTGCAAACCCTGACCGTGCCGAACCTCGCGCACGCGCTGGCGCCCTATCTCGGCGGCGAGACCGTCGGGGCCACGGCGGAAGGCTCTGCCCTGGGCATGGCCGCGTCCAGCCTCATCCGGCGCGCCTTCGAGTAGGAGCGGGCACGGCGGACGCCAGGAAGGCCACCAGGAGGTTGAGCCCGAGCGCCAGCAGGGCGGTGGACACGCCGACCGCGTGCGGGCCGCCCAGCTGCAGCGCGTGCACAGGCTTCAGCCCGTCGGCGATCACCATCCAGGTGCCGCCCGCCATGCCGGCCGCCCAGCCCGCCAGCAGCCCGGTCGGCGTCAGCCGCAGGGGCAGCAGCCCGAGCACCAGCGCCGGCAGGGTTTGCAGCACCCACACCCCGCCCAGCAGCTGCAGGTCGATGGCGAACAGCGGGTTCAGCAGCAGCACGAAGCCGAGCGCCGCCACCTTGACCAGCAGCGCCGCCACCTGCGAGGCCCGCGTCGCGTTTCGGGTGCCGGCCGGCAGCAGGTTGCGCGTCAGGAGGTTGGCGGCCCCCACCGCCATCACCGCCGCAGGCACCAGCGCGCCGATCGCGATCGCGGCGAGGCAGAAGCCGGCGAACCAGCCGGGAAAGATGCGCAGGAACAGCGACGGCACGATCGTGTTCGGGTGGGTGGTGCTGATGCCGGCCGCGTGCGCCATCAGCCCGAGCAGCGCGATCAGCCCGAGCAGCAGGGTGTAGGCCGGCAGCATCACCGCGTTGCGCCGGATGGTGTCGGCGTTCCGCGCCGCCAGCACCCCGGTCAGCGTGTGCGGGTACAGGAAGGCGGCCAGCGCCGAGCTCAGCGCCAGGGTCGCATACGGGACCGACTGTCCCGCCCCCAGCACGTGGCCGGGCGGCGCCGGCTTCGTGTGCAGGCCGGCCGACGCGAACACCGCGCCATAGCCGCCGAGGTGGCGCGGGATCACCGTGACCGCGGCGATCACCGCCACGTAGATCATGACGTCCTTCAGGAACGCGGTGACCGCGGGCGCGTGCAGGCCGCCGAGCCAGGTATAGGCGGCGAGCGAGGCGAAGGCCACGATCAGCGGCACCTCGCCGGGCAGCCCGAGCGCCTGCAGCACCGTGCGTATGCCGACCAGCTGCAGCGCGATATAGGGCAGGATCGCCAGCAGCCCGGTGGCGGCCACCACCCGTTCCAGCGCCCGGCTGTGGTAGCGGGCGCGCACGATGTCGGCGGCGGTGGCGTGGCCGCCCGCCTTGGCGACCTGCCACAGCCTCGGCATCACCGCGTACACGAACGGGTAGACGATAATGGTGTAGGGCAGGGCGAAGAAGCCGTAGGCGCCGGTGGCATAGACCAGCGCCGGCACCGCGATCACCGTGTAGGCGGTGTAGAAGTCGCCGCCGACCAGGAACCAGGTGATCCAGGTGCCGAACGAGCGGCCGCCCAGTCCCCATTCCTCGGTGGTCTCGGCCGCGGCCCGGCCGGTGCGTCCGCGCCGCCAGCCCGACGAGGCGCCCAGCAGGATCGCCAGCGCGAACAACAGCACGAACACGGCGATGCCGGCGGCACCCGGTCCGGCCATACCGGCTTGAACGCTGTTCACGCCCGCTCCAGCCGCCAGACCAGCCAGACCAGGGCCGAGGTGATCGGCACCCAGGCCAGCTGGTACCAGTAGAAGAACGGGAAGCCGAGCAGCGTCGGGCCGGGCCGGTCGTAGAGCGGCACGGCAAGCAGCCCGGCGAACGGAAGCAGCAGAAGCAGCCACGCGTTGCGACGCAGCGGCGACGCCGTCCTGTCCCGTGCCATGGCGCCAAGCCTCCCTCGTTCCCGGACCGCCTGCCTGCCCGATCGGGCCAGCGGGTTCAAGCGCGACCGGAACGATGGTGTCCCGCGACCGGGTGTCAGCGCGTGTGCCGGTCCAGCTCGGCCAGCAGGTCGTCGCGCCGGGACAGCGGCTGCCCGTCCAGGCTGGCGACAACGCGCAGGCCGAGGCTGCTGCTCAGGAACACCGCGTTCGCCCGCAGCAGCGCCTCTGGCGGCAGCGAGGCTTCCGACGCGCCGCAGCGCTCGATCAGCAGCGCGCGCCGGATGCCGGGCAGCGCCCCGTCCGCCACCGGCGGGGTCAGCAGCCGGCCGCCGCACAGCACCAGCAGGTTGGCGGCCGAGGCTTCCGCCAGCAGGCCCTGCGTGTTGAGCAGCAGCGCGTCCCCGGCGCCGCGCCGGTCCGCCTCGATGCGGGCCAGCACCCCGTCCAGGTAGTTCAGCGACTTGATCCGAGACAACGGCGAGCACTCGTTGCGCCGGGTCGTCGTGCACAGGATCGCGTGCGCCGGGCCGGCGGGCGAGGACGCACCGGCGGCGGTGACCAGCCCGGTCGGCCGGCTCGTGTCCGGGGGGAGCAGGCCGCGCGACGCCGGCCCGCGCGACAGCGTGAGCCGGGCGCTGCCATCCTGCACCGCGTTGGCGCCGATCGTGCCGGCGAAGGCGGCGTGGAGCACGTCGTCGTCCCAGGGCACCGGGATCCCGAGCAGTGCCGCGCCGGCACGGAGCCGGTGCAGGTGGCGCGGCAGGTGCGTCGGCCGCCCCGCCGCCACCCGCACCGTCTCGAACAGCCCGTCGCCGAGGGTGAAGCCGCGGTCGTCCGGGGCGATCGCGGCAGCGTCGCGCGGCAGCAGCGCGCCGTTCAGCCAGCAGGTCATGCCCGGTCGTCGACCCCGTGCAGCAGCGGTCGCAGCTTGAGCCGCATCTCCTCGTACTCGGCGGCCGGGTCCGAGTCGGCGACGATGCCGCCTCCGGCCTGGGCGACCAGGAGCGCGTCGGTCGCCACGATTGTGCGGATCACGATGCTGCTGTCCATTGCCCCGTCGAAGCCGAGCCAGGCGATGCTGCCGCAATAAGGGCCGCGACGCGACGCTTCCAGCTCGTCGATGATCTCCATGGCGCGGATCTTCGGCGCGCCGGTGACGGAGCCGCCGGGAAAGGTCGCGCGCAGCAGGTCGATGGCGCCGAGGCCCGGACGCAGCTGCGCCCGGATCTCGGACACGAGGTGGTGCACGGTGGCGAACGCTTCCGCCTGGAACAGCGCCGGCACCGTCACGCTGCCGGGAGCCGCCACCCGCGCGAGGTCGTTGCGCATCAGGTCCACGATCATCAGGTTCTCCGCCCGGTCCTTGGCGCTGGCCAGCAGTTCCGCCTGCATCCTGCGGTCGGCCTCGGGATCGGCCGCGCGCGGCCGGGTGCCCTTGATCGGCCGCGTTTCGACACGGCCCTGCGGGTCGAGCCGCAGGAAGCGCTCCGGCGAGGCGCTGAGCAGCGCCAGCGACCCGAAGCCGAGATAGGCGGCGAACGGCGCCGGGGCGTCGGCGCGCAGCCCCAGGTAGAGCTCGGTGGCCGCGATCCCGGGCGGCCGCGGCGCCAGGTGGCGCATCGTCAGGTTGGCCTGGAAGATGTCGCCGGCGCGTATGTAGTCGAGCACCCGGCGCACCCGGTTCTCGTAGTCCGGCCGATCGAGGTCCGGGGTCCAGGACAGCCGCGGCCGCACCGGCTGGTGCCGCCGGGACGGGGGGCGGTCAAGCAGCGCGAGCGTTTCCTCGGCACGCCGGGTGGCGCGCCTGGCCCGGTGCTTCGGATGGATCTCGGGCAGGCCGGAGGACAACAGCCAGCACCGTTCCTGCTGCCGGTCGAACGCCAGCACCACGTCATAGAAGGCGACGCTCATGTCGGGCAGGCGGAGCATGTCGGCATGGCGTGCCGGCAGGCGTTCCAGCACGCCGCCCAGCTCGTAGCCGAAGAACCCGATCGCGCCGCCGGCGAACGGCACCGGCGCGGCACCGGGCTCGATGTGCCAGCGTCGCAGGTCGGACTCGACGGCCCGGAACGGGTCGCCGCGGCATCGGCTTCCATCCGTTGTCACCCACCCGTCGCGGGCCTCGACCAGCCGGAACGGCTGCGCGCACAGGTAGCTGTAGCGGCAGCGCGCGTCCGGCGCGGCCGCGCTGTCGAGCCAGGCCAGGACCGGTTGGTCCGCCAGCGCCGCGAAGGCGTCCTCCGGTCGACGCCAGGCGATCTCGCGGACCTGAAGCATGGAACCAGGACCGGCCGTCCTTCGTGCGCGATCAGGCCGCCGGCGGCCGTCGTGTCCGTGTCAGCCCAGCGGATCGGTCGAGAAGATCGGTGCGCCATCGCTGGCCGGCGCCGGGTCCGGGTCGCCAGGGCGCCGCGCCGGCGAGCCGTCCACCGCCGTCTCCGGAGGCAGGACGGACGGCGCCTGGTCCGGGCTCAGGTCGACGTCCGGAACATCGACCGACGGCAGCGACGGGAACACGGACATGGGGGTTGGCCTCGGGTTGAACCGTGTCCGAACGCCGCGGACGGGTCACGGTTCGCGCCGCCGCGGATGCGCGTCCCTGCCGCGCCGGGCCCAACATCTGATGGGCGTCTAGCCGCGGCTGCCCGGCATGCTAGGCTCGTGGTCGTGACGCATCCGGACGACCAGCCTCCAGACCGACCGATTCCGGTGCCGGCCGACGTGCTGCCCTGGAGCATCCACCCGGCCCTGACCGAGGAGCGGCTGCGGACGTGCGCGCTGCTGCTGGCGCACGCCCGTCGCGACGCGGTGCGGCTCGCGTCCATGGAGATGGGCGACGACACCTGGTCGATCGGCTGCCGCGCCTACGCCTTTGGGCGGCAGCGCCTGCAGCGGGCGGCGGAGCGCGGCACCCATGACTGGCTCACCGTGCTCGACGGCAGCCACCACTTCGTGTTCCTGATCGAGGACGTGCCGGTGCGCTTCTTCCGCGGCTCGGCCGACGAGCCCACCAACCGCACCCTGCGCCGCCAGGTGATCGAGGCGCAGCAGCTCAGCATGGCGCTGGGCGGCGACAAGGCGGACGGGCTGGTGTTCCGGCTGGCCCTGGAAGCCGCCCCGGCCGGGGCGGTCGACCGGGTGGTGTTCCTGGCGCTGCGCGGCGAGGACGGCCGGGTGGAATGCTTCTGGCCGATCCCGCTCGGCAGCCAGGCCGAGGCGCCCGGCGCCGACCCGACGCAGCTGCGCCTGCTCGGCGCCGACGCCAGCGACGTGCTGGTGTCGGTGTCGCCGAACCGGAGCCGGAGCCGCAACGGGAACGGCAGGCCGCGCCCGGCAGCCCGGCGCCGCACCCCGGGCTAGGCGGCCCGGGCGGCGCCGCACCGCCTCAGCGCGGCGCGTCCGCCGGGTGCCAGGCGGCGAGCGACACCATCGGCTGCGGCCCGGCGGCGGGCGCCCGATCGTCGGCAAGCGCCGCGCCGCTGCCCGCGTCCGACACCTGGCCGCCCACCAGGAAGCTGGACTTGCTGTCGATCAGCAGGGAGGCTTCCGCGAACTGCCCGCGCGTGGCCTGCACCGCGGTCTTCGCGTCGAGGCGCTCGCTGCGCATGCCGGCGTTCCCGGCGATCAGCACCGCGCCTCGTCCCGCCTGGATGACGCCGACCCGGCAGCCCACCGGCAGGCCGTTCGGCACCGACAGCCTGATCGGGGTGTCGGAGGTGCTGCGCATGGTGGTTCCGCAATCGGCCTCGCGGACGGCGCGACCGCCGGCCACGCCGTTCACCGGCGACGCGCTCGCCTGGAACAGGCCGCTGACCCTGGCGGAGCCGGTCTGGGCCGTGTTGCCGTGGCTGTCGAGCGAGAAGTACTGCACGCCGTTGCCGTCCATCGCGCGCATGGCGTAGTTCCAGCCGGCGCCGGGGCTGGCCTGCACCAGCATCCCGGTGTCGCCGGTGCCGGTCTGCGCGCCGTACACCGCGCCGTACATGGTGGTGCCGAGGTTGATCACGCCCTGCTGCACGTCCACCGCGAGCACGGGCGCGTTGGTGGCGCGGTTCACCGAGATGGCGACCATCTCGCTGTCGGACAGGAAGCCCATGCCGGTGTTGCGCGCGTCGACCAGCAGGCCGCTGCCGTCGCTGCCGGGACCGTCCTGCCGCAGCGTCGCATACAGGCAGTCGACCTCGCCCACGGTGCGGGCAGACGGGTAGTTGCTCTTGGAGCAGATGGCGTTCATGCCGATCTGCGCCGTCTGCGGGCCGTTGGTGCCGCTTCCGGGCGAGGTCAGCTGCACCGTTTCGGCCGAGAACCCGCCGCCGCCCGGTGCGGTCATGTTGAGCAGCACCGGGCTCGAGATGGTGGGGACTTTCTGCGCGTGCGCCTGGCAGATCGTGATAAACGATGCGGCGCAGGCCAGGGCGAAACGCAAGCCGATCTTCATGCGATTGTTTTCCGATCATCTGTCTGATTGTGGCGAACGCAGGCATGTCGTTTGGTTATAAAGAACATGCAGCCGATAAATTGGATCAGCAAAGAGCCAGTTCTACCAAAGAAACTTCGTAAGATAACAAACCGACATCGGCGGTGCCGCAGGTTTGTTTTCCTTGATCCGACGAAACCGGATTAGAGCACGACAGCATCGTTAGCAAGCCGGAAGATGTGGAATCCCTCGCTGCGATCTGTGTCGTTTCGGTTTCGCATTTCCGTGCGCCGCGCGTCATGGTTGCACGGCGGTGATGGTTGCTCACCCGTGCTTCCTGTTGCCGCGTGGTGGAGCGATCGCGCGACCTTGGGTCGTCGCCGCGCCGGATGGCGGGCGTCGGCCAAGGCCCTGCCGGTGATCCTCTGCCTGCGCGGCGGGTCGTGCTATGCGTTGTTCGTCCTTTCCCGATGCGACGGATGTTCTTGTTCTCGATGGCCACCGAGCGTTCCCCGTTCCGACGTCCCCCGCCATGATCGCCCAGCTCACCGGGCTGCTGGCCCAGGTCGAGGCCGACCGCTGCGTGATGGACGTGGGCGGCGTCGGCTACCTCGTGCAGGCCTCGACGCGCACCCTGTCGGCGCTGCCGCATCCGCCGGAGGTGGCGCGCGTGCTGGTCGAGACGGTGGTGCGCGAGGACGCGATCCTGCTCTACGGCTTCGCCGAGGCCGCGGAACGGGACTGGTTCCGGTTGCTCACCACCGTGCAGGGAGTCGGCGCCAAGGTGGCGCTGGGCATCCTGTCGGCGATGTCGCCGCGCGACCTGGTGGCGATCATCGCCAGCGCCGACCGCGCCAGCCTGACCCGGGCCCCGGGCGTCGGCCCGCGCCTGGCCGACCGCATCCTGGGCGAGCTCAAGGACAAGGCGGGGGTGATGCCGACCGGCAGCGGAACCTCGGCCGCGGCGCTGTCCTCCGCCGGCGGCGGCATCGAGGGCGACGCGCTGGCTGCCCTGGCCGGGCTCGGCTTCCGGCGCGTCGAGGCGCATCCGGTGGTGGGGCGCGTGGTGGAGCGGCTGGGGCAGGGGGCGCGGCTCGACGCGGTGATCCGTGACAGCCTGAAGGAGCTGGCGCGATGAGCGGCGCGGACGGGAAGCCCAGGCGGCCGATCGACGGGCGCCGCGCGGAGGAGGACGCGGCAGAGGCCACGCTTCGCCCGCAGCTGCTGGACGACTTCGTGGGCCAGCGCGCCAGCCGGGAGAACCTGTCGATCTTCATCCAGGCGGCGCGCGGGCGCGGCGAGGCGCTGGACCACGTGCTGCTGCACGGCCCGCCCGGCCTGGGCAAGACCACGCTGGCGCAGATCGTGGCGCGCGAGCTGGGGGTGGGCTTCCGCGCCACCTCCGGCCCGGTGATCCAGCGCTCCGGCGACCTCGCCGCGATCCTGACCAACCTCCAGCCGCGCGACGTGCTGTTCATCGACGAGATCCACCGGCTGCAGCCGGCGATCGAGGAGATCCTGTATCCGGCGATGGAGGACTTCCAGCTCGACCTGATCATCGGCGAGGGGCCGGCGGCGCGCTCGGTGCGCATCGACCTGCAGCCCTTCACCCTGGTCGCCGCCACCACCCGCGCCGGCCTGCTGGCGACGCCGCTGCGCGACCGCTTCGGCATCCCGCTGCGCCTGGTGTTCTACACGCCCGAGGAGCTGCGCCGCATCGTGTCGCGCGGGGCGGAGAAGCTGCGCTTCGCGCTCGAGCCCGACGGCGCGGAGGAGATCGCCCGGCGGTCGCGCGGCACGCCCCGCGTGGCCGGCCGCCTGCTGCGGCGGGTGCGCGACTTCGCGTCCGTCGGCCGCACCGCGGACGGCCCGGTGGACCGGGCGCTTGCCGACGCGGCGCTGTCCCGGCTGGAGGTGGACACGCTGGGGCTGGACGCGATGGACCGGCGCTACCTCCGGCGCATCGCCGAGCACCACAACGGCGGCCCGGTGGGGGTGGAAACCCTGGCGGCGGCGCTGGCGGAAGCGCGCGACACCCTGGAGGACGTGGTGGAACCGTTCCTGATCCAGGAAGGCCTGGTGCTGCGCACCAGCCGCGGCCGCGTGCTGGCCGATCGCGGCTGGGCCCATCTCGGGCTGAAGCCGCCGGCCGGCGAGCGGCTGCAGTTCGACCTGCTGTCGGAGGAGTGACGTTCCCGTGCCGGCGCACCGCATCGCGTTCCGGGTGTACTACGAGGACACCGACGCCGGCGGGGTGATGTACCACGCCCAGTACCTCGCCTTCGCCGAGCGTGGCCGCAGCGAGGCGCTGCGCGAGGCGGGCGTGCCGGCGACCGCGCTGCTGGAGCGGCACGGCATCGCCTTCGTGGTGCGCCGCCTGGAGGCCGACTACCTCCGCCCGCTCCGGCTCGACGCGCTGGTGACGGTGGACACCGTTCTGCGCGAGCGCCGCGCCGCCAGCCTGCGTCTGCGGCAAACGCTGTCGGACGGCGAGGCGGTGGCCGCCATCCTGGAGGTGACGGTGGCGGCCGTGCGCCTGGCCGATCTCCGGCCGGTGCGCCTGCCGGAGCCGTGGGTCACCGTGCTGGACGGCCTCGCCGGCTGATCCCCATCCTGATCCCACCCTGCGGCCGGGTTAAAAACCGGTCACCTGCAACAGGCTACGGGACAAAGCTTCTGCTCCGGCTGAAAACCCTCTAGGGAAGCCCGGCGGAACGATGGGCACCCCTGCCGGCCGGCCGGTCGGGTGCTGCGAAGGAGGCGCGTTTGGATCGGGCGGTTGATGCGGCGAACCTGGCTGCGGCGTCGGGTGGGGACCTTTCGCTTTGGGGCCTGTTCATCCAGGCCTCCTTCGTCGTCAAGCTGGTGATGCTGGGGCTGGTCGCGGCCAGCGTGTGGGTCTGGGCCATCATCTTCGAGAAGACGGTCTCGGTGCGTCGCGCCAACCGTCAGGCGGCCGGGTTCGAGGACCGGTTCTGGTCCGGCGGCAGCCTGGACGACCTGTACGAGACCGACGGCGCCAAGCCGGCGCACCCGATGGCCGCCGTGTTCGGCGCCGCGATGGGCGAATGGCGCCGCAGCGCGCGGGTGTCGGGGGCGGACCTGTCGCGCGGCAGCGTGCGCGAGCGGGTGGACCGCGCCATGGCCATCACCGTGACCCGCGAGCTGGAGCGGCTGGAGCGCTGGATGATCTTCCTGGCCACGGTGGGCTCGACCGCGCCGTTCATCGGCCTGTTCGGCACGGTGTGGGGCATCATGCACTCGTTCTCGGCGATCGCGGCCATGCACAACACCAACCTCAGCGTGGTCGCCCCCGGCATCGCGGAAGCGCTGTTCGCCACCGCGATCGGCCTGGTGGCGGCGATCCCGGCGGTGATCGCCTACAACAAGATCAACCAGGACCTGTCGCGCTTCGGCGCCCGCCTGGAAGCGTTCGGCACCGAGTTCGGCGCGATCCTGTCGCGGCAATCCGAGGAAAGGGTTTGATCGGCGATGGCGATGCAGCTGGGCGGCGGCAGGAACGGCGGGCTGGGCGGGCGCAGCCGGCACCGGCCGATGTCGGACATCAACGTCACTCCGCTGGTGGACGTGATGCTGGTGCTGCTGATCATCTTCATGGTCACCGCGCCGCTGATGACCAGCGGCGT
>CAXTMS010000050.1:15840-17402 GCA_964245345.1 uncultured Acetobacteraceae bacterium | reverse complement strand
GCAACTGTCTCGGCTGTATCGATCCACACGCTTTTCGTTTGAAGGAACTCGTCAACCGCCGTTAGCCCGCTCTCGCGTCCGATCCCCGACTGCTTGTATCCGCCGAATGGCGACATGTAGCTGACTGCGCGATAGGTGTTCACCCATACTGTGCCAGCCTGCAACCTGTCGGGGATCGTGATGGCGCGCTTGATGCTTCGCGTCCAGACGCCGGCAGCGAGACCATACACGGTGCCGTTGGCGATCCGCACCGCGTCGTCGTCGCTATCGAACGGGATGACGGACAGGACGGGCCCGAACACCTCCTCCTGCGCGATCCGCATGTCAGCGGTAACGTCGGCAAAGATGGTTGGCTCGACGAAGAAGCCGTCGCCGCACTCCGGCCGGGTCGCCTTCTGCCCACCCAGGACGCAGCGCGCCCCTTCCGCCTTCGCAATCTCGATGTAGTCCATCACCTTGGCATATTGCTGGGGCGTAGTGATCGGCCCGATCTGCGTGCTCGGCAGCAACGGGTCGCCCATCTCCGCCTTGCTGGCGAAGGACGTCAATCTGTCCAGGAACTCGTCGTAGATCGAACGGTGCACCAGGGCTCGGGACCCGGCGATGCATGTTTGTCCGGTTGCCGCGAAGATGCCGGACACCACGCCCTTCACCGCGTTGTCGACATCCGCATCCGCGAACACGATGTTGGCGGACTTCCCGCCAAGCTCCAGCGTCACCGGCTTGAGGCCAGCGGCCGCGGTGCCATAGACATGCCGCCCGGCTTGGTCACCTCCGGTGAAGGCCACCATGGCGACATCCGGGTGAGCGATCAGGGCATCTCCCACATCCTGCCCGTAGCCCGTCACGACGTTGACCACCCCTGGCGGGAAGCCGACCTCCTCGAACAGTCGCGCGAATGCCAAGGCAGACAGAGAGGAATGCTCCGAAGGCTTCCAGACGACCGTGTTGCCGGTCGCCAACGCCGGCGCGAGCTTCCAGGCAGCCAGGAGTAGCGGGGAGTTCCAGGGCGTCACGACCGCGACCACACCCAAAGGCTCGTTGCGCGTGTAGTTCAGCACGCCCGGCTTGTCGATCGGGATGACCCGGCCCTCGATCTTGTCTGCCAAGCCGCCAAAATAGTGGAACCACTGCGGCAGGTAGCGAAGCTGGGCGGACATCTCGGCGATGAGCTTGCCGTTATCCTTCGTCTCGATCCGTGCAAGTTCCTCCGCGCGTGTTGCAGCCAAGTCGGCGAACTTTCGCAGCAAAGCACCGCGAGCCGTGGCAGTGAGACCGCGCCAGTCCGGAGAGATGAACGCGTCGCGCGCCGCGGCAACGGCCTTTTCCACGTCCGCGGGAACGCCGCGCGGGACACGCGCCCAGGCGCGACCGAGGTAGGGATTCAAGCTGTCGATCCATTCTCCGGATTCGGACGACAGCCATTCCCCGCCGATCAGCATGCGACCGTCTGCAATATTGTCCATGGTTCCTCATCTCCCGGCTGTTCACGACGACAAAAAGTGCTAGCGCGTCACCGGCCGAAGTTTTGGGGCAGGAAGGCGGCTGAACGTCGTGACGAG
>CAXTMS010000050.1:0-15740 GCA_964245345.1 uncultured Acetobacteraceae bacterium | reverse complement strand
CCGCGAATGGATCGAGGTGCCTTGCATGTGCCGGGTCCGGGCGGATCGGGTGGCACGGCGGGTGAACACCATTCCGCCGACCCGGCACATCAACGAGGTAGGATGCACGCTCCCACAGCTACAACCGGCTTCCCGGCACCTGCCAGGCGGCCGACCTCACGCAGGCGGATAGATGCCACGCGATCCTGGCCGTCACGGTGGGAGCTCGGTCCGCCAAACACCGCGCTGCTTCGCGGCCTCGCGTCCGACAACCCGAAGGTGTGCGAGTGAGCGGCGCCTTGGACGGGCTGCTCGTCCTGACCCTCGAGCAGGCGGTGGCGGCGCCGTACTGCTCCTCGCGGTTGGCCGACGCAGGCGCACGGGTGATCAAGGTGGAGCGGCCGGACGGCGACTTCGCGCGTGGCTACGACGCCGCGGTGCATGGGCTGTCCAGCTACTTCGTCTGGCTGAACCGCGGCAAGCAGAGCCTGGTCGCCGACATCAAGGATCCGGCCGACGCGGCTTTGCTGCACCGTGTCTTGGCGCGCGCGGACGTCTTTATCCAGAACCTGGCTCCCGGAGCCGCCGAACGCGCCGGCTTCGGCTCGGTGGAGCTTCGCCGCCGGCATCCGCGGTTGGTGACGGTCGACATTTCCGGCTACGGCAGTGCCAACGCTTATTCCGGCATGAAGGCCTACGACCTGCTGGTGCAGGCGGAAAGCGGCCTCGCCTCGATCACCGGCCATCCGGCCGGTCCCGGCCGTGTGGGCGTGTCGGTGTGCGACGTCGCCTGCGGGATGTCGGCCCACGCGGCGGTGCTGGAAGCCCTGATCGCCCGCTCGGTGACCGGGCAAGGGCGACGCCTCGAGGTCAGCCTGTTCGACGGGGTGGCGGACTGGATGAACGTGCCGCTGCTTTACTTCGAGGGAACCGGCCGTGCGCCTGGCCGGCTGGGTTTGGCGCACCCGTCCATCTGTCCGTACGGGGCGTTCCCCCTGTCGGACGGCAGCCTGGTGCTGATCTCCATCCAGAACGAGCGTGAATGGTCCGAATTCTGTGCCGGCGTGCTGGACCAGCCTGGCCTCGCGACCGCGTCCGGCTTCAACGGCAACAACGCGCGCGTCGGCAACAGAACGGCAGTGGACGCCGTGGTCGGGCGCAGCCTGGCCACGATGACGAGGGACGAGGCTGCCCTGCGCCTGCGCGCGAGCCACACCGCGTTCGGCTTCGTCAACGGCTTGGCGGAGCTGGGCCAGCACCCGGCGCTGCGTCGGGTCGAGGTCGCGACACCGGGAGGACCAGCCTTCATCGCCGCTCCACCCGCCGTTCACGACGGGGTTCCGCCCCAGCTCGGACCCGTGCCCGGTATCGGCGAGCACAGCGCCGCCATCCGCTCCGAATTCGCCTTGCCATGACGCTCCCGCCCGCCGCTCCGCACCTGGGGAACATGCTGCCATGACCATCACAGCCGACCTGTCCTCGTTCGTGTCGTCCTGCACCGCGGGATCGTTGCCGGCGGAGGTGGTCCGGCGCGCATCCCTGCTGACCCTGGACCTGGCCGGCAACGCCATCCGCGCCCGGCACGACGCTGAAAGCACGCCGTCGCTGCTGGCGGCGGTCCGCGCGCTCGGGCTCGATGCCGGGCCGGCACGCGTGTTTGCCGACCCGACGGGTTACGCCCCGGCCGGGGCGGCGCTGGTGAACGCCACCCTCGGGCATTCGCTCGACTTCGACGACACCCACGCGGTGGCCGTGGTCCATCCGGGCGCGCCGGTCATTCCGGCAGCCCTGGCCGCGGCGGAGATGGTGGGCGGATCCGGAGCCGACGCCCTGGCGGGCATCGTCGCGGGCTACGAAGTGGCGTTGCGCCTCGCCTTGGCGTTGCCGGCCGGCGCGCACTACGACCGCGGCTTCCATCCCAGCGCCACCTGCGGCGCGTTCGGCGCCGCCGCCGCCGCTGCGCGCGTGTTCCGGCTGGACCCGGTCGGTGTCGCGTCCGCCCTAGGCATCGCGCTCAGCCAGGCCGCCGGTAGCCTGCAGTTCCTCGCCAATGGCGCCTGGACCAAGCGCTTCCAGGTAGGCTGGGCCAGCATGGCCGGGCTGGCGGCGGCGACCCTGGCCCGCGAAGGCTTCAAGGGTGCTGCGGAGCCGATCGAGGGTCGCCACGGCTTCCTGCGGTCCTATGCACCCGACCCGGTGCCGGGCCGGGTCACGGACGAGCTGGGCCGAACGTTCGAGCTGATGGCCACCGGGGTGAAGCCGTATCCATCGTGCCGCTGGGGGCATGCCGGGATCGACGCGGCGCTGGCGCTGCGGGCGGAGGAGGGGCTGCGGCCGGAGGAGGTCGAGAAGGCGGTGCTGGGGGTGTCGCGCGCCGGGCTGCTGCTGATCGGCGAGCCGGCCGCGCGCAAGGCCGATCCGCGCAACGTGGTCGACGGCCAGTTCAGCGGGCCGTTCGTCATCGCCACCGCCCTGGCGACAGGCGCCGTGGAGTGGGACAGCTACCGCCTGCTGGACAACCCCGGCATCCGCGACCTGATGGCCAGGGTATCGTGCGAGAACGACCCGGCGATCGAGGCCGAGTTTCCCGCCAACATGTCGGGCCGGTTGAGGGTGTGGGCGCGCGGACGGGTGTTCGACAGGACGGTCGTGGTGCCGCGCGGCGAGCCGTCCAACTTCCCCGACGAGGCGGAACTGCTGGGGAAATTCAACGGGCTGGCCCAACCGGTGCTGGGCGCCGCGGCGTCCGGTGTGCTAGCCCGCGACATCCTCGACCTGCCGAACCTTCCGCAGGCGTCCTCGGTGCTGCACGTACCCGCCGCGCCCATCCAGTCCGTTGCCTGAAGGATCCCATCATGAACGATGCGCCCGTCCGCTACGACAGTCAGGCTGAGTACGCCCCCATCCGCGAGGAGGTCGCGAAGCTGTGCACCGGCTTTCCCGGCGAATACTGGCGCAAGCTGGACGAGACCCGGGCCTACCCGACCGCCTTCGTCCAGGCGTTGACGGAAAGTGGCTATTTGGCCGCGTTAATTCCGGAGCAGTTTGGTGGCGCTGGCCTGCCGTTGTCGGGTGCCGCGGCCATCCTGGAGGAGATCCAGCGCCAGGGTTGCAACGGCGGCGCCTGCCACGCGCAGATGTACACGATGGGCACCATTCTGCGGCACGGCTCGGACGCGCAGAAGCAGGAGTACCTGCCCAGGATCGCCTCCGGCGAGCTGCGTCTGCAGGCCTTCGGCGTGACCGAGCCGACCAGCGGCTCCGACACCACCTCCCTGCGCACCATCGCGCGCCGGGACGGCGACCGCTTCATCGTCAACGGCCAGAAGATCTGGACGTCGCGTGCCGAGCACAGCGACCTGATGCTGCTGCTGGCGCGCACCACGCCGAGGGAGCAGGTGGTCAAGAAGACGGAAGGGCTCAGCACCTTCATCGTCGACATGCGGAAGGTGAAGGGCCTCACCATCCGGCCGATCCGTACCATGATGAACCACAACTCGTGCGAGGTGTTCTTCGACAACATGGAGATCCCCGCCGACAGCCTGATCGGCGAGGAAGGGAGCGGCTTCCGCTACATCCTGTCCGGCATGAACGCCGAGCGCATCCTGATCGCCGCCGAGTGCGTCGGCGATGCCAAGTGGTTCACCGACCGCTCGGTCGGCTACGCCAAGGAGCGGACCATGTTCGGCCGGTCGATCGGCCACAACCAGGGCATCCAGTTCCCGATCGCACGCGCCTACGCCAACATGCGGGCGGCCGAGCTGATGGTGCACGAGGCGCTGCGCCTCTACGAGGCCGGCCAGAACCCCGGGGCGGAGGCCAACATGGCCAAGATGCTGGCGGCCGACGCCTCGTTCGAGGCCGCCAATGCCTGCATTCAGACGCATGGCGGCTTCGGCTTCGCCGAAGAATACGACGTCGAGCGCAAGTTCCGTGAGACCCGGCTTTATCAGGTGGCACCGATCAGCACGAACCTGATCCTGAGCTACCTCGCGGAGCATGTGCTCGGCCTGCCGCGCTCGTACTAAGGCCCGGCGCCTTGGCTGCCGCGATGGACGTGGCGCTGCTGCGCTCCTGGATCGGGCGCACCGGGGAGGCGACGGACATCGTCACGCCGCGGCTCGCCGACGAGTTCCTGGCCACCTTCGCGCCGAACGTGAAGGCGAACGCCGACGCGGCGCCGCTCGGCGTCCACTGGTGCCTGTCGCCCGCCATCGCACCGGCGATGGAGCTGGAGCACGACGGGCACGCGCCCAAGGGAGGCTTCCTGCCGCCGGTGTCGCTGCCCAGGCGCATGTGGGCGGGCGGCGAGGTGGAGATGCGCGGCCCGCTGCGCGTGGGCGACACGGTGGTGCGTCGCTCCCGCATCGAGGACGTGTCAGCGAAGATCGGACGCTCCGGCGCGCTGTGCTTCGTGACCGTAAGGCACGAATACGACGCCGGACGCGGAGTCGTGATCAGCGAGCGGCAGGACATCGTCTACCGCGAGGCTGCGGCGCCCGGCGCGGTCCCGGTCGCCGCACCCGCGCCCGTGAAACAGGAGGCTGCCGACCTGTCATGGCAGGTCAGTGCGGATCCGGTGCTGCTGTTCCGCTACTCCGCCATCACCTTCAACGGGCACCGCATCCACTACGACCTGCCCTATGCCACCGGCGAGGAGGGCTATGCCGGACTGGTCGTGCACGGCCCGGTCCAGGCGACGCTGCTGCTCAACATGGCGGCGCGCCTGGGCGGACAAATGCCGGCACGGTTCAGCTATCGCGGGCTGCTTCCGATGATCGCGCACCGGGACTTCGTTGTTCGCGGTGTGCTGGATCCGGATGGTGCGGTGAGGTGCTGGACCGAGGACGTCAACGGTCGCACTTGCATGACCGCGACCACCCTGGGGGGCTGACGGAACCGGTCGGCGGCTGTGCGGCTCCGGCCTGCGCTGGGGCGGAAGGCGGCGTGTGACACGGCGGCGATGCCAAGCAGGCCAACAGCGCCGGCTGCCGCCCGCCGGCAGCAATGCGGCACGCCGTGCGTCAACGGTCCCAGGGCGGCGTGTCGCCGAACTTGGCCACGAGATGGTCCACGAACAGGCGCACCCGGCTCGAGATGTAGCCGTGATGGGGGATCGCCGCGACGAACGCGGAGTTGGCGATGGTGTATCCCTTCAGGATTTCCAGCAGGCGGCCGGCCCGCAACTCGTGCCCGACCGCGAAGGTCCCGAGATAGGCGACGCCGAGCCCGCTCACCGCGGCTTCCCGCAGGAACTCGGCGTTGTCGGAGGCGAGCGGACCGCTGACCCTGACATGCTGTGTGGTCCCCTGGTCGATGAACTCCCACTTGTCCGACATCTCGTTGGCCAGCGAGATCAGGCATTGATGCCCTGCCAGGTCCCTCGGGTGCGCAGGCAGCCCGTGCGCATCCAGGTAGGCGCGCGAGGCGCAGAACACGCGGCGGTTGGCAGCGATCAGGCGGTCGCGCTTTCCAAGCTCGTCGGCGTGCGCGAGCCTGATCTGACAATCCACGCCCACCTCGATCATGTTCATCCGCAGGGAAGACATGACCACCTTGATCTTGATCTGGGGATAAAGGCTGGAGAACTCGGGGATCAGCGGGACCAGGTGCTTGGTCCCGAAGACGATGGGGGTCGCGACCACGAGACGGCCGCCGAAACGCTGCTCGGCCAGCAACGCGCCCTCCACCTCCTCCACCTCGTCGACGATGCGCAGGCAGTGCTCGTAGACGGTCCAGCCAAGGTCGGTCACTAACACGCTCCGGGTGGTTCGGTTCAGCAGCGTCGCGCCTGCACGGGCTTCGATCTCGCCGATCTTCTTGCTCACGGTGGATGGCGCGAGGCCCAGTCGCTTGGCTGCGCCGGTGATGCTTCGAGTCTCGACGACGCACACGAACATCTCGACAGCCTTCATGTCGTCGAGGATCGGAACCCTGCGCAGCGCGCGCTGCGGCTTTGACGGCGGGCTTGACACGGCGTTTCGGCTCCAGGCGACGGCTCGTCGCAAGAACCTAGCACGGCTCGGCGACAAGGCCGATTCGCGACCGCCATCCTGGTCAGGACCGCGGCTTCGCCCTGCTCCTGCCGAAACCCGAAAGATCAGTTTCCATCTCCGGAGCTACCGCGCGTGGCCTCGCATGTTAGCTAAAAGACAGGGAGACAAGAAATGAGCGCAGACAAGCAGCTGTTTTTCCTTGACGACCATGCGACGCCGGCGACTCCACCGGAAGTCTGGCCGGCCCTGGTCGTCACCGGCGAGCAGATCGAGGCTGAGATCGCTCGCCTGTCGGCCAAGTCGATCGCCCAAGGTGATTCCCGGCGCGCGTATGTCGTCCACCCCGATTCTCTTGAGCCCGGCCGAGGCCTGGCCCCGGGCATCGATGTGTCGGTGAACGTGCTGCTGCCAGGCGAGTCCACGCGTCCGTTCCGCGAGAACGCGAGTTCGGTTGCGTTCTGCATCCGTGGGCAGGGAACCTGCCGCGTCGATGCCATGACGATGGACTTCACCACCAACGACGTGTGGAACATCCCTTCCATGGGCGTGTTCTCGTACCAGAACGGGTCTCCGGATCCGGTCGTCTTCCTGAGCTACAGCAACACCCCGGTGCTGAAGAAGCTTGGGATCCATGTATACGATGCGGCGCCGCAGCCCGCGCCACAGATGCAGGTGGTCGCCAACGCCGAGCACAAGGACAAGATGCAGCGAGCCAAGGCGAGCGCCACCAACGCCGCCATCGGCACGCACGGTGCCCGGGTGCTCGGCTACGAGTATCTCATTGACATCGACGTGGTAACTTCCAGTCCGCTGGTCTGGCCGTGGAAGGAGGTGTCCCAACACCTCGACGCGGTGGAACACCTGGGCGGTGAGGCCGGCAAGGGCTATCAGGGACGGCACTTGGTGGCGCTCTATAATCCAGCGACCGAGCGCCGCATGGGCACCACCCCGGCGTTCTTCGCCTCCATGGCGCAGTTCCCGCCCAATCGCGTCGATGCGCCGCACCGCCATTCCTCGGCGGCCATCAACTACATCTTTGCCGGCGACGGCCGCAGCACCGTCGAGAACCGCAAGTTCACCTGGAAGGCCGGCGACCTGATGCTTTCGGCGCCCGGATGGGCGGTGCACAACCATGCGGCCGGCGAGCACGGGTGCAACATCCTCACCATCCAGGACCACCCGCTGCAGATCGCGATGGAGTCCCTCATCTGGCAGGAAACCCTGAAGGGGGCGGTGTTCAAGATGGGCGCCGAGGCCGGTGCGCAGACCAACATCGCCGAGTCGATCGCGGCTGAGTAGCCGCGGACACCACGTGCCGACCAGGTAGGAGCCACGCCTCATGCACCTCAAGGATGACGAGCTTCGCGGCTCCTATCCCCCTTTGATCACGCCGTTCCGGAACGGTGATGTCGACTACGCCGCCTTCGCCGAGCTGCTGGAGCGGCAGATCCAGCAAGGCAGTCACGGCGTGCTGGTGAACGGCACTAGTTCCGAACCGTCGTCGTTGACGGTTGCGGAGCGCAACCGGCTGGTTACCACCGCCGTGCAGCATGCCGCCGGGCGCATCCCGGTCGTTGCGGCGACCGGGTCGCAGTCGCTGGCGGAGACGATCGAGCTCACCAGGCACGCGGACCAGGCGGGCGCATCGGCAAGCATGGTGGTCACGCCTTACTACATCAGGCCGCCGCAGCGCGGCATGCTGGCGTACTATCAGGCTGTCGCCGAGCACACCACCAAGCCGCTGCTGATGTACCACATCCCCGGCCGGACGGCTGTGACAGTGACCGCCGAGACGCTGTGCCAGATCGCCGAAAGCGTTCCCCACTTCGTCGGAATGAAGCACGCTTCCACCGATTTCGGTCTTGTGACGGACGTGCTGAAGGACATAGGACCGCAGTTCCGCGTATTCGTCGGTCTGGAGGACCTCAGCTTCCCGATGCTCTGCGTCGGCGGGTGCGGTCTGATGAACGCGGTGGGCAATGTCAGTCCGAGCAAGGTCGCGGAGTTGTACAAGCTCGTCGCGGCCGGAGACCTGATCAGGGCCCGGGCGATCCACGAAGAGCTGTGGGGTCTGAACCGCGCGATCTTCTTCGACACCAACCCGATCCCGATGAAGTATGTCATGTGGCGCATGGGGGTGCTCGCCGACAATGAGCACCGGTTGCCGCTGTCCAAGCCGACACCCGAGGTCGCGGCGAGGCTCGACGAGTTGCTCCGCACCACCCCCTTCCTTGCCTCCGAGGCATCCCGGCTTGCCGCGTGACGAGCAGGCGTTCGGGGAGGTGCAGGCCCTGGTGGTGGGGTTCTTCATCTCCTTGGACGAGTTCGACGACGACCGGGCGCTTGCCTGTCTCGCCGAGGACGTCGAATGGGTCCGCGCCTCAGGCACGTTGAAGGGCCACGCGGCGGTACGCGGGGTACTGACGGATCGTCCCCGCGATCGGCGCACGCGTCACCTCGTCAACAACTTCGACGTCCGCTTCACCGCTCCGGATGCCGCGACGGCGCGCTGTGACATCCTGGTGTTCCAGGGTCCAGCCGGATCCGGCGGTGGCCCGGTGGCTATCGCCGGGCCGGACTCGATCATCACCAACGAGGACCAGCTGATCCTCGTCGACGGGGCCTGGCGGATACGACGCAAGCAGCCGTCGGTCGTCTTCCGCGTGGCCACGTCCGGCACGCTGGCAGAGGGACGCTAGCGCGTCACGTCCGGACGGCGCTGCCGAACGACCGCTGCGCGATGGAGCGATAGGCAATGACTTGGCAATGTGGAAGGACGGGAGAGGCACATGAGCGGTATCGCCGCGAAACGACCAAATCTCGTCGTCGCGACCGCCAGTGCCACCATCGGCACGACGATCGAGTGGTACGACTTCTTCCTGTATGCAGGATTGGCGGTCACCCTGGCCATCAAGTTCTTCCCGACGTCGGACCGGGAGGCCAGCGTGCTGCTGAGCGTGGCTGCCCTCGCCACGGGCTACCTGTCCCGCCCGCTCGGCGGCCTTGTGTTCGGGGCGATGGGTGACCGGATCGGCCGCAAGAGGACGTTCATCCTGACCATGGCCCTCATGGGCGCAGGCACCATGCTGATCGGGCTGTTGCCGACCTACGCCCAGATCGGCATTGCCGCACCGCTGCTGCTGGCGCTGCTGCGCTTGGTCCAGGGTCTGGCACTCGGAGGCGAGTATGGCGGCGCGGCAACATATATCGCCGAGTGTGCCCCGCCGCGCCGCGTCGGCTACTGGACGAGCTGGATCCAGGTCTCCGCTGGCCTCGGCCTGGTTCTGGCCACGGGCAGCATCCTGCTCCTGCGGCTCCTGCTGGATCGTGCGCAGTTCGACGCCTGGGGCTGGCGCGTCCCCTTCCTGCTGTCGGCGGTGCTCATCGGCCTGTCCACCTGGGTCAGGTTCCGGATGTACGAGTCACCCGTGTTCGTGGAGATGCGTAAACAGGGTGCCCTGGTCCGGTCCCCGATCCGCAGCGCCTTTGCCGACCGAGCCAACCTTAGAACCATGATGCTGTCGCTGTTCGGCCTCTCGATCGGCGCCTCCGCGATCAACGGCGTATCCTTCCTGCTCACCCCCATCTTCCTCCAGGCGGTGCTCAAGGTGGACCCCACCCTGGTGGTCGGGGCCACCATGGCTGGGGTCGTCGCGGGAACGCCGGCCTGCCTCGTCTTCGGCGCGTTGTCGGACCGGATGGACCGGTCGCGGCTGGTCCTGGCGGGCCTGGTGCTGAACGCCGTGGCCATGGTGCCGATCTTCCTCGCCCTGGAGCACATCGCGGCCAGCCCGTCGTTCTGGCTTCTGGCCGGCGTGATCTTCCTCGAGCTGGTCCTGTTCGCTGCCGTGCAGGGACCCTATGCGGCGCTGATGACGGAGCTGTTCCCGCCCAACGTCCGCTACACCTCCATCTCCTTTCCGTTCAACCTCGCCAACAGCGTCGTCGGCGGCCTGCTTCCGCTCGTGAGTCTCGGGCTGATCGCGGCGACGGGAAACCGCCTCGCCGGGCTGGCCTACCCGGTCGGCGTTCTGCTGGTGACGGTGACGGTCAACCTGGTGTGGCTTCGCCGCTTCGGATCGCGAGGCCGGGTAGCTGGAGCAGGAGAGGTCCGACCGGATTCGGTTCCCGGATTTGCAGCCGGTTTCGGAAGGGGAGGGTGACCATGACCGTCGAGCCGGTGCTCTATCTTCGCGAACAGGACGTGGTCGACTTGGTCACGCTTCCGGATGCCCTGGCGAGCCTGGAGCAGGTGCTGGCGCGCGAGCATCGGCGTGAGGCGACAAACGCACCGAAGTCGTTGATTGTGGCGCCGGGCAGCGTCGGGCTCCACAGCCTGTCGTCTGGGCTGCTCGACGGCAGCTATCTTGGGACCAAGACCTGGATCAACTCGCCGAACGGGGCAGTGGCCAGCTACCTCCTGTTCGACGGCACGGCGGGACGGCTGCTCGCCATCATGGAGGCCAACGCGCTCGGATCGCTGCGCACGGCGGGGATCGCCGGGCTCGCGACGCGGTGGCTGGCCCCGCCCGGACAGGCCGAGGCGCTGATCGTCGGCGCCGGACGTCAAGCCACGCTGCAGGCAGCCGCGCTGATCGCCGCCACCGGGCTGACCCGCCTGCGCGTGTTCAACCGGACCCGTGCCCGACAGGTCGCGTTCGCGCAGAGCTTGGAGCGGTCGCTGGGCATCGAGACGAGCTGCCCCGACACGCTGGCCGACGCGCTGAAGGGCGCCGGCATCGTGACGCTGGTCACGCGAGCCGAGGAACCGTTCGTCACGCCGGACCTCCTCGACCGTCCCGTCCACGTCAACGCGATGGGCGCTGTGCTTCCCAGCCATGCGGAGCTGGATCGCACCACCGTGGGCAAGGCCGAGCTGGTCGTGGTCGACAACCTCGTCAACGCCCAGGCCACCTCGCGCGAGCTTCGGGAGGTATTTGGCGACGGTCGGCCCTGGAGCGAGGTCCGAACCCTGGGGAGCCTGATCGCCGAAGGCCGCAAGCGCGACGACGGCGCCGGCATGACCCTCTTCAAGTCGGTCGGGATGGGCTTGTCCGACCTTGCCATCGCGATCCCTGCGTTCGAACGAGCCCGTGAGGAGAAACGGGGCACCGCGATCCCATACCCACAGCCGGCCGTGCTGCCCTGGAACGCATCGGCGGGGTCGAGGCGTGGACCGGACGGATCGGTCGGCACCGCGTCGCAGGCCGATGGGGCAGCACCGTGACGAGGCTGGCCAACATTGTCCTGGATGGTCGCCAGGGCGCTGCGGTCGTGCGCGACGACGGCGTGGTCCCGCTTTGGGAAGCAGCGCCGGGACTGGCCGGGGCAACCCTGACTCAAGCCCTGGCCATTCACGATCCGGCGGAGCTGGCGGGCCTGGCCGCCGCCTGTCCGGTCCGCGTGCCCGTGGCCCTGGTCGGATGGCGCCCGCCGATGGACGCCGCCAGCAAGGTCATCTGCGTCGGACTGAATTTTCGCGACCACGCGGCGGAAGCGAAACTGGCCATCCCGGCGCACCCGTCGCTGTTCGTCCGTTTCGCGTCCAGCTTGGTCGGCCACGAGCAGGCCGTGGTGGCGCCAGTTGTATCCGAGCAGTTCGATTACGAGGGCGAACTGGTCGCCGTGATCGGACGCGCCGGCCGACACATCCCCGAGGCCGCGGCCATGGAGCATGTCCTCGGCTACACCATCATGGCCGAGAACAGCGTCCGGGACTGGCAGCGCCACGCATCCCAGGCAACCGCGGGAAAGAACTTCGTCGCGTCCGGGGCCGTCGGTCCCTGGTGCGTGACCCGCGACGAGTTCCGACCGGATGCAACCTTCCCGATCCTTACCCGCGTGAACGGAACGGTGGTCCAGGACGGCGACACCTCGCAATTCATCTTCCCGTTGCAGCGGGTGGTCGCCTACGTCAGCACGTTCACGGAGCTCGTCCCGGGCGATCTGATCGCCCTCGGCACGCCCAGCGGCGTCGGCATGGGGAGGACGCCGCCGCTCTGGCTCAAGCCCGGCGACGTGCTGGAAGTTCAAGTAGCCGGTATCGGCACCCTTCGCAATCGCGTGGTCGCCGAAGCCGCGGCCGCTTCCGACGCAGGTGAGCCAAATCGAGGCCAGGCGCAATGAACACGGTCAACGAGACCGTGGTTAAGCTGACGGCTAGCCGACTTGGGCGCGTCCGCTCGGAGGCTGGATGCACGGCATGAACCCGGAACAGGTGTCCGCGGCATCCTGGGCGACTCGTTTTGAAGGCGGACGACATGCCGCGGCGGCAGAGGCGATCGTCGAGCGGGCGAACGGCTGGGTTTGCCCCTGCTCGAACCCGGCCTGTGACGGCGTGCCGGGAGATTGAGATCGCCCGACCACGGGCCGCAACTTCGCGTCCGCTTCGCGGCGGGGGCCAACAACGAGATCGACGACGCATTCGGGGGGGGAAGTCGCGGATGGGCATGCGGACCTGGATACTCGTCTTGCTGTTCTCGCTGCAGGTCGTGAACTACATCGACAGGGTCGCCTTGTCCGTCGCGGCCAAGAGCATCGCCGGCGAGTATGGCCTGTCGGCGATCCAGGTCGGCTACCTGTTCTCCTCGTTCCTGTGGACCTACACGTTGCTGCTTCTGCCATGCGGCATCCTGTGCGACCGGCTCGGCGCGAAGACGATCAGCTCGATTGGCGTCTCGATCTGGTCCGCGGCGACCGTGTTGACGTCGATCAGCTGGAACTTCGCGTCCATCCTCCTGTGCCGCCTTGGTCTCGGCATCGGCGAGGCGACCATCGTTCCGGCGGCGGGCAAGATCGTCCGGGAGTGGATGCCGGCCAATGAGCGGGCTACTGCCCTGGCGGCGTTCTCGGCCGGCACGTTTGCGGGACCGGCGGTCGGCGCCTTGATCGTCGCGACGATCGAGCAGGCCTATGGATGGCGGACCGCGTTCGTCGCCATCGGGCTCTTGAGCTTCGTCTGGCTTGCCATCTACGTGCTGGCCTACGAGCGTCCGGAACAGGCGCGCTGGCTTCCCGAGGCGGAGCGCCGCAAGATCCTGGAGCAGCGCGACCCTTCGCCAGCCGCGGCTGAGAGGGCGGCACGTCCAGGCATCGTCGCGGTGCTGTTCGCGTCGCCAGCCATGTGGGGCATGGCAGTGACCCATGCCGTCGTGGTCTATGCGAACTATCTGCTGCTGTTCTGGCTGCCCAGCTACCTGCAGACGACCAAGGGGCTGTCGGTCGGTACGACCGGCCTGTTCACCGCCTTCCCCTACGCGGTGGCCGCACCCCTCAGCATCCTGGTAGGTTTCGTCAGCGACCGCATGCTCAGCCGCGACGGGGTGTTCAACGGCGGCCGCAGGACCGCGATCGCGATCATGGTCGTTGCAGCCGCCGTGATCCTGCTGGTGCCGTTCCTGGACAACATCTGGCTCCTGGTCGGGGTGTTCACCGTGACCCTGACAGCCATCGCCTCGGCGCTGGCGATGAACACCGCGCTGGTCAGCGACCTGTTGCCGGAGGCTGCCCATATCGGCACGGCCACGAGCATGATCGTTCTCGCAGGCAACCTGTTTGGCCTGCTTGCTCCGATCATTACCGGCTACGTGGTCAGCTCGTCCGGCAGCTACGACTGGGCATTCGGGATCGCCGGACTTCTTCTCCTGGCCGGAGCGATCGCGACGCTCACCATGACCAGGCAGCCGATCTCCATCGACCGCGCTGTGCTGCGCTCAGCATTGGCCCGGTAGCGGATGCGATCCGAACGGCGGGTCGACGACAGGATGAAGGTGGAGAACGATGCAGATCGCAGACGAGTATGACCTGATCGTTCTGGGGTCGGGAGCTGCCGGCCTTGCCGCGGCGCTCGCGGCGCACGAGCACGGGCTCGAAGCCATCGTTCTCGAGAAGTCCGAAAAGATCGGCGGGGGAACCACGAACTCGTATGGCCTCCTGTGGTTCGGACGCAACCACTTGGCGGCACGGGAGGGCTATGCGGACTCCCGGGATGAGACGCTGGACTACATGCGCTTCCTTTCGGGCGGCGAGGCGGTCGCGGCCAACCTCGCTGCCTTCGTGGACCGCTCGCCGGAGGCGCTGAAGTTCTACGAATCCTGCGGCGTTCCTTTTCGGATCGCCCGGGGCGTCAAGGACCATTACCTCGGCGTCGCACCCGGTGCCAAGGAGGAGGGCCGATCCCTGGAGGTTGAGCTCGTGTCCGGCTTTGACCTCGGGCCGTGGCGCAACCGCGTCAGGATGTCGTCGGTGCAGCCCTGCTACGTCACAGCAGAGGAGCAGATCAGGTGGGGCGGGGTCAATCGTGCTGCCGAGTGGGATGCCGACTTGGTCAGGACCCGTCAGGACGCGGACATGCGAGGGAAAGGTGTCGGTCTGGTCTGCCAGTTGCTGAAATGTCTGCTGGCAAGAGGCGTCGCAGTCGAGACCTCCTGCGTCACCGAGCGGCTGCTTCGCGATGGCGACCGCGTGACCGGGATCTTGGTTGGTGGACGCCAAGTGCTGGCCAGGAAGGGCGTTCTGCTGGCGACGGGAGGCTACGAGTCCAACGCCGACTTGGTTCGAGCCTTCGAGGGACTTCCCGACTGGATGTCCCAGGTTCCCCCATCGGTGACCGGCGACGGGCTGGTGCTGGGAACGGAGGCGGGCGCCGCAGTCCACACACTTCGCAACAACATGCAATTGTTCCTCGGCTTCGGCATCCCGGTCGAGGAAGACAACGATCCCGAGTTCCACCTTGCAGGCATCGTCGAGTTGTGCAGTCCGCACACGATGGTGGTGAATGCGGCCGGCGTGCGGTTCGCGGACGAGGCCTACTTCCAGGGCATCATCCCGAGCTTGCGTCACTTCGACGTCCTGACGCACACGTACCCCAACCTGCCTTGCTTCCTGATCTTCGATCATCAGTACGCGTCCTGCTACTCCTTTGCCGGTCAGCCCGCGGGACGGATCCCGCAGTGGGTGGCGCGCGCGGACAACTTGACTGAACTGGCGGCCAAGCTCGGGATCGATCCGGATGGGCTGTCCACGACGACGTCGCGGTTCAGCAGCCACGCCAGGGCTGGCGCGGATCCCGACTTCCGCCGCGGCGAGCTGGCCTGGCGGCTCGCGCACGACAGCAAGATCCCGGCCGGCATGAACCAGAGCCTCGGCACGATCGAGGAGCCACCGTTCTACGGCATCGAGCTGCGTCCGAGCGGTGCCAGCTCGGCGGGTCTGCTGACCAATGCGGACGCGCAGGTCATGAGCAGTCGCGGGCAGCCGATCCGCGGGCTCTACGCCACGGGCAACACCGCCGCTCGGACTGAAATCGGAGCTGGCTACCAAGCTGGTTACACGCTCGCCTCCAACCTGACGTTCGGCTACCTGGCAGCTCGGCACATGGCGGCGGCACACTGATGCTGTCCCCGGCGGCGGAGGAATGGTTCGAAGCTGCGATGTCAGGTTTCGGCTTCATGACCAGGAGCTGACGATCGCGGTCACTTCGCCCCGTTCTGGTGACGCCACACGATCGCGCTGATGGTCTGGTGTAGGTTCTGCGGCGGCACCTGCACCGCAGGCCGGCAGGTGTCCATCAGTGGCTCCAGCATTGCCTATTCTTCATGCATCAGCATCCGGCGCCCTTCAAACAGGGAGCACAACGCCAGCAACACCGAATGGATTCAGTCCGAGCCTCAGCCGGCCGGCGATCTGCTGCGGCGACCAGCTGTCCTGCAAGCGAGCACCAACATACTCTCGCAGACCTGGATGACGCAGCAGCTTGGTCTGGCG
>CAXTMS010000049.1:0-18508 GCA_964245345.1 uncultured Acetobacteraceae bacterium | reverse complement strand
GGGATGCCGTTCTTGTTGCAGGTGAGGCCGGCGCGCTCCAGCGCCGCTTCCGCCGCCTTGCCGGTCAGGCCGCTGCGACGCAGATCGACCAGCACCAGGTGGGTGTCGGTGCCGCCGGTCACCAGCTCGTAGCCGCGCGCCACCAGCCCGTCGCCGAGCGCCCGGGCGTTGGCCACCACCTGCGCCGCGTACTGCCTGAAGTCCGGCCGTAGCGCCTCGGCGAACGCCACCGCCTTGGCCGCGATCACGTGCATCAGCGGGCCGCCCTGCATGCCGGGGAACACCGCGCTGTTGAACTTCTTCGCCAGCGCCTCGTCGTCGGTGAGGATCATGCCGCCGCGCGGGCCGCGCAGGGTCTTGTGCGTGGTGGTGGTGGCGACGTGGGCGTGCGGGAACGGGCTCGGATGCGCGCCGCCCGCCACCAGGCCGGCGAAATGCGCCATGTCCACCATCAGCAGCGCGCCGACCTCGTCGGCGATGGCGCGGAAGCGCCCGAAGTCGATCCGGCGCGGGATCGCGGAGCCGCCGGCGATGATCAGCTTCGGCCGGTGCTCGCGCGCCAGCGCCTCCACCTGGTCGTAGTCCAGCAGCCCGTCCTGTCGGCGCACGCCGTACTGCACCGCGTTGAACCACTTCGCCGACACGGTGGGCTTGGCGCCGTGGGTGAGGTGGCCGCCGGCGTCGATCGCCATGCCGAGAAAGGTGTCGCCCGGCTTGAGCAGCGCCAGCATCACCGCGGCGTTGGCCTGTGCGCCGGAATGCGGCTGCACGTTGGCGTAGGCGCAGCCGAACAAGGCGGTGGCGCGGTCGATCGCCGCCTGCTCGACCACGTCCATCTGCGCGCAGCCGCCGTAGTAGCGCCGGCCGGGATAGCCTTCGGCGTACTTGTTGGTCAGCACCGAGCCCTGCGCCTGCAGCACCGCAGGCGACACGATGTTCTCGCTGGCGATCAGCTCGATCCCCTCGTCCTGGCGGTGCAGCTCGGCGCTCAGCGCCGCCTCGACCAGAGGATCGTCGGAGAGGGTGCGGGTGAAGAAGTCCGTCATGAACCTGGTTCTCCTCTCAGCATTCGACGAAGTTGACCGGCAGGACGCCTGCCACGACCGCCAGCCCGCCCAGGCTGGTTTCCTTGTACTGGGAGCGCATGTCGTGGCCGGTCCGGCGCATGGTCTCGATCACGGCGTCCAGGGACACGATGTGCTGTCCGTCGCCGCGCAGGGCAAGGTAGGCGGCGTTGATCGCCTTGACCGCGCCCATGGTGTTGCGCTCGATGCACGGCACCTGCACCAGCCCGCCCACCGGATCGCAGGTCAGGCCCAGGTTGTGCTCCATGCCGATCTCGGCGGCGTTCTCGACCTGCGCCGGCGTGCCGCCCAGCACCGCGCACAAGGCGGCGGCGGCCATGGAGCAGGCCACGCCGACCTCGCCCTGGCAGCCCATCTCGGCGGCCGAGATCGAGGCGCGCTTCTTGTAAAGGAAGCCGATCGCCGCCGCGACCAGCAGGAAGTCGCGCGCGCCTTGCGCGGTCGGGCACGGCGTGAACACCTCGTAGAAGCGCAGCACCGCCGGCAGCACGCCGGCCGCGCCGTTGGTGGGCGCGGTCACCACACGGCCGCCGGCGGCGTTCTCCTCGGACGCCGCCAGCGCCCACAGGCTGACCCACTCGAACGGCACCTGCGGCGACGGCGCGTCCTCGACCGGCGCGCCCAGCGCCGCATGGATCTCGCGGGCCCGACGGCGCACCCGCAGGCCGCCCGGCAGCTCGCCCTCGGCGCGGCAGCCGCGGGCGATGCAGCCGGTCATCGCGTCGCGCACCGCGTCGAGGAACGCGTCCGTGTCCGCAGCCGGCCGCCAGGCGGTCTCGTTCGCCCCCACCAGGGCGGCGATCGACAGCCCGGTCCGCTGCGCCTGCGCCAGCAGCTCGGCGCCCGAGCCGAACGGGTACGGCTGCTCGATGTTGACCGTCGCCGGCGGCACGCCGGCCTCGACCACCACCCCGCCGCCCACGGAATGGTAGTCCCGCTCCAGCAGGGTGCCGTCCTGGAACCGGCAGCACAGGCGCAGGGTGTTGGGATGGCCGGGGTGGAACGTGCCGTGGTCGAGGACCAGATCGCTGTCCGGGCGGAAGGGAACCGGCACCCGGCCACCCAGCAGGAGCGACCCGCCCGCCGACACCGTGGCCAGCAGGCCGGGCACCGCGTCGGGGTCGAGCCGGTCCGGCATCCAGCCCGACAGCCCGAGGATCACGGCGTTGTCGGTTCCGTGCCCGATCCCGGTCAACGCCAGCGAACCGAACAGCCGGCAGCCCAGCGACACCGGCGGGCCGCCGGACCGCGCCTGGTCCAGCGCCAGCAGGGCAAAGGCGGAGGCGGCACGCATCGGCCCGATGGTGTGCGAACTCGAGGGCCCGATGCCGATGGTGTACAGCTCGGTGACGCTGATCGCCCGGTCCGGGTCGGCGCGCACCGCGCCACGAGGCTGGATCGGGTCGGCCGGACCGATGGTCGTTGCACGCACGGCGCCTCCCCGGCCGGTGTCCGGCCCAAAGCGCCCCTTCTGTCGTGCTTGCCTGAGATCGTTATCCCGTCGGCGGACGCCAATCCCGTGTCCGGGGGCGCCTCTTTCCAGAAGTTCGAGTCGCGTGGTCCTTCTGCCTGAGAGTTTCCGGGGCGGTTGCTCCTTCGGCGCCGGCTCGCGGCCGGTCTCTCCCACATCGACTCCCGACAGATCGCAGCGGTTCGACCGGAAGTCAACGATCATGACGCGGGCGGTCGCGTCGCGTGCCGGAGCATGTGTTTCGCATCCGGACCGGTTCAGGCGTATGAGGCGGCATGGCATCCGCACCACCAGCACGGTTCCGGCGGGGCTCCTGGCGCCGGTGACGAGGCTGCTGCTGGCGGCGCTGGTCGGCACCCTGCGCCGGTTCGGCCCGGTGGCGTGCTCCAACCTCGGCGGCAGGATCGCCCGGCTGCTCGGTCCGCTGCTTCCGGTGTCGCGGGTCGCCGACCGCAACCTGTCGGACGTGCTGCCCGAGCTCGACGCCGCCACGCGCCATCGCGTCATCGACGGCATGTGGGACAACCTCGGCCGCAACGTTCTCGAGCTGCCGCATCTGGCCTCGTTCGCCCGCACGGCGTCGGGACCGGGCTGGGAGGTGGAAGGCGAGCGGCATCTGGTCGCGCTGCGGGACGGCGACGTGCCGGCGCTGTTCTTTTCCGGCCATCTCGGCAACTGGGAGATGGTGCTGCCGATCGCCTTGGCGCTCGGGATCACGGTGGCCGGCTTCTACCGTGCATCGTCCAACCCGGAGGTGGACCGGGCGATCTAGGCCATGCGGCTGGTCGGGCTCGGGAACGGCGTGTCGATGTTCGCCAAGGGTGCCTCGGGCGCGCGCCGCCTTGTCGCATCTCGGCCGTGGCGGCTCGCTCGGCTTCCTGGCAGACCAGAAGATGAACGACGGCATCGCGGTGCCGTCCCTCGGCCGCGACGCCATGACGGCACCAGCCCTGGTGCAGCTGGCGCTGCGCTTCCGAGCCCCGATCGTGCCGGTGCACGTGGTGCGGCTCGGGCCCTGCCGGTTCCGGATGGTGTGCGAGGCGCCGCTGACGGTATCGCGAACCGGCAATCGGATCGTCGACGTGTTCGCCATCTCGTCGGCCATCAACGACAGGCTGGAAGGCTGGATCCGCACGGATCCGTCTGCCTGGCTTTGGCTGCATCGGCGCTGGCCAAAGCCGGTCCGCCTTCCGCGTGGCGATAACAACGTATCAAGGAGCCATAGCAGGCGGTTTGGAGTATGCAGGCCAGTCGCCGCTATCCCATCAGGGTCAACGGCAAATGTTGCGATTACGGATCTATCTCGGCACCCTTCGCTGCAGACACAGGGATTGGGCACCTGCCGTAGCCGGTGGCTGCGCGAGTCGATTGTTGCCACCTGTCCGGGAGGTGAATGGTGGCGGCGGAAGCGTCAGACGTCGAGGCGGTCCAGGGTCAGGCGATCGGGTAGACCGCCGAAGAAGCGGTCCAGGGCCTGACGAAACATGGGCTGTTCAGGCGCGACGGCCATGAACAGCGTCATGGACGACCGGAACTTCACATCGTCCGGGCTGCCGAGGATCCGGGTGATCGTGCGGTCCGCAACCGCGTTGACCAGCGCCGTGCACTCGCGCAGGCGTGGTCCCAACACGGGATGCTCATGGTAGGCACGGGCTTCCTCGCGCGACGCCAAGCCGTAATGGCGCGCCATGGCGCTGTGACCAAGGCCACGCAGTTGCGGGAACACGAACCACATCCAGTGCGAGCGTTTCGCGCCGGCACGTAACTCGTGATGAACGTTTGACCAGATCGGATCTTGCGCCTGGACAAAACGGTCGAGATCGAAGGATGGCGACATGACCGGCAGGCGAGCGGCGGGACGTCGGAGGCGGCCGAAGCCGCCTCCTTGCCTGGATCAGGTGCGCGGCGGGTTGGTCGTCCCGCGAAGGCCGGTGGTCGGCGAATCGATCTCGACCTCCTCCTTACGAAGCGTGTCACGAACGGTCTCGACCCGCTCCTCGACGCCCTTCTGGACCACGACTTCCTCGACCACGTGCGCGCTCTTGGCGACCACGGCCTCCTCGTCGGTCTCGTTCACCACGATCTCACGGTCGCTGAACGCGTCGCTGCCGACGGTGGCGGTGCCGGTGACGGGGCGGCGGAAGATCGAGACGGTCTCGTTGCGCAGACGGATCTGCTCCTCGATCGGACGCTCCACCACGTAGCGGCGGACGCGGGTGGTGCCGCGGTCGACGGCACGCTTGCCGACCTGGAGGCTTTCCTCCGACAGCGCGATCACTTCCTCGGTTCCGGTGCCGGCGGTTACATTGCCGGTCCCGGCGATGCCGGCTCCAGTGGTGCCAACGCCGGTCATGCCGGTGGTGGTGCCAGCGGTGCCCATGCCGGTGGCCGCGGTGCCTGCACCCGCGCCGACATAATCCGACCCGTAGGCGCCGGTCTCGCTGTACTGCGAATGACGCTCGTCCAGGTCAACCGGGTTGTGTGCTTCCAGCACGTTGTAGATCTGGTCGATGTTGGTGCCGTCGCTGATCACGGTGACCACCGTGCTGCCGGACTGGATCGACTGGTCATACAGCGCGTGATGGGACGACGCGGTTTCCTGCTCGCCGGTCAGCCAGCCCCAGAACCCGCGATGGGCGGAACCCGGGTTGACGTCCGTCCCGACCGCGGTCTGGGCGGTCGTGCCCTGGTCGCGAGCGTAATGCTCGATCGCGCTTGCCGGCACGCCGTCGGCGATCAGTGCGGATACCGCGGCTTCGGCATGGGCCGCCGTGTCGAACACGGCAACAATGGTTTCGCTAGCCATGGAGTTCTCCTTGAGGTGAAAGTCTGGCGTCGATCGCCGGGTCGGATGCCGCCTCGGCCAGGCCGGTGCGGGAGATGACGACATCTTGGTAGCGCAGGGTGACGGTTTCGCGGTGGGCGTGCGTGGTGTCGACACGCGTGACACGCACCTCCTCCTTGAGGAACAGGCGGCGGACAAGGATCTCCTCGACAACCGGGATGACCGTTGTTTCGCCTTCCTCGCGAACCTCCGGCATCTCGTCGACGAACCGGTCGATGGCGACTCGCTCGACCGTCACGTTTCGACGGTTCAGCTGCTCGTCGACCTGTTCGTCGCGGCTGCGGGTTTGGATTGCGACCCGCACCTCTCCGGTCTGTTTGACCCGACGCCGGACCTCCAGACGCTCCGCATGCAGTTGGAGCACCTCGTCGACCGTGCCCTCGTCGGGCAGGTCGCTCATGGCTCGAACCGTGGGGATTGGCTGGCGACCGGCATGCAGGGCGAAGCGCAGCCACCAACCGACAGTTCCCTGCGAACAGGGGCGGTCCCGCCGAATAGCGCGTGAATCACGGGGCCGGGACTCAGGAAGGCGGGATCACCTTGTCCTGCCTGAGGCGGTCGAACAACGCCCTGAACATGTCCTCGGTGTCGATGCACGATCCGAAGCCCGCCCGTCGCGCCTTGATCGTGCTGCTGACGTTGTCGAAGCCGCTGTTGAAGATGAAGTCGCCGAACCCCCACGAGACCAGGGACGCATAGGGGACCGGTTGCAGGCCGTGCGTCTCGACGATCCGCGACCACAGCGGGCCCTTGTCTGCCATGTACGCCGCCAGCGGCGTCGGCACCGGCTCGGCAGGGGCCATGCCGAACATGTCCGCGATGCGCGGCCACATGTGCTGCCAGCGGAATTGGTCGCCGTTGGTGATGTTGAAGATCTCGTTCCGCGCGGCGTTCGACCGCCCGGCCCAGTCCGTGGCGTCGGCCAGGATGTCGGCGGAGGTGACCTGGTACAGCGCGCGATAGGCCGCGTCCGTGCCGGGAAAGCGCAACGGCAGGCCGAGCTCCCTGGACAGGACCGCATACACCGCGATGACCATGGCAAGGTTCATCGGGTTGCCGACGCCGAAGCCGCATACCGCTTCCGGCCGCAGGGCGGTGAAGCTCCAGCGCCCGGCGCCGCGGGCGCGGAGCAGGTCTTCCTGGTCGTAGTAGAAGTTGGGCGGCATCAACCGCGGGTCGTCTTCCCGCGCCGGCGTCTTGAACGGACCGAGATCGGCACCGTAGGCCTTGCCGCCCTGGAAGAAGGTGACGTGCTGCAGCCCTGGCGAGCCGGGCTCGATCGCGTCGAGCAGGTTGCGAAGCAGCGCCACGTTGACGGCGGTCTTCTCGGCCGCGGTCGGCTTCTCGACATAGGCGCCGAACACGAGGTGGGTGATGTTGCCGATCCGGCTCAGCTTCCCTTTGGCGTCGTCCGGATCGAGCAGGTCGACCGACACCTCCTGCACGCCCGGAAGACCGGCCGCGGCCCGGCGGGACAAGCCGTAGACCGTCGTGTCCGGCTGCGCCGCGAACCGCAGCGCGGCGGCGCGTCCGGTCACGCCCTGCACGCCCGCCACCATTATCCTGCGCTGCTGCGTCATCACGCCGGCTCCCCTGTTGGCGGCGGGTCCGCCTGGCGACGGTACGGGCCGGTCAGCCTTCGGACGCGGTGGGGGTGGACACCTGTGCGCCGTTGGCGGTGGTGCGCGCCGCCTTGCTGGACTCCTGGCCCGGCTTGGTTTCGTGGCCGTACTCCTTGTCCGTGTGCTCCTTCCCGCCCTTCGGCGGCGGGGGGACCGGCATTTCCTGGCTTTTCATCGTGGCTCCTTTCCGAGACCCGGTTTCAGGCCCGGTGCGGAACCGAACAGCGGGGGCGCGAAGTGGTTGCCGGACGGCGTTTCCGTCCCGGCGTCCGCAGCGCCCGGGAGCGGACCGGCGGTCCGGGGCCCGGCCGTCGCGCGCGGCGGGCATTGTTGCGCCTGCGGACGAGCTCTGATCTTAATCGGGCGTTCAGGTCCGGCAGCTACGCATTAGGCCGGCCCGAACGCGAAACCGGGCCGAACCGCCGCTCGTTGCGCACCCGATCAAGGAGTCTCCCGTTTCATGCGAAAGCTCGTGCTTCTTCTCAGCCTGGCTGGCGTCGTCGCCAGCACCGGCGCTGCCATGGCGCAGCCGTACCACCATTATTACCATCACCGTCACTACCACCACTACTACCACCGGCCCGGCTGACGGCCCGCAACGGAGAGCGGTGTTGAACCCGTCGCCGTTGCAGCCGTAGACGAGCCCTTAACCGGTTCCGTGCATCCTCCTCGAGCGGCTGTGCCGTTCGAGGAGGTGTCATGGGCTGGTCGCTGTCGACGCTGTTCGGGTTCTTGCTGTTGTCCCCGTTCGGCGCCCGCCACGTGCCGGCACCCATTGTGGTCGACGGCGTGACCGCCTCCTGCGAGGACTTCGTGCGCGTCACGGACGCGGTGTTCACCGGTCGCACCGGCGCCTGGTTCGGCGTTGGCGGCACGCGGGACTACCTGGGCGGCGACACCTTTGGCCCCAACGCGCTGTCCATCGACGGCGTCGATCCGGCCGCCTATCTCGCCAGCCATTGCAGACGGCCCGGACGGCCGTGACGGCGCGGCACGCTTCGCACCGGAACGAGGCCCGGAAGCTCGGGGCTGCCGATCCGTCCGGCGCTACAACCGTGGCGGGAACAGGCCGAAGCGCAACGACGCCATGCTGGACGACGACGTTGTCGGTCGGTTTCGCCGCAGCACTCGGCGCCGGGATCGTGGCGATCCTCCGTCTCGACCGCGCGATCGAGGCCGAGTTGCGCATGACGCGGGACGAGCAGTGGACAGGCGCGATCTGACGCGTATGACGCCTGGTCTGGTTGGCGCAGGTCGCCAAGAACCGGCAACCACCGCCATGTTCTGGCGCATCACAACAGGTTGCAAGAGTCCCAGGAAAGATTCCCTAGTTTTATCAGCATGTTAGCTTCTGGCACGATGGCTGCAATGCCTCGTTCAAGGCCGTTCCCGGCCGGATCGAGGACAACTTGCCATGACCGTTTCCAGCCCCGTCCGCCTTCGTCGCGACATCCTGGCGCCGCACGCGGCCGGCACCGCCGACCCGCTGCCGCCCGAGCACCTGGCACTGGCCGCCGACGTCGCCATCCGCTTCGCCTTGGCCCTGATGCCGTTCTCCGCGATCGCCTGGACCTTTATCGCCCGGTGACGCGACCGCGGGCGTGCCGCCGGCTCAGGCTTGCTTGATCTCGATCAGGCTTTGCCGGATGCCCCGGCCGCGCACGATCCGGTCGACGATGAACGCCTCGTCGCCCCAGCGGATCGCGCGCGCCATCGCCTGCGCGTCCTCGGTGAAGCGGGCCAGCATTTCCAGCAGCGCGTCGCGGTTGTTGAGGAACACGTCGCGCCACATGGTCGGGTCGGACGCGGCGATGCGGGTGAAGTCGCGGAAGCCCGAGGCTGCGAACTGCAGCACCTCGCTGCGGCTTTCGCCTTCCAGGTCGTCGGCGGTGCCGCAGATGGTGAAGGCGAGCAGGTGCGGCAGGTGGCTGACGATCGCCAGCACCCGGTCGTGATGTGCCGGGTCCATGTCGCGCGTCATGGCGCCGCAGGCCTGCCACAACCGCGCCACCCGCCCGGCCGCCTCCGGATCGCCGTCCTCCAGCGGGGTGAGCAACGCCCAGCGGCCCTCGAACAGGGTCGCGAACCCCGAATCCGGACCCGAGTACTCGGTGCCGGCGAGCGGGTGCGCCGGCACGAAACGGATCCCGGGCGGAAGCAGCGGCGTGATCCCGCGTATCACCGACTGCTTGGTGGAGCCGACATCGGTCAGGATCGCCCCGGCCGGCATGAACGGCAGCAGCGCCCCGGCCGCCGCGGGCATCGCCCCCACCGGCACGCACAGCACCACGCAGTCCGCGCCGGTGGCGGCCTCCGCCGGGTCGTGGGCGACGCGATGAACGATGCCGAGCTCCGCCACCCGCGCCCGCACCGCCTCGCTCGCGTCCCACGCCACCACCTCCCGGGCGATCGCGGCATCGGCAACGGCACGCCTGGCCAGCGAGCTGCCGATCAGGCCGAGCCCGACCACGAGCAGGCGGTCGAACAGCGGCCCGGCGTCCGCCCCGCTCACGGCACCAGCTCCGGCTGCGGCACCGGACGCAGCCGGCGCAGCTCGACCGACTGCCAGACCAGCAGCGACGGCACGCCGAGCGCCAGGTCGCGTCCGCGCCGAAGCAGGCTCAGGCCGAACGACAGATGCGGGTCGAGCCCGAACAGGCTGCCGAGCGCCACATAGGCCGCTTCCTGCACGCCGAGTGCTGCCGGCACCAGGAACGACACCGACAGCACCCCGCTGGCGACCCCCTCGATCGCCATCGCCTCGCCGAAGCCGACCGGCGCGCCGAGCAGCCGGTAGCCGAGCCAGACCCAGCCGGCCCCGGCGGTCCAGGCGCCGAGGTGGAGCAGGCAGGCGGCGGCGAGGCGGCCGGGCCTGGCGTAGAACCGGTCGAGCCGGTCCTGCAGGGTGTCGATCCCGTCCTGCAGCGCCTCCTGCCATTGCCCGGCGACGTGCCGCCCCAGGCCGGCGATGCCGCGCCGGAACAGCCCGGACGCGCTGCGCTGCGTCCACACGAAGGCGGCCATGGCCATGGCCATCAGCCCCATGCCGAGCGTCACCGGGCCGACCAGGCTGCTGTCCGGCCTGCGGTCGAGCAGGAACAGCAGGCCGAGCAGCACGAACAGGATCTGGCCGCTCACCTCCACCGTGACGTCGACCACGTTGGCGGCCGAGGCTTCCGGCCAGCCGACCGCGCCGCGTCGGGGCGTGGGAGGAAAGCAGGTGGCGCGGATGGCGATCAGGATGCCGCCGAGCTGGGAGAACGGCAGGCAGGTGGTGGCCCCTTCCCGCACCAGCCGGGCGCCGAGCAGGCGGAAAAAGCCGATGCCGGGACAGGCCACGCTCCAGGCGCAGGCGAGCACCATGTCGGTGGCGAGCTGCGCCGCGACCAGAGCGGCGAAGCCGCCAACGCCGACCGACACCAGCGCCCGGAGCACCGCGCCGGCGCCGAGCCAGGCGGTGAACACCGTGATCAGCACCAGGCCCAGCACCGCCAGCAGGATCGAGACCGTCTTCAAGCGGGCGGCCTTTCAGGCATGAGAGCGGGAGCGCGGCAGCGTTGCCGAAAGCTCCTACACCGTCGGCGACCCTGCTTCCACCTCCGCCGCGACAACCGGCAGGCCACGCGGCGCTTTGACCGCGCAGGCCGCGCCGGGCAAACACGGCGCGCAGCACGAGGGAACCGGAACCATGTCCAAGCCAGTCCTGGTCACCGGTGCCACGGGCTTCGTCGGCTCCGCGGTGGCGCGCGCGCTCCAGGCGCGCGGGCACCGACTGCGCCTGCTGGTGCGTCGTGGCGCCGACCGGCAGAACCTCCGGGGGCTGGACGCGGAGGAGGTGGAAGGCGACCTCAGGCGGCCGGACACGTTCGCGAACGCGCTGGCCGGATGCGGCGCCCTGTTCCACGTCGCCGCCGACTACCGGCTCTGGGTGCCGGATCCGGCCACCATGATGCAGGCCAACGTGGAGGGCACGCGCCGGCTGATGCTGGCGGCCGAGGCGGCCGGGGTGGAGCGGATCGTGTACTGTTCCTCCGTCGCCGCCCTGGGGCTGGTCGGCGACGGCAGCGTGGCGGACGAGGACACGCCGGTGCACGAGCACGCGGTGGTCGGCATCTACAAGCGCTCGAAGTATCGCGCCGAGCAGGAGGTGCTGGCGCTGGTGCGCGAGCGGGGCCTGCCTGCGGTGATCGTCAACCCGTCCACGCCGGTGGGGCCGCGCGACGTGAAGCCCACGCCCACCGGGACGATGATCCGCGACGCCGCCGCCGGACGGATGCCGGCCTTTGTCGACACAGGCCTGAACCTCGTTCACGTGGACGACGTGGCGGACGGCCACCTGCTGGCGTTCGAGCGCGGCCGGGTCGGCGAGCGCTACATCCTGGGCGGCGAGGACTGGTCGCTGAGGGACCTGTTCGGGCTGGTGTCGGAGGTGGCGGGGGTGAAGGCGCCGCGGGTCGAGCTGAGCCAGCGGGTGCTTTGGCCGATGGCGGTCGCGTCCGAGGCGCTGGCGCGCGGCGTCGGGGTCGAGCCCCGGGTCACCCGGGAGATGCTGGCGATGTCGCGCAAGAAGATGTTCTTCTCCTCCGACAAGGCGCGGCGCGAGCTTGGCTACAGCCCCCGCCCCGCCCGTGACGCGGTCGAGGACGCGGTGGCCTGGTTCCGCGCCCACGGGATGGTGTGACCGCGATGCTGGTGCTGGCCTGCGCCACGCTTCTGGTCTGGGTGGCGCTGATCGCCGGGCACGGGCGGTTCTGGCAGGGCGGCCCGGTGCTGCGGCCGGTGCAGCCCGACCTCGACCGCGCCTGGCCGCAGGTCACGGTGGTGATCCCGGCCCGCGACGAGGCGGAGCACGTCGCCGCCTGCCTCGGCTCGCTTCTGGCGCAGGACTATCCGGGACGGTTCCGGATCGTGCTGGTGGACGACCGCAGCACGGACGGCACAGGCCAGGTCGCGCGCGGGCTCGGGACGCCGCCGGGCCGGCTCGTGGTGCTCGACGGCGCCCCGCCCGTGCCGGGATGGAGCGGCAAGCTGTGGGCGGTGGCGCAGGGGGTGGCGGAAGCGCAGCGCCTCGACCCCGGCACCGACGGGTTCTTCCTGCTGTGCGACGCCGACATCACCCATGCGCCCGCCCACCTGTCCACACTGGTGGACAAGGCGGTGCGATCGAGGCTCGACCAGGTGTCGGAGATGGTGGCGCTGAACTGCGAAAGTCCCGCCGAGCGCGCCCTGGTGCCGGCGTTCGTGTTCTTCTTCCAGCTGTTGTACCCGTTCGCGCGGGTCAACGATCCGCGCGCGCGCACCGCGGCGGCGGCGGGCGGCACGGTGCTGATCCGGCGCACGGCCCTTCTCCGCATCGGCGGCATCGAGGCGCTGCGCGGCGCGCTGATCGACGACGTGACGCTGGCGGTGCGGGTCAAGCGGAGCGGCGGCGCGATCTGGCTCGGGCATTCGACCCTGGCGCGCTCGATCCGGCCTTATCCCGGTGCCGCCGACGTGTGGCGCATGGTGGCGCGCACCGCCTACGTGCAGCTGCGCTTCTCGCCGCTGCTGCTGGCCGGCACCGTGGCCGGCATGGGGCTGGTGTGGATCGCGCCGCTGCTGACGCTTGGCGCCGGCCACGGAGCCGCGCGCTGGATCGGCGGCGTCGCCTGGGTGTTGTCCACGGCGTCGTTCCTGCCGACGCTGCGCCGGTTCCGCTTGTCGCCGTTCTGGGCGCTGTTGCTGCCCGGGATCGCGTCGTTCTACACCCTGGCCACCATCGGATCGGCCGTGGACCACCATCGTGGCCGCGGCGTGGTGTGGAAAAGCCGCGCCTATCGCGACGGCGGGAAGGACGCGACCGTTGCATGAGTGCTGACGCATGAACGCCGTGGTGGAGCCGGCCGGCTGGGCGGTGGCCGACGTGTCGTCCGGCAAGGGGCGCGGGGACGAGAACTTCCCCGTGGGCTCGGCGCTGATCGCCCCCCGGCTGCGTCCGCACGTCCACGCCTACTACGCCTTTGCCCGCGCGGCCGACGACGTCGCCGACGACGCCGCGCTGCCCGCGGACAACAAGCTGGCCAGGCTCGACGCGATGGGCGCGGTGCTGCTGGGCCAGGCCGACGGCTGCGACAGCGCCGGGCGGCAGGAGGTGGCGAGCACCGTGCGGCTGCGCGCCAGCCTGGCCGAGACGGGCATCACGCCGGCACGCGGCACCGACCTGCTGGTGGCGTTCCGGCAGGATGCGGTGAAGACACGCTATGCCGACTGGAACGAGCTTGAAGCGTATTGCCGTTATTCGGCCAACCCGGTCGGGCTTTTCCTGCTCGACCTGCACGGCGAGGACAACCGGAGCCATCCGGCCTCCGACGCGCTATGCACCGCGCTCCAGGTGCTCAACCACCTGCAGGACTGCCGCGACGACCTCCAAACGCTTGACCGCTGCTACCTGCCGCAGGACTGGCTGCGCGACGCGGGCGAGGACGTGGAGGCCGTGCGCTGGGAGCGGACCGGACGCGGTTTGCGCCGGGTGCTGGAGCGCTGCCTGGACCAGGTCGACCGGCTGAACCGGGTGGCGGCGGAACTGCCGGGACAGGTGAGGAACCGGCGCATGCGCCTGGAAGCCGCGGTGATCGTGTCCTTGTCGCACCGGCTGGCGCGCCGGCTGCGGCGCGAGGACCCGCTGGCCGGCCGGGTCAGGCTCCGCGGCGGCGACGCCGGCCGCAGCCTCGCCTCGGCGCTGCGGCACCTGCGGTGACCGGGCCGCTCGGATGCGCCGCCGCCGACCTCGGGTCGGTGGCGGGGATCGTGCACCGGTCCGGCACCTCGTTCGCGCGCGGCATGCGCGTGCTGCCGCCGGACCGGCGCTACGCCATGTTCGCGATCTACGCGTTCTGCCGGCTGGTGGACGACGTGGCCGACGAGGAGGCGCCGTTCGCGGACAAGCTGCCGCGGCTCGACGCCTGGCGCGGCCGCATCGCCGGGCTCTACCGCGGCATCGCCGGCGACGCGCTGGACCGGGTGCTGCTGGCGGCGATCCGTCGCTACAGCCTGCGCCAGGCGGACTTCGACGCGGTGATCGACGGGATGCAGATGGACGCGGAGGCGGTGATCGTCGCCCCGCCCTTCGCCACCTTCGACCTGTACTGCGACCGGGTAGCGTCGGCGGTCGGCCGGCTGTCGGTGCGGGCGTTCGGGGACTCGTCCGCGGCGGCGGAGGAGGTCGCGCACCATCTCGGCCGGGCGCTGCAGATCACCAACATCCTGCGCGACCTGGGCGAGGACGCGAGACGCGGGCGGCTTTATCTGCCGGCGGACGCGCTGGACCGGGCCGGAGTGCCGCACGACCCGGCGGCGGCGCTGGCCTCGCCCGGGCTGCCTGAGGCGTGCCGCAGCCTGGCCGAGCGGGCGGAACAGCATTTCAAGGCGGCACGAGCGGCGATGCGCCGATGCGACCGCAGGGCGATGCGGCCGGCGCGGCTGATGGCGGCGGGCTACGGCGCGATCCTGGCGACGCTGGTGGCCGCCAATTGGCAGGAGCCGGCGCGTCGGATCAGGGTGCCGCGCTGGCGCAAGCTGCTTGTCGCGTCGCGCGCGCTTTTGCCGGCCTGAGGATCCATGAACACTGTTCACGTGATCGGCGGCGGCCTGGCCGGGTTGTCGGCAGCCCTGGCCCTGGCGGAAGCGGGGCGGCGGGTGGCGGTGTACGAGGGTGGTCCGGCCTGTGGCGGACGCGCGCGCTCCTATCACGACCGCCACCTCGGCTGCCGGCTCGACAACGGCAACCACCTGCTGCTGTCGGCCAACAAGACCGTGTTCGATTATCTGGACCGGATCGGCGCGCGAAACAGCCTGGTCGGGCCGGGCGAGCCGATCTTCCCGTTCCACGACGTGTCGACGGGCCTCCGCTGGACGCTGCGGCTGTCGCCCGGGCGGGTGCCGTGGTGGGTGCTGGCCCGAGGGCAGCGGGTGCCGGGGATGCGGCTCGGCGAGCTGCTCGGCCTCCTGCGGCTGCTGCGCGCGGGGCCGGACGCGGTGGTGGCCGACTGCCTTTCGGCCGGCGCGCTGGCCGACCGGCTGATGGTGCCGCTGGCTGTGTCGGTGCTGAACACCCGGCCGGACCAGGGCAGTGCCGCGCTGATGGGGCGGGTGATGCGGGACAGCATGGCCAAGGGCGGATCGGCCTGCATCCCGTGGTTCCCGCGCGAAGGCTTGTCCGAAACCCTGGTGGACCCGGCGCTGGCGCGTCTGGCGGCGCTGGGCGCGGTGATCCGCACCGGAGCCCGCGTGACCGGGCTCGGCATAGCCGGGGGTCGGGTCGACCGGCTGCGCCTGAGCGGCGGCGAGGTCGCGCTGGAAGGCGACGATGCGGTGGTGCTGGCGCTGCCGGCGCAGACGGTGCGCGACGTGGCCGCCGAGGCGTTGCCCGGGCTGGTGGTGCCGGACGCGTTCGAAAGCATCCTGAACCTTCATTACCGCGCCGACGTGGCGGACCACCTGACCGGCGACCTGGCGCAGGCGCGCTTCGCCGGCGTGGTGGGCGGCACGGCCGAATGGGTGTTCGTCAAGCCGGGCATCCTGTCGGTGACGGTGAGTGCTGCGAACCACCTGGCCGCGGACGCGCCGGAGGCGCTCGCCGCCAGGATCTGGCAGGAGCTGCGCGCGGTGGTGGAACCGTTTCTCGGTCCGGGGACGCCGCCCGACGCGCTGCCGGAGGCGCTGCCGCCGCATCGCGTGGTCAGGGAGAAGCGCGCCACCTTTGCCGCGACCCCGGCGCAGGAGCGGCTGCGGCCGGAATGTCGCACCGCGGTGCAGAACCTCGTGCTGGCCGGGGACTGGACCGCCACAGGCTTGCCCGCCACCATTGAAGGTGCAATGAGGTCCGGCGTGGCAGCGGCGAACGCGCTGTCCATCCCCATCCGGGCCGCCGGCTTCCGGTAGCCGCCACTGACCCGAGCGAGCGCAGGATGATCCGTCCTCCCCGTTTGCTCCGGCCACCAGCCGGCCGGAGCATCCCATGCTGACCACGACCCTGGAAAAGGCCGCTCCCGTGGCCGAGGCCGCCGACGACGTGCTGGCGGAGGCGATCCTGCGCGCGCAGGGGGCGCTGTCGGGGCGGCAGAAGCCGGACGGGCACTGGGTGTTCGACCTCGAGGCCGACGCCACCATCCCGGCCGAGTTCATCCTGCTCGAGCACTACCTGGACCGGATCGACCCGGCGCTGCAGGACAGGCTCGGGATCTACCTGCGCCGCATCCAGGGGGCGCATGGCGGCTGGCCGCTGTATCACGAGGGCCGGTTCGACCTGTCCGCCAGCGTGAAGGCGTATTTCGCGCTCAAGGCGGTCGGCGACGATCCGGAGGCGCCGCACATGCGGCGGGCGCGGGACGCGATCCTGGCGGCCGGCGGGGCCGAGCGCAGCAACGTGTTCACCCGGTTCCAGCTGGCGCTGTTCGGCGAGATCCCGTGGCGCGGCACGCCGGTCATGCCGGTCGAGATCGTGCTGCTGCCGCGCTGGTTCTTCTTCAACATCTGGAACATGTCTTACTGGTCGCGCACGGTGGTGGTGCCGCTGGTGGTGCTGGCGGCGCTGCGGCCGCGGGCGCGCAACCCGCGCCGCGTGCACGTGCGCGAGCTGTTCCGGCAGGACCCGGAGCGGGTGCGCGACTGGACCCGCGGGCCGTACCGCTCGGCGTGGGGGCCGGTGTTCAAGCTGGTGGACCAGCTGCTCCGGCCGGTGGAGCGCATGATGCCGCCTCCGGTGCGCAGGCGGGCGATCCGGGCGGCACGTGCGTTCATCGCCCCGCGCCTGAACGGGATGGACGGGCTCGGCGCGATCTACCCGGCGATGGCCAACAGCGTGATGATGTTCGACGCGCTGGGCGCGAAGCTGGACGGGCCGGATGCGGACCCGGCGGCGGCCACGGCGTGGCAGGGGGTGCGCCGGCTGCTGGTGCAGGGGGACGGGGAAGCGTTCTGCCAGCCCTGCGTGTCGCCGGTCTGGGACACCGGGCTCGCCGGCCACGCCCTGGCCGAGGCGGCGGCGGCGGTGGAAGGGGTCGGCTCGGAGGCGACCGCAGGGCGGCTGGATCGGGCGGCCGGCTGGCTGCGGCCGCTGCAGGTGCTGGACGTCGTGGGCGACTGGGCGGCGCGCAGGCCCGGGCTTGCGCCGGGCGGCTGGGCGTTCCAGTACAACAACCCGCACTACCCGGACGTGGACGACACCGCGGTGGTCGGCATGCTGCTGCACCGGCACGACCCGGCCGCGAACGCCGGAGCGCTGGCGCGGGCGCATGCCTGGATCGTCGGCATGCAAAGCGCGAACGGCGGCTGGGGCGCGTTCGACGTCGACAACGACACCGACATCCTCAACCACCTGCCGTTCGCGGACCACGGCGCGCTGCTGGACCCGCCGACCGCGGACGTCACCGCGCGCTGCCTGTCGTTCCTGGGCCAACTCGGCCTCGAGGCGGACCGGCCGGTGGTGCAGCGGGGGGTGGCGTTCCTGCGGCGCGAGCAGGAAGCGGACGGCTCCTGGTTCGGACGCTGGGGCACCAACTACGTCTACGGCACCTGGTCGGTGCTGTGCGCCCTGAACGCGGTGGGGGTGCCGCCGGACGACCCGGCGGTGGCGCGGGCGGTGGACTGGCTCCTGTCGGTGCAGCGTGCGGACGGCGGCTGGGGCGAGGACTGCGCCAGCTTCGAGGACGCTCCGGCGGGCCGCTACCACCGCAGCCTGCCGTCGCAGACCGGCTGGGCGCTGCTCGGGCTGATGGCGGCGGGACAACGGAACCATCCGGCGGTGGCGCGCGGCATCGCCCATCTGACGGCCACCCAGGATCAGCACGGCGAGTGGGAGGAGCAGCCTTACAACGCGGTCGGCTTTCCGCGCGTGTTCTACCTGCGCTACCACGGCTACAGGCTGTTCTTCCCGCTTCTGGCGCTGTCGCGCTACCGCCTGCTCGGCCGGAGCAACAGCAGCCGGGTGTCCTTCGGGTTCTGATCCGGCGGCGCCTGCAGGTGATCCTGGGAGTCGTGGTCGGCCTGGAAGCGGAAGCGGTGCTGGCGCGCAGGCTGGGCGCCACGGTCCGGGTCGGCATCGGCGGGGCCACCTCGTCCGGTGCGCGGCGGGCGGCCGACGCACTGCTGGCTGGCGGGGCCACCCACCTGCTCAGCTTCGGTCTCGCCGGCGGGCTCGATCCGGCGCTGCGTCCCGGCGCGGCGCTGGTCCCGGACCGGGTGGTGGTCGGGAACCGGAGCCTGCGGTGCGATCCGGCGCTGCGCGCGCGGCTCGGGGCGGGAGCGGCGTCCAGCCTGCTGCACGGCGACGCGCTGGTGGCGGACGCGGAAGAAAAGCGGCGGTTGTTTCTCGCCACCGGATGCGCCGCGGTCGACATGGAAAGCGGCGCGGTGGCGGAAGCGGCGTCGGCGGCCGGGCTGCGGTTCGCGGTGCTGCGCGCGGTGTGCGACCCGGCGGACCGGACGCTGCCTCCGGCGGCTCGCCTGC
>CAXTMS010000048.1:0-18626 GCA_964245345.1 uncultured Acetobacteraceae bacterium | reverse complement strand
GCACCTCGCGCCCGGCCAAACGAAAACGACGGTCAGCATAGTCGGCAAGACGCATGGTTGAGGGCGATTCCTGAATGGCACCAAGGTGAACCGTCGTAATTATAACACTCCGTCCCATCCACCTATCTCGCGTCGATCACGACCTGCAGCCCTACCGTCCAGCGGAGTCCCAGCCGACGCGCTGCAGCAGGATCCGTTTGCCGGCGTGGCGTGGACCCGATCCGGTCCCTGGCTCCGATCGATAAGCGGCCCCGGACGTCGCAACCCGGAAAGCGTCGGAAAGATCCGATGCCGGATGCCCGACAACCTGCCGCCACGGCATCACGGGCGCCAACGATACCCGCTCTCGCCCGGCAGCCGACGGCCCGGCTCGACCGGGTGCGCGAGGCCACCTATGGGCGTCCCGCCTCCATCAGCAGCTTCTCGGTGCGCGCGTCCTCGATCCGGTTCACCAGCCGGGCGCTTTCGTGCATGTCGCGCTGCGTCTTGGTCATGGTGACGCAGGCCTGCACCAGCATCAGCACGCCCATGAACAGGAAGGCGCGCATCCACAGGTCCAGCGGCAGGAGCGCAATGCCCAGCACGAGCATGCCGAGCGAGCCGGCAAACGACACATAGGTGAACAACACCCAGGCCGGCGCATGGGCCGGGCTCTGCCCCTGGTTCATCAGCGTCCTCCCTCGGATGCAGGATGCCTGAGGCGGGCCAGCACGCCGGCAGCGTCGGGAACGCCTGGGCAGCCGAAGCCGGCCTCGGCCAGGCGCCGGTCGAGACACGCCGCAGCGTCCGCGCCGCACGGTTCGTCCAGCAGGTCGAGCGCTCCCGCAGCCCGGAGCTGCCGCTCCCGCAGCCGTGCCAGCAGGGCTTCCGCTTCCCCCAGGGTGCCGCAATCGTTGCCGGTCGGCTCGACCCGTCCACGCCTGGCGGCCCGGACCGCTTCCGCCACGCGCGCCAGGCGGCGCCCGCGTTTGAGAACCGCGAAGCGCTGCGCGTCCGTGGCGATCGCCGCACGCAAGCGCGCGATCTCGTCTGCGAACGCCGCGCGTCCCTGCCGCGCCGTCTCGGCGTCGGCCTCGAGGCTGGCAATCGTTTCCGCCGCTTGCCCGGCGAGGTCCTCGCGGCCCGCGGCCAGGGCGGCCCGCGCCCGCGGTTCCAGCTCGGCGATGCGGGCGAGCGACGACTCGATCCGTCGCATCTCCTGCGCGTCCTCCGCCCGGGCCACCGCCAGCGCCCGCTGCGCCCGCGCCAGCGCCGCCTCGCCGTCGCGCATCTGCTGGTCGAGCAGCAGCAGCGCGTGCCTGTCGGCGAGATCCTCTGCGACCGCGGCGGCGGTGCCGCGCATGAGCAGGGAAAGTGTCTTGATCATCGCCACCCATCCTGTATGAACGTTGTTCACAAATGGCGTAGCGCAAATCATGAACACTGTTCAAGAAAAATATGAACGTCGTTCACAAAGAGCGTCCACCACCGAGCGTCACCAGGACCTGTCCAGGCGATTGCTGGAAGCGGCGGAAGCGGTGATCGAGGCGGCGGGGCTGGAGGAGCTGCGGGCGCGCAGCCTGGCGGACGCGGTGGGCTGCTCGGTGGGCGCCATCTACGGCGTGTTCCCCGACATGGACGCGCTGGTGCTGGCGGTGAACGCCCGCACCCTGGACGCGATCGACGAGGCCATGCGTGGAGCCGCTTCCGGCCGCAACCCGGCGCTTCACCTGCGCCGCCTCGCCGACGCGTATCTCGACTACGCCTTTCTCAACCGGCGGCGCTGGAACGCCCTGTTCGGGCACCGGATGGCGGACGGGCACGCGCTGCCCGGCTGGTACGAGGAGCGTCGCGCCGCCGCCTTCAACCCGATCGCCGAGCCGGTGGCGCTGCTGCGGCCGGACCTGCCGGAAGACGCGTGCGCCCTGCTGGCGCGCACCCTGTTCTCCGCCGTGCACGGCATGGTGGTGCTGGGGCTGGAAGGCAGGATCACCAACGTGACCCTGCCGGTGCTGCGGCAGCAGGTCCGGACGGTGGTCGAGGCGATCGCGCGCGGGCTGCCGCCCTGACGTCGGCCAACGCGGCCACATGAAGGGACGCTCCTCCCGGGCGCCGTCACCACAGCCTCGAAGGCCCGGGAAGCGGGACGCGTTCCTGCGGAGACTTCCTGCGGTTGATCCTGTTCCGAGAGGGATCGTGGCCGATCGAGGTCAGCCGGTCGCTACGGCTTGATGACGCCCGCGGTCCTGAAAAGGCTGCTGACAACTTGAGCGACGGAGCCGAGTGCCGCGAAGATATGGCCGCTGTTGTTTCACGGACCGGTCGCCTCGCCGGTTCCAGTGTCATGGGCATTCTGCAGCGTCTCGAACTCGCCCGGCTTCACCAATGCCGCAGCCTTGCATCTCCCCGATCATCGCGTCGTGCTCGGCCTGCGCGTTGGCAGCACCTGTGCTCGCGCGCCCTTGTCGCCCTTCCGTCGCTGCCGCGAGATGGGCCCTGCGGTCGTCCGGATTGTCGATGTGTCCCGCGGGAGTGCTGTCACCGACGCGGTCGCCACCACCACTCGGCGGCACCGAGGAGGAAGCCGGAACGGCGGTGGTGCCAGCCGTTCCTGCGCCGGTTGCCGCGGGTTCGTTTGCGATGAGACCGGGCTGTTCGTCGGAGTGCCCGGTCAGCCGGTCGTTCGTGTGGAGGGGAAGGATGGTTCCATCGCCCTGACCCTCACCGTCAGGGGACAGGAACCCGGCATCTCCCGCCAGGTCATGCCGCGCAAACGGCGGATGGCTCGTCTGCAACCGACCGACCAAGGCTGCCGATGTTGAACCCGGCTGACCCGCTGCGATCTCGTTCTGCTTTTCCGATTCGGCCAAGCCTGGGCTTGCGCTTCTGCCATTCAACAAGCCTAGGCCGCTGCCCGCTCCTCCGCCGCGGTTCGCGTGGCCGTGACGTAGTCCACCTTGCCGGTGCCCAGCAGCGGCAGCGCGTCCACGATCCGGACCGAGCGCGGCACGGCGATCTCGGCAGAGCCCTTGGCGCGCGCCTGCGCCAGCAGCGCGCCGGCGGTCGCGTCGCGCTGCGTGGTGAGCAGCACCAGCGCCTCGCCCTTGCGCCCGTCCGGCACCGCCACCACCGCGTGCGCGGCGTCCGGCCACAGGCTGATCGCCAGCGCTTCCGCCGCCGGCATCGACACCATCTCGCCGGCGACCTTGGCGAAGCGCTTGGCGCGCGCCAGGATCGACACGAAGCCTTCCGCGTCGACGCGGCAGATGTCGCCGGTGTCGTACCAGCCGTCTGGCAGGGGCTCCAGCACGCCCGGGGCGGTATGGCGCAGGTAGCCCAGCATGACGTTGGGGCCGCGGACCAGCAGGCGCCCGCCCTCCGGGATGCCCTCGACCGGCTGCAGCCGGGTGGCGATGCCGGGCAGCAGCCGCCCCGCCGCACCTGGCCTGTTGTGCATCGGCGTGTTCAGCGCCAGCACCGGCGCGGTTTCGGTGGCGCCATAGCCTTCCAGCACGCGCACGCCGAAGCGCTCGGCGTAGAGGCGGCGCGTGTCCTCGCGCACCTTCTCGGCGCCGGAGAAGATGTAGCGCATCGAGTAGAAGTCGTACGGGTGCGCGAACCGGGCCCAGCCGGTCAGAAAGGTGTCGGTGCCGAAGGCGATGGTGCTGTCGGTGTCGTAGATCAGCTCGGGCACGATGCGGTAGTGCAGCGGCGAGGGATAGAAGAAGGTGCGCACGCCGGACAGCAGCGGCAGCAGGGTGCCGCCGGTCAGGCCGAAGGAATGGAACATCGGCATCGCGTTGAACACGCGGTCGGAGTTGTTGAAGTCGATCACCGCGGCGACCTGGGCGATGTTGGCCACGATGTTGCGGTGGCTGAGCACCACCCCCTTGGGCGCGCCCTCCGAGCCGCTGGTGAACAGCACCACCGCAGGATCGTCCGGCCGCACGCGGCTGCCTGGCAGCCGGCGGGCGAAGCTGGCGTCGATGAAGCCGCGCAGCTTCGCCCCGAGGCCCAGCTCGGTTCTCACCTCGTCGAGCCAGACGAACCGCACCTGACCCTCCATGCGCGCCACCGTGGTTTCCAGCTTGCCCCTGGCGACGAAGGCGCGGGAGCTCAGCACGGTGGTGATGCGGGCGGCGGCGCAGGCGCCAAGCATGCCGTCGGCGCCGGCGGAAAAGTTCAGCATCGCCGGCACCCGGCCATGCGCCTGCAGGGCCATGAAGCTGACCACGCTGCCGACCGCGTTGGGCAGCATCAGCCCGACATGCTCGCCGAGATCCGCTTCCGCCGTCAGCCTGCGTCCGAGCACCGCAGCGCCCAGCACCAGCCGGCGGTAGCTGAGCGGCGTGCGCGCGACGTCCTCGGCGATCGGCGTGTTGGCGCGGTAGCGGTCCTGCGCGTCCAGCAGCGCGCTCCACAGGGTGCGGCCGGTGCGGGCGGTGGCGAAGCCGCCTTGTTCCATCACGTCCTGCAGCACGGTGCCGACGGCGCGTCGGCGGCTCCGGCCGCGCAGCTCCGGGTCGACGCCAAGCGTCACCGGCGGCAGCACCGCCAGCGACAGGCGCGGGAACCAGCGTCTTGGGGCGCGGTCGCCCATGCGCGACAACCGGGTGAACTGCAGCCCGTCGATGTGCACCGGAACCACGATGGCGTCGGCCTTGTCGGCCACCATGCCGGCACCCTCGTACACCTTCATCAGCGCGCCGGTGACGGTGATGCGGCCTTCGGGGAACACCACCAGGGCGTGGCCGCCCTGCACCGCGCGCACCATGGTCTTGGTGCTGAACGGGTTGGCCGGATCGACCGCGAAGTGATGCACCGCGGCCAGGAACAGCTTCGCCCACCAGCGCCGGGCGATGTGGATGTTGACCGCGAAGGTGGGGGTGCCGGGCAGGAAGGCTGCGACGAAGCAGCCGTCGAGAAAGCTCTGGTGGTTGACCACGAACACGGTGCGGGTGCCGGACGGCGGCAGGTTCTCCAGCCCGGACACGTCGGTGCCGTGCAGGACGCGGAAATAGAACCGGAACAGGGCGCGCATGGTGTCCTGCGGCAGGATGCGCACGATCCACAGCGCCACCAGGAAGTTGGCCGCCGCCGCGACGGCCAGGATCGCCACCGGCGACAGCCCGGAGGCGGCGAGCACCGCGGTGGCGACGGCGGCGCCCGCCATCGCGCCGGCATTGACCACGTTGTTGGCCGCCACCGTGCGGGCGAGGCGGGACGGTTCGGCGCGCTCCTGGATGATGGCGAACAAGGGCACGGAATAGATGCCGCCGCATGCCGCCAGCAGCAGCAGGTCGAGCAGCATGCGCCAGCCGCGAAGGCTGTGCAGCATCAGGCTCACGGTGGTCAGCCCGTGCGCGTGATGCGCCGCGGCGGCGAAGTCGAAGATGAACACGGACAACCCGAGGGCGGCGAACGGCACCAGCCGCGCCGACACCTTCCCGCGCAGCAGCCTGGAGCAGGACACCGAGCCGACGGCGACGCCGACGGAGAAGAAGGCGAGCAGAAGGGTGAACACGTGCAGCTCGGCGCCGAGCGCCCGCACCAGCGTGGGCAGCTCGGTCAGCACCACGGCGCCCACCGCCCAGAACCAGCTGAGGCCCAGGATGCACAGCCAGACGGAGCGGTTGCGGTGCGCGTCGGCAACCAGCCGCACGGTGTCGCGCAGGGGGTTCCAGCCGATGGGCAGCTCCGGCGCGCTGACGGGGGCACGCGGCACCAGCACGGCGCTGGCGATGCCGACCAGCGCGACCGCCGCTCCGGCCATCGACACGATCAGCCGCCCGTCGCCGATGCCGACCAGCCAGCTGCCCGCGATGGTGCCGGCGAGGATGCCGAGAAAGGTGCCCGCCTCGATCAGCCCGTTTCCGGCCAGCAGCTCGCTGTCCGGCAGGTGGCTGGGCAGGATCGCGTTCTTCAGCGGGCCGAAAAAGGTGGCCTGGACGCCGAGCCCGAACAGCACCGTGAACAGCAGCGGCGTGCTGTTCAGGAGGAACCCCAGGGCGGCGAGGCCCATCAGCGCCGCTTCGGCCAGCTTGACCACCAGGATCGAGCGCGACTTCTCGTAACGGTCGGCGAGCTGCCCGGCGGTGGCGGACAGGAGGGCGTAGGGCAGGATGAAGATGCCGCCGGCCAGCGCCACCAGCACCGCCCCGCTGGTGCCCGGGCCGGCGCCGGCACGAAACAGGATCAGCGCCACCAGCGCGTTCTTGAACAGGTTGTCGTTGACGGCGCCCAGCGTCTGCGTGACCAGCAGCGGCAGAAGGCGGCGCGACAGGAGAAGCGACATGGCGTTGTGCTCTTTCGTGAACGTTGTTCATGTTTAGGGCTAACGTGAACGTTGTTCAAGAAAATTCGCGTGGAGTGGTGGCTGGATGTCCGAGCCGGTGGAAGGCCAGTCGCGGGACCGCACGTGCTGGAGCCGGTGATCCGGCGACACGATGCGGTCTATGGTCCGGGCGCGCGCGACAACGGACGGCGCTCATGGTCGAGCGTACGGCGCACCGCCTCCTGCTGGCGCGCCGGGTCGGCGAGCAGATCCTCGACTGCGCCTAGCTCCCGGATCTCGATGCCGAACCTGCGGAAACCGTTGGGGAACACCTGCTTGTGTTGGGCGCCTGTGGGTGTCGGGTGATCAATGGGAATGCCTTGCGGCCAGCCCCAGCCGGGCGTGGTGGTGTCCCGTGGACGCGTTCCCGGCGGCCCGGCCTGCGCAGGCTCATTATATGATGCACCGGGACTTGCAGGCATCGTCGTGCACTACCTTTCCGGTACTGCAACCTTTTCTGGGTTCCGGACGTTGCGCTGCGGTCAGTACCAGCCCACGCGCTGGTTCATCGAGGAACTGATCCATGAGCCATCTTGCGATGCGGACGCTGTTCGGCGTTTCGCTGTTTGCCGTTCTTCCCAGTCTGCCATGCCTCGCCCAGACCGACATGACCAGCATGGCGCGCAACAGCGCCGCGAACGAGCTGGGCGTGCTGGAGTATTGTCAGGCGCACGGTCATACCGACGGCAGCGCGGTCACGGCGCAGAAGACCGTCATCTCGCGGCTTCCGGCCGGGAGCGGCTCGACCGACAGCGCCGAGACGCTGGGCAGGCAGGGGGTGCTGATGGGTGCGGGCGGCAGCAACGTGCCGTTGTCGGAGATGGCGTCGCGCGGCAACACCACGGAGGCCGATCTGTGCACGCGCATGGCAGGCAGCGTGAAGCAAGCCGTGGCGTCGAACCCGGCCATGTCGATGCCGCAGATGCCGGGAGGCATGCCCGCCATGCCGAGCGGGATGCCAGCGATGCCGAGCGGCATGCCGGCGATGCCGGGCACCACGCCGCACTGATACGGCGGGGGAAGGGTTTCAGGGGCGGCGCGGCGGCATCCACAGATCGGTGCCGACCGCCTGCGCCAGAACGCCATGCACGTGCTCCAGCCGTTGCAGGGCTGCCTGCGCCTGGACTGCCAGCAGCGGGCGGGGAAACCGTAGAGCGCGCGGCGTGTCCTGGCTGGCTGGCCGTTCCCAGTCCCATTTCAGGGTGAACACCTGCTCGCCGATCGTCGTCATGCGCAGTGCCCATCCCTGGTCGAGGTTGTCGTAGAGGACGTCGTCCGGCGAGGCGGGATCGGCCAGTTGTTGGAGCAGCTCGGTTGCCGACAGGACGGCGCCGCCGAGCATGTCGATCTGGAGCGGATGCTCGTCGGCGAACCCGATCGCGAGATCGACGGCAAAGCCCCTGTACTGTGCGATGTCCGGCCGCCATCGCGTCGGGGGCGGGGCGGCCTGGAGGATGCGTTGGTAATGCGCGGCGAGTGCGTCCTCGTGGCCGATCGCGTCCGCTGTCGTCACCGCACCGAAATGGTTCGGCAGCGGCACCGGGTCGATCCTGGGCCCGTTGGTCGTGCCGTGTTCGAGCATCCAGCCGGGAACATGGGCGGGGGCGTCGAAGCGGGCGTCGAGCATGAAGGCGGGTGCCGGGCGGGCTGTGGCCATCCAGTCGGTCTGTGCGCCGTCGTTGATGCGCGTGTTCGGGTCGTAGCCTCCGGAGCGGGAGATGGATCCGTTGCCGGTGCCGCGAAGGCGATGCCAGGCGGACAAGAGCCTGGTTCGCAGCACCGGCGGCGTCATTCGACCACCACGGACAGGGGGGCGGAGCGTTCGTCCTGCAACGGCAGGCGCACCTGGAAGCGGTGCCGGCCGGGACGCAGCGCCCAGTAGAACGGCGTGCCGGGCGCGCCGATTGAGGCCGGCGCGCCGTCGACCAGCCACACCAGCTGGCGCACCGTGGGCGACGCGGCGGCGCGCAGCACCAGCCGGTCGAGCCCGGCCGGGGCTTCCGGGTTGCGCCACACGTGAAGGTCCGGCGCCGGCTGCACGATCCGCAGCTGGTCGGCGTCGTTCGGCGTCGCCATGGCGATGCCGGCAGGCTGGCGTGGCCGCGGGAACTCGGCGAGGCGGCTCGGACAAGGAGCGGTGGCACCGGTGGCGGTGCACAGCTCCGACGTGGTTCCGTCCGGATGGGCGAGGTCGCCGGCGGTGAAGTCGACGCGGTCGGCGCGCTGGAGCTGGAGCAGAAGCGTTTGCGCCAGGGCGGCGGCGCCGGCACCGCCGAGGCCGGCCATCGGACCCCCGTCGGCACGACCGACCCAGACCCCGACCAGGTAGCCGGCGGACCAGGCCACGGTCCAGGCGTCGCGGTAGCCCTGCGAGGTGCCGGTCTTGAGCGCGACCGCGAACGGGAACTCGCCGCTGCCGTAGCGCGGAAAGGTGGGAAGCCGGGCCAAGGGATCGCTGAGGAAGCGGGTGACCAGGCGGGCGCTGTCGGCGGAGATCAGTTGTCGCGGCGGCGGCCGTCCGGCGTCCGCGATCCAGGACAGGTCCTGGGCGGTGCCGTCCTCGGCCAGGGTGTCGTAGGCCTGCATCAGCCGGTCGAGCCGGGTCGGCAGGGCGCCGATCGCCATGCCGAGGCCGTAGCGCGCGCCGTTGCCGTCGAGGTGGTGCAGCCCGAGCCGGCGCAGGAAGCGGAAGCCGCGCTCGAGCCCGATCCGGCGCAGCAGGGCGGCGGCGGGAACGTTGCGCGAGTTGGCCAGGGCCTGGCGCGGCAGGAGCGGGCCGAGGAAGGCGTGGTCGGCGTTGTCGATGCCGGGCACCGTGCCGGGCAGGTCCGGCACCACGTCCTGCGGCACCAGCAGGCCGCGATCGAGCGCCTCGGCGAACAGGAACGGCTTGAGGGTGCTGCCGGGCGAGCGGGCGACGGCGGAAAAGTCGATGCTGCTGGGCTGGTCCGGGCGGCTCGCGGACACCGAGGCCAGCACCGCGCGCGTGCCGCGGCGCACGACCATCACCGCGGCCTGTTCGGCGCCCTGGGCCTGCCAGCCCGCCAGGGCGTCGGCGGCGGCGGTGGCGACCCGGGCCTGCAGCGCCGGGTCGAGGCTCGCATGCAGGATCGGCTCGCCGGTCGCCGGCAGGGCAGCGGCGAGGGTTCGGAGGCGGAGCACGGTCGGCAGCCAGTCCGGGCGGCGGCGGCGCGGCACGAGGCCGGGGTCGGAAAGGGCCGATGTGGCGCGTGCCGCCTGGTCGCCGTCGAGCAGGCCGTCCTGCGCCAGCAGCGCCAGCACGTGGGCGGCGCGTCGCTGCAACCGGGGGCCGGGATGGCGCAAGCGCAGGCGGGTGGGGGATTGCGGGATCGCGGCCAGCAGCGCCGCATCCGTCCAGGTCAGATCGGCGGCGTTGCGGTCGAAGTACCAGCGTGCGGCGTGGCCGATGCCGTGGCTGTTCTCGCCGTAGGGGGCGAGGCGCAGGTACTGCGACAGCACCGCGTCCCGGCCGTAGCGGGCGGTCAGCGCGATCGCCACCGCGGCCTCGACGCTCTTGTTCCAGACGGTTCGCGGCCGGGGACGCTGCATGCGTGCCACCTGCATGGCCAGCGTCGAGGCGCCGGACGAGGAGCGGCCGAGCAGGTGGCCCCAGCCGGCGCGCAGCACCGCCAGCGGGTCGACGCCCGGGTGGGAGCGGAAGCGGCGGTCCTCGATCGCCAGCGTCGCCGCCACCACGCGCGGCGGGGGAACGGTGCGCCAGTAGCCATATTCCACCTGCCGTCGTCCGTCCGGTCGCAGGGTTTCGTGGCCGACCTGCGTGACGAAGCCGTTGTCGTGGTCCAGCACGATCGCGGTCGGCGCGGGCGCGTCCAGGCGCACGCCGGATGCCACGTCCACGGTCCAGGCGAGCAGGGTGGCGACGGCCAGCGCGGCGGCCAGGCGTCCGAGGCCGCCGCGGAGGGAGCGCGCCAGCCGCGGCCTGCCGGGGTGGGGCGGGAGCGGCATGGTGCTAGCGGGTGACCACGATCAGCCGGCCGGCGGTGCTGCCGGTCACCCCCGGGCGGTAAAGCATCTCGGCGGTGGACGGCGGCTCGGTGTAGCGGCCGGGGACCGTGGCGCGCAGGCGGGTGCGCAGGGTGGCGGTGCCGGGCGGCAGGTCGAGCCAGACCGCCAGCACCTCGTCGTCGCCGAAGCTGGACCAGTCCGGCGCCACGGTGGGCGCCGCGGACGGGGTCGCATCGGCGGTGGCGGTGGCCAGGTTGGGGTTGAGCGGCTCCATTCCGGCGGCGAGCGGCATGTGCAGCGCCACCTGCGCGCGGGGCTGCGGGCTGGTCAGCTCGTCGACCTCCTCCACCACGTCGCCGACATGGAGCGCGATCGAGCCGTCCGCGGCGGGGTCGATGCGGGACAGCGGGGCGTTCGGCAGGACGCGGTAGAGCGTGCGGGCCAGGACGAAGCCGTTCTGCGATGCCGGCGCCTCCGCGCCGGGTGCCTTGGGCACGTAGTCGGCGGAGGACAGCACGGCCAGGCCGGGCGGCGCGTCCACACGCACCGGCCCGGGTTGGGAGGTGTCGGCGGACAGAAGCGGGTGGGCGCGGTCGAGGATGCCGGGCACGGTGCGGCCCGGCAGCAGGATGCTGGCCGGGGTCGGCGACGGGGGGGCCTGCCAGGCCGCGGCCAGCGCGCGCAGCGCCGCCGCGGTGGCGTCGGTGCTGCCCCAGCCGTCGCCGTCGGCCAGGTTCACCAGGGCGTCGCGCAGCACCGGCGCGCGCGGATCGTTCGGGGTGGCGGTGGACACGGCCTGCACCGCCAGCGCCAGGCTGCGTGCCTCGCTCGGCAGGATCGAGGCGGTGGGATCGAAGTCGGCCAGGCCGCCATAGGCCGGATGGCCGTTGCGGCTGACGATGTTGATCCGGCTCCACAGCAGGTCCATCACCCGGGACAGCTCGGCCGGGTCGGCCTGCGACAGCCGCGCCAGCACGGTGGCGATCTCGGCCACCGAGTCGGTGGGCATGCTCTGGGCGCGCCGTGCCAGCTCGTCGGCGTCGGCGGGCGGGATCTGGCCGCCGTCGGCGAGCGCGGTCAGGGCGGCGACGCGCTCGAACAGGCCGGTCTCGGTCGGCAGATGCGGGTAGTCGGAACGCAGGGAGGCGAGCAGCACGGCGTGCAGCCGGTCGGCCTGTCCCTTGTCGGTCGGCTGGCCGAGCCGGGCGGCGCCGACCAGCAGGCGGTAGGCTTCGGCGGTCAGCCAGATGCTGCCCTTGGTGTGCGGCCAGAACGCGACCAGCCCGTCGGGATCGGTGGACTGTGCCGCCGCGGACTGGGCGGCGGCGACGTCGTCGGCCAGCCGGCCGCGCAGCCCGGACGCGTCCATCAGCGGGGTGAACGGCAGCAGGGCGAGCTCGCCGGAGGCGAGTGCCAGGCGCTGCTCGGTGCCGCCGACGGGGAAGCGCTGCAGCGCGCCGAGGCCGGCGAGCAGGCGCACCAGGTCGGGATCGGTGGCGAGCGTGACGCCGCGACGGTAGGAGGCGGGCCGGAGCGGCTCGGAAATGGCGGGCAGCGCCAGGCCGCCATCAACGGTGGCGAGCAGGTCGCGACGGTGCACGGTTGGCCGGTCGGGACGGATCGGCAGGTCCATCTGTATCGCGTCGCCGGTGTGGTCCGACAGCCGCTGCAGGGCTGCGCGGATGCGCACGCTCCCGGTGCCGGTGCCGGGGGCGGGCTCCGGCACCGTCAGCACCGTGTCGACATGCGCGGGCTGGCTGCCGGTCCAGGTGAAGTCCTGTCGGGCCGGTCCGCCGAGCGCCAGGTTCTGCACGGCGATGCTGGCCTGGCCGGCGCCGGGAGCGCCCTCGACCAGGCGGCCGATCAGCCCGGCGGTGAAGCTGTCGCCGGGGCGGACGAAGCGCGGCAGGGCGAGCTGGGCCACCACCGGCTGTCGCACCGGAAGCTGCCCGGTGCCGAAGCCGAAGCGGTCCGCACCGCTGACGGCCTCGGCGCGGAGCATGAACACGGTGAGGCTGTCGGGCAGGTGGACCGGGATGTGCGCGGTGCCGTCGGGGCCGACCTTCACGCGCGGCAGGTAGAGCGGCACGGGGGTGAAGTTCTTGCGGACGGAAATGTTCTCCAGGCCGCCGGCGCCCTTCTCGTCGCCGCCGGGGTTCTCGGTGAGGGGCAGGATGCCGAAAGAGAGGTTGCGCGTGTCGCGGGCGAGCATGCGCGGCTCGCGGTCGACGATGAAGCTGGGCAGGGGATCGAGCGGCAGCTCGGGGGCGAGCGACAGCACCGCCTGGTCCACCATCCACACCGTCGCCTCGCCGGACAGGGGGTGGCCGGCGGCGTCGGACAGGTGCAGCACCAGGTCGAAGGACTGGCCGGGATGGGCGCTGGCGGGAGCGTCGAAGCGGACCTTCACCTGGTTGTCGACCGCAGCCACCTTGATAAAGGCGGTGGCGGCGAGGGTGGCCGGCTTGTTCTGGTCAAACGGAGCGGCGGCGGAAAGGGTGCCGATGCGGCCGCGCATCAGCAGCACGTGCACCGCCAGACGCGGCACCTGCTGCTTGCGCAGGCGCAGGGTGGTGCGGGCGTAGCCGTTGCGTATGTCGAGCCAGTCGTAGTCGAACCGGCCTTCCGGCTGCTCGACCACCAGGAGGGCGCGGCCTGATTGGAACGGGCTCTGCACGATCAGCGTCGCGGTGTCGCCCGGGGCGTATTCCGGCTTGTCGGTGGAGATCGTCACCACCTGCGACGGCGGCTTCGACCAGGTCACGGGGGTGTTGCCGGCGACGAACAGGTCGACGCGGACCAGCTGCCTGCGTCCGACCTTGTCCTCGGCCTCCAGCTCGACGAGGTAGACGCCGGCCTCGGTGACCGGGAAGTGCAGGGTGGCCGGGTCGGTGCCGCTGGTGACGGTTCGCTCGGCGATCGTGGTGTCGATGGTCTGGGTGTCGTACTTGGCCGACCCTTGCGCGAAGTCGCTGGCGACCAGCACCGGGTTCCATTGCCGGTGCACCAGGCGCACCGTCATCTTCAGGCCGACGACAGGCTTGGCGGCGGCGTCGAGCGCCAGCACCTCGGGATCGATGCTGCCGACCGTGGGGATGTAGCGCGGCACCTTCAGCCCGAGCACGAAGGGCGGCAGCACGGTGATGCGCTGCGTGGCGCGCACCTGCATGTCGTCGTCGCCGGTGACGGTGGCCTCGACCAGGTACTGCCGTGGCTGGGCGGTGGGCTCGGCGGTGGGATCGAGGGTGATGCGGGCGGCGCCGCCGTTGTCGGTGTGGGCGTCGCGGCTCAGCACGGGGGTGGAGCGGAACGCGTCGTCGCCGGAATAGCGGCTGTCGGAGGAGAACAGGATGCCGTCCCGGCCGGGCGGGTTCCACGGCGCCGGGAACTGGGTCACGCGCCAGGTGAGGGGCCGGGCGTCGAGCATGCCGCCGGCGTAGAAGCGGGCCAGCAGCCCGACGGTGAACGGGGCGTCCAGCGCGGCGTGCGGCGGCGGCTGCAGCAGCACCTCGAAGGTCGGCAGCCGGTAGGCTTCCTTCTTCACGCTGAGAAGGCCGCAGCCCTGGCCGTTCTTCGGCACGTACTGGATCGTGTAGTCGCCGGTGGCGTCGGTCTTGGCGTCGAAGCGGACGTGGAAGCCGCCGATCTCGTCCAGGGGTGCGGGGACGTGCCATTGCTGGTTGGACGGTCCGGTCACCAGCACCTCGCCGGCGGAGGCCGTGCCGCGTCCGGTGACGGGGAAGGACAGGCCGTCCGAACCATAGCGGCGGATCATGCCGGCGATCAGCACCGGCTCCGCCGGGCGGTAGATCGGGCGCTCCGTGAACAGGTGGCACAGCAGCTGCGGGGGCTGCTCGCGCGGAGCGGGGCTGCGCGTCAGCCAGTCGAGCCAGGGCGAGGACGGCTTGTCCCACTGCCCGTCGGCATATTGCTGCGGGCCGCGGCCGGGCTGGAGCACCAGGGTGTCGGTCGCCTTGAGCACCACGATGCGGCGCAGGCTGGCGGGCACGCTTTTCCAGTCGGTGGTGAGCGGAGCGGCGGCGGTCCAGCTGCCGTCGGGTCCGGTGACGCCGTGCGCCAGGGTGGTGAAGCCGTTGTCGCGCACGCCGTCCAGCCGGATCTCCGCGCCGGGAACGGGAAGCGCGGTGGCCAGCGAGGTGACGACGAAGCGGGTGCGGTCGGCCTCCTCCACCGTGGACAAGGCGAGGTCGGTGACCTGGAGCCGCAGCCATTGCCGCTGGCTGCCGTCGGTGGCGCGCAGGCCGACGAGGTAGGTGCCGGGCTGCCGCGGGCCGGCGATGCCGGCCAGCAGCGGCTGCAGGTCGAGGCCGAACCGGGCCTCCACGCCGTTGCGGTGGATCGGCAGCGCGAGAAGCGTGCTTGCCGCGGGGGAGCCGAGGTCGGCGATCCGCGCCGCCATGTCGTCGGCGGTGATCGGGTCGGGGCCGGTGTGGTGGGTCGGCTCGTGGCCGGGCAAGGGCGGCGAAGCGTCGTCGGCGGTGGCGAGGCCGTCGCGGGGGAACGGCCAGAAGTCGCGCGCCAGCGGATCGATGGCATGGATGCGCAGGTCGGCCTTGTCGTAGCCGTGGCCGCGCACCGGCACCATCTGCGGGCCGAGCCGCTCGGCGATGCCCTCCGTGGCGTCCCAGCCGATCCGCGGCGTGCCGGCGGCGAAGGAAAAGCGCAGGCTGACCGGTGCGGCGAGCGGGCGTCCGCGGGCGTCCTTCAGGGTGCCGGGAGCCAGGGTGAGCTGGTACGGGGTGTCGGGGGCGAAGCGGCCGCCGAGCCGCAGCGTCTGGTCATGGGCTGGGGTGACGGTCAGGTCGTCGACGGACGGAGTCAGGCGCAGCACGGCGCGGGCGCGCACGATGTCCATCGCTTCCGGCTCGGCGGAAAACTGCAGCACCAGCTGCGGCGCCCTGGCCTCGGTGCCGGGCGTGCATACCATCACCCCGTCGGTGACGGTGTGGTCGCTGTCGCTGCCGCAATAATTGTCGGTCAGGGTGAAGGGCGCTGCGCCGTGCAGCGGAAGCGAGAACGACGGCTCGTCCAGGCCAGGCTCGTCGGACAAGCGCAGGTGGAGCGTGGCCAGCCTGTTGTCCGGCACCGGGGCGTGCAGGGTGACGAGATAGGTTTGCGGCGATGCCAAGGCGGTTCGCGGCACGGCGCTGACGTCGAAGTCGTCGGTGGTCAGCACCTGCCGCGTGCCCGAGCCTGTGCCCGGTTGCGCCGTCAGCTCGACCGTCAGCAGCCTCGCCAGCGCTGCGCGATCCACCGGGCCGGGAAAGGTGAGGGCGATGGTGTCGAGGCCGGCGATGCCGTTGGGGGAGTCGGACGGACCGGCGCTGGATGGCAGGGGCAGCAACGGCACCAGCTGCCTGGTTTGTCCGGACGCGGTCACGGTTTCGCGCAGCAGCGGTTCCCAGGGGGTCGCCGGGCGGAACTGCAGGGTGCGCGGACCGAGCCAGGTCCAGGCGCCGGGATGCGACGGCGCCAGGGTCGCCCACCGCTCGGGATGGTCCTCCGGGCCGCCCCTTGTCGGCCCGGCGTCGTGGTCCAGCAGCACCGTGACCGGGTCCCAGCTGCGCAGGAAGCGGTCCGGTACGATAACGGTGCCGTCGGCGCGCTGCAGCCTGTCGAAGGAGGCCGGGGGCGGCGAAGGGAGCGGCGCGGCGGCGGCGGTGCTTCCGGCCGCGCCGTACAAAAGCAGCGCCAGGGCGGCCAGGCCGGGACGGGTCATGGTGCGGGTCCCTTCAGGCCGGCGAGCTCGAGGTAGTGCTGCACGATCTCGGGCGGCGGTCCGTCGCCCGGCGCGTCCAGCCCCAGCACCGCCGGACGAAGCACTGTCGGCTCGGCATCCGGCGGCACGCGCGCCTCGATCAGGTAGCTGCCGGGCGGCAGCGCGTGCAGCTGCGCCACGCCCTCGCCGACGGTGGTGCCGTCGGCGCGAAGCAGGCGCACCTCGGCCCGGTCGGGCTCGGATCGCACCGCGACGCCGACCCGCGCGGCGTGGGCCAGGGTGAAGCCGAACAGGGCGGTTCCGCCCGGTGCGACGCTGGTGAGTGGCCCGACGCCGTTGGTCAGCATGCGCAGCGGCGACAGCGCCAGGGTCAGGGTGCCGGCGAGCGGTCCGTCATGGGGGGAGTAGGCACGCAGCTCGATGTCGCCGGCCGGGACGGCGCGATGGAACTCGGCGCCGGCGCCGAACAGGCTTGGGGGGGCGTCGCCCACGGCCAGCAGCACCGGGGCGGTGGTCGACACGTCCAGAAGCGACGGCGCGGACGGGTGCAGCCGCCAGGCCATGGCGGGGCCGGACAGGGTCGCTTGCCCGCTTGCCGGAACCGCCTCGGCAGCGGGCGCGGGCCAGGCGGGATGTCCCGGTGCCTGCATGCCGAGCACGACGGCGCCGACACCGTGCCGGACCAGCAGCCGCCCGGTGGGGGATGGGGGAGACACGGCCTGCCCGCGCAGCACGGCGCCGTCGGTTCCGGTCCATTGCAGCGACGCGTCGCCGGCGACGGAGATCCGGGCGCCGGACGCGGCCTGCACCGGAAGGTCGAACGCGCCGGCGGCGCCGAAGAAGCGCTTGAACACGGTTCCCGGTCGGAGCGCGTCCGGCGCGTCGGCGGCCGCGGCGACCAGGCTGGCCGGGGCGGGCTGGTCGAGGGTGTTCACTAGGGTGAGGGGGCCGGACAGGCCGACGAGGTCGCGGGACACCGCGGATCCGCCGGTCCAGACGGACGCGGCGGGGGACAGCAGCGCGGTGCCCGGCGGCAGCACGACGCGCAGCCGCGTCGGCCGGTCGTCCAGCCGCACCAGCAGCCCGCTTCGGGCGGGGATCTGGAGGTGGAACGGCAGGGTGCCGTGGACCGGGGCAACCGTTGCCAGGTCCAGAAGCGTCACCTGCGTGGCCAGGGAGCCGCTGCCGCCGGCGTTGCGGAGCAGGGCGGGGGTGTCGGCCGCGGCCAGCGCGCTTCCGGAGGACACCGCGCCGCCGACGAGGCCGGGTTGTCCCAGGCCGCTTTCGGCCAGCCAGATGCGCGCGTGGCTGCCGTCCGACGGGCGTGGCGGCAGGACGACGCTGCCGCCGGCGGGGACGGTGACGCTCCAGGCCGCGCCTGGAGCGGGATCGACCGGCGACAGGGTCAGCGGGCCCGGTGCGGCGGCCAGCAGCCAAAGCGTGTCGTCCTGCGGCGCGACCTGTCCGCCTGCGGCGATCGCCGGGTGGCCGGGCCAGGGCGCCGCCAGAAGCCCGGCCGGCGCGGCGGCGACGCGCAGCAGCGTGCGGTCCGACAGGCGGCGGCGGGCGACGGCCAGCGGCGCCGGGAAGCCGTCCAGGGCACGAAGGGAAGGGCCAGCGCTGTCCAGCACCCGCGCCGCCAGGGAGACCGGGGTGTCGCCGCCGTCGATCGACCAGGCTTCCAGGCGCCATGCGGCCCGATCAGCGTCGCCCGGCACCGCCACGCGCGGCGCGGTGCCGGTCGACACGGCGACGGTGCGCCACCCGGCGTCGCTCCGGCGTTCCAGCGACAACACGCAGGCGGCGGCGGAGGTCGCGTCCGCCACCAGAAGCGTGCCGGGGCCAGGCTGCCGCAACGTCAGCACGTGGACGCCGTTGCCGGGCAGGATCATGGCGGTTTCGGGCGCCGGTGCGGCGGGCAGCACGGTCGGAAGGTCGAGTTGCACGATCGTGTTGTCGCTGTTGCTTGCGGCGGCGGAAGCGTCGGGGGAGGCGTCGCTCGGGGTCGAGACGGGATCGGCGGGCGTGTCCGGCGAGGTGGCGGGCGTCGGGGCTTCGGTGTCCGGTACGGTGCCGCCGTCGCTGGCGGGAGCGTCGCTTGAGCCGCCGTCGCTGTTGTTGTCGGTGCCAGGGTCGCTGGTACTGGTGTCGCTGGTGGTGTCGCCGCTGCCGGCATCCGGTGCGGCGTCGGGCGACGGGTCTGGAACAGCGGTCTCGTCGGCGGGCGGTGGTGGCTGCAGGCCGGGATCCTGCGGCACGCCCGTCCCGTCGGGTGGCACGGCGGCCGACAACTCGAGCCGGTAGCGCCCGGCGGGCAGCCGCCGGGACAGGCCGAGAGACCAGTCGTCGGCACGCGGTCCGGTGCGCAGCAGCTCGGTGCCGTCATCGCGCTTCAGCACCGCCTTGGTCGCGGTGGTGCCCCAGCCGGACAGGTTCACCACCCGGTCGGTGGCGAGGCTGAACGGCAGGGTGGCGGGCAGGGTCACCGGACGGGCTTCTCCCGGCTGCAGCTCGGTGGTGGACAACGCCACGGTGTAGTCGAGGCGGTCGTTTCGTCCGGCGCTGGTAGCCTCCAGCCGGTAGGAG
>CAXTMS010000047.1:0-18640 GCA_964245345.1 uncultured Acetobacteraceae bacterium | reverse complement strand
GTCGCTGCCGACCCGCTCGCACAGGTCGTCCATCTCGTTGAGACCGCACCCTTATATAAGCCGAGGGCCTACTTCATGACCCAGTAGATCAACAGAAAAACCAGAAGACAGACGCTTATCTACCAAATGGTTGCATGACAGAGCTGCATCATGTTCATCTACTTCTGTCCCCGCAGTATTGACCGGGGTAAGTGAAGCGCTTCAAGATGCTTGATATCGAAAACATTTTCTTGACAGGCTCCCGTCGCCGACTCTGCACCCGACCAGCAGGCCTTCGCATCGAACCTGGCCCTGCGGGCGTCATTACCTGCGACCTGAGATAAACTTGAACGACACTCTAATGATAATTCAATGGTTTACCGACTTCGGCGATCAAGGAGTCGTGCTTCCGGCCTCGGCAGCCGTGCTCTGCGTGCTGCTCCTGGCCCGCTGGTGGTTCGGCGCGCTGTGGTGGGTCCTGACGATGGGCGGGGTCCTCAGCCTGATGCTCGTCCTGAAGCTTGGGATCGGTGCGTGCGGCTGGGTGTTCGGCATCCCCGGGCTGAACAGCCCGAGCGGCCATACCGCAAGCGCCACCATGTTCTACGGCGGTGTGACGTCCATCCTTCTCGCCGGACCGCGGAGCCTGCCAAGGGTCCTGCCCGCGGTCCTGATTGCCCTGCTGTTCGCCGCCTCCCGGGTAGCGCTGCACGACCACAGCGTCCTAGAGGTCGCGATCGGCGGACTGGTCGGCATCTGCGGTGTGGGATCGTTCGTCGGGCTGTGCGGCCCCGCCCCGGTCGGGGTTGGTCGCCTCCGGCTCTGCATCACCGTCGCGGTTGTGGCCATGGCCGCGCACGGCCATCGCATGACGGTCGAGCAGCACATCCACTCATTCGCCATCCTGCGTCTCCGGGCGCTGCTTTGTCCCGAGCCGTCCTGAGGTCCGACAAGGACGCGTCGAACGTCGGCCACCGACCGCGATCCGCAGCGCTGTAGCAGGGAACCAGGTCTTCGTGCATCCTCCATGCTCATGACACTTGATGCCCAAGATGCACGTGCCGTCACACCCGTCATCGACGTGGTGATGACCGCCTTCAACGCGGCCCGCTTTCTGCCGGACACCCTGGTCAGCATTCAAACCCAGACGATCCGAAACATCCGGATCATCATCGTGGACGATGGATCGACCGACGGGACGTCCGGGATCCTGGCCAAGGCTGCCGATGACGATCCGCGGATCCAAGTGCTCACCCAGCCGAACGGTGGCATTGTCGCTGCGACCAATGCGGGGCTGGCATTGTCCAGCGCACCGTTCATCGCCCGCCATGATGCCGACGACCTGTCAGATCCGGACCGTTTGGAGCGTCAGCTCCGCTACCTGGAGGCGAATCCAGACTGCGTGGCAGTTGCGGCGGCTGCTCGCCATGTCGACGAGTTCGGTCGGGCGCTCGGCACGCGAACACTATTGCGGGCTCCTGCGACAGCCGACGCTTTCATGATCCCGGCGCGCGAGCCGTACCTGCTGCATCCGTTCCTGATGGTACGGACGGAAGCGCTGCATCGGGTCGGTTCGTACCGTCCGCTGCTTGCGTCGGAGGACTCCGACCTGTTCTGGCGGCTGGTCGGCGTCGGACGGCTCCATAACATGGACGACGTGCTGGGAAGCTACCGCATGCACCCCGCCAGCATATCGAGCCGGTCAACCGCACATGGACGGCAGATGGCGTTCTGCGGACAGATGGCGGCGATCTCGGCGCAGCGACGGGCGGAAGGTCGAGCCGACCTGGTCCTCGACCAAGCGATGTGCGACGAGGTGCGTCAGGCACAAACGCTTCCGGCGCTGCAGGCGATCGGCGACCGGCAGCTCGATCGGCGGGAACGGGACTGGCTGTCCCTCGCCATGTCGGTGAAGCTGATCGAGCTCTGCTTCTACCGTCCTTATGAACCCACGATCACCGACTGCCGCTTCATCCGCGACCGCCTCCGAAGGCACGGTGGCTTGATGGAAGCCGTGAACGCCCAGATTGTCCGGGAGTCCCTGGTCGGCACCGCGGTCCGCCTGCTCCTGAAGCGGATGGTCTGGCAGGCCGTGCTGTTGAGCTGGCCGCGGCTGGTTCCCGTCGTGGTTCTCCGGCTTCTATTCCGGGTCGGCCTTCCCCACAGGTTGAGGCAGCGGATCAAGCGCCTGACCGGCCGGATCAACGAAGCAGCCGCGTGAAGAACGAGCATCTTCCCGTGGAACCGGTCACCGCAGGCAAGCCTGATCGGTCTGGATCCGGTTCGACACGGTCCGGTCTCGGCCACGCGACGACCAGCGGCGTCATCTGGCTGATGGCGCAAAGCCTAAGCGCCCGCGTGTTCGGCTTCTTCTCGCAGCTGATCCTGGCTGCCCTGCTGCTGCCGTCGGATTTCGGCATCATCGGCCTCGCCAACACGATCGCCAGCATTGCCCAGGCGCTGGTCAGCTTTGGCGTGGACGACGTGCTGCTCCAGCGACAACGTACCATGCGGATGTGGTCGGCACCCGCGTTCTGGATCAGCCTGTCGCTCGGGACGCTTGGCATGGTCCTGTTGATGGCGTTGGCACCCGTCGCCGCCTGGGCCTACCACAGCCACAGCGTGGCCTGGCTTGTTGTCATCCTGGCGCTGGCGATGCCGATCCGGGCCCTGGCCACCGTGCCGATGGTGCAGATCCGGCTGGCCATGAACTTCCGCTTCCTCGCCGCGTACAACACCTTCGAGATCGCGGCGCTCCAGATCGGCACCATCATCTTCGCCTGGATCGGCCTCGGCGCCTTCAGCTTCGCGATCCCGATGCCGCTGCTGGCCTTGATCAAGGCGATCTTGTTCTGGTGGAAGGCCCCGCCGACGGTGCGGCGCCGCTTCCGACCGGTGCAGATGCGCTACATGCTCGGCAACAGCACGCTCGTGTTCGCGACCCGCAGCATCATCGAGGTCGTCAACCAGGGAGACTACATCGTCCTGGGCCTGGTCGCGTCGCACAACGTGGTCGGGCTGTACTACTTCGCCTTCCGCTTCTCGGTCCAGCCGGTGCGGATGCTCGCGGGCAACTTCATGAACGTCCTGTTTCCCGCCTTTGCGCAGCTGCGAAGCGAGCCACATCGTCAGGCCGAGGCCGCCTGGCGCGCATCGCGGTTGTTGTCCTATCTCGTCGTCCCGTTCTGCTTCCTGCAGGCCGCCCTGGCCGGTCCCGGCCTGCAGCTGCTGTTCGGCGCGCGTTGGCTGGGCGCGATCCCCCTGGTGGAACTGCTCAGCATCGGGCTGCCGTTCGACGCGGTGTCGTGGATCACGGGCTCGCTGCTCAGCGCGAGACGCGAATTCCGGCGCGCACTGCTTTATGCGGTGATTTCGGGGCCGCTGTTCTTCGCGGTTGTGCTGTGCGGCGCGGCCATCGACGGCGTGATCGGCGTCGCAACAGCGGTCGTGCTTTATTACGCGGTCTACCCGCCGATCTGCTCGATCCTGATCCTCCGTGACGGAGGGATCGGGATCACCCGGGTGCTGGAACTCTATCTGATGCCGCTCTTTCTTGCCGGCAGCACCATCCTGTTGGCGTATGCGGCTTCATTGTTGCCGCCAGTCGTGGGATCGAACATCGCCCGCATCGTCGTGATCAGCGTGCTGAGCGTCCTGCTTTATTCATCCGCGCTCTTTGTCGCGCGCCGCGACGTGTTCCTGCAGCTCGCCCGCCGGTTCGGGCAGTTGGCCCGCAAGCTCGGTATCGGGTCGCGCTTCCTGCCGGCCTGAACTTTTCTTCGGCGCTATGGTGCCGAGCCATCGCCTTCGCATCCGCAGCCGCCTGCGCAGGGCACCACCCAGCTGATGCAGCATCCGTGGCAGGAACCGGCGGTCGCGAAGGCACCTGAGCAGGATCTGTCCGATTGCGCCCGAGCGGAGCGCCCGCGAAACGAAGTCGGCGTCGTCGAGCCGGCGCAGCCCGTGGGCCCGAACCTGCAGCAGCGCCGCCAGTCCGGGCTCCGCTCCTAGCCGCTCGTCCCGGCTCATTCTGAGCGCGGCAGCACTCAGTGCCGCATAGGCGATGGTGGTTCGCGTCATGCCGGAAGCCCGCCCACTCACGGCACCCTGGCGCTGCGTGTACAGGTAGAGCGGCCGGTTGAGGATGCGCATCACGGCCCCGCTCAGCAGAAGCTCGACGGCGAGCTGGAAGTCCTCGCCGTGGCGCAGCGCCGGGTCGTATAGCAGGTCGCGATCGAACAGCGCCTGCCGCCGGAAGAGCGGCTTCAGCAGGCCCCAGTCCAGGCCCCGCCCGTCGGCGCGGTTGTGCTCCAGGAAGTCGCGCAGCGTGATTGGCCGCTCCGGTAGGACAGCGTCGTGCCCAAGTCCGGTTCCCGTCACCTGCTTTGCCTGGGCGTCGTAGTACAGGAGGTTGTCCATCGCGACGTCAGCCCCGGTCGCAATCGCGAACGGCACCAGCTCCGCCAACCGCTCCGGCGCGAACGCATCGTCGGCGTCGAGGATGGCCACCCACCGGCTGGTCGCAGCCCGGATGCCGGCGTTGCGCGCCGCCGACGGGCCGCCGTTCCCCGGCATGTCGATGATCCGGATGCGCGGATCCTCTCGAGCGACTGCTTCCAGCACCGCGCGCGTCCCGTCGGTCGAGCAGTCGTCGACCAGGATGATCTCCTGCGCCGGCCGCATCTGCGTTCGCGCCGAGGCGATCGCACGTGTTACGAAACCTTCGGCATTGAACGTCGGGATGACGATCGCGACGCTGTCCGCTTCCGTCACGGTCGGACGCCGGCAACACGGTCGTAGAGACGCTCCAGGCGTTCCGTGCATTCGCGCAGGTTATGCTCCCGGGCGACGAAACCCGGCGCCGCAGCCGACAAGCGTGCGGCCAGCACGTCGTCGGTCAGCACGCGCGTCAGGTGACCGGTCAAGGCCGACACGTCACCCTCCGCAAAGGCGAAGCCGGTTCTCCCGTCCTGTATTCCCTCGTCGGCGCCTCCGCGTGCCGAGGTCACCACCGGCACGCCGCTGGCCTGCGCTTCCAGGATCACGAGCGGCAATCCCTCGGCATCGCCGCTTTCTGCGGTGACGCTGGGCAGGCAGAACACCCGCGCTTCCCGCATCAGCGCCTGCACCTCCTCGCGAGACACGCTGCCCGCGAAACGTACGCCCTCCAGGCCGCCGGCCTGCGCCTCCAGCGCCGCCCGCTGCGGTCCGTCGCCAGCCACGATCAACTGGGCGTCCAGGATGTCGCGCTTGATCGCCCGGAACGCCTCGATCAGGAAGCGGCAGCCCTTCTTCTCGATCAGGCGGCCCAGAAACAGGATGACCGGGGGGCGCTGCGCGACCGGCGGGCCGTCGTGGACGAACAGGCTGCTGTCCACGCCGATCCGCTCGACGAAGAGGCGCTCCTCCGGCAGCCCGGCCTGCACCGCCGCTCGCCGGATGTTCTCCGAGATGGCGACGAAGCTGACCTGATCGCGCGCGGCGAGTCGGGCGAGGCGCGAGGGATACGCCTTCCAGCGCCGCCCGGCACGGCCGGACCTGAACCAGTCCATCCGCGTGGTGATGTCCGAGCCGTGCAGCGTCACCAGCAGCGGCACGCGGAGGCGACGCGCAATCGGCCAGGCTTCCACCCCATCGAAGCCGAAATGCGCGTGGATCAGGCGCGGCTTGACCTGCCTGGCCAGTGCCACGACAGACGGGGACGCCTGGCCAAGCCGGCGCCACGCCGCTCCTGCAAGGCGCTGTGGCAGGGTCGGCGGCCCGGCATGGCGGGCACGAACGGCCAACTCGAACAACGGCAGCGCGTCGATCCGCCGCTCGCCGACCAAGACGGGGTGCCAGCGACACAGTGCTCGCGCCTGGTCGCGGACGAAGGTTTCGGACAGTGGCAGCACCTCCGTCCGATAGATCACCACGACCGGTCTCGCCGAGCCGGTCAAATCCGGGTGTCCGGATAGGCCTCGGGCTCCAGGATCCTGTCGACGACCTCCGGCCAGGACAGCGAGGCGTCGGTGATCGGAATGCGGTTGGCCAGCGCCGCATCGATGGCCTGGCGGATCGATTGTCTATCGCCGGGGGTGTAGCCGAAGCGTCCGTTCGCCTCGCCCAGGGCGAAGAACGGGCAGACCGCCGGGATGCCGAACAAGGCGAACTGGCGGAGCTTGAGCGACGTGTCGATCAGGTAGCGCGGCGCGTCGGCGTCGCGATACGGCGCGATCCCGAACGCGGCGTGCTGCAGGTAGCCCAGGGTCTCCTCGAACGCCAGTTCCGGATGCACGACGATGTTCTCCCCGTTCAGCGAGGCGGCCGCCTTGCCGGCGCCGATGACGTGGAACCGGATGTCGGGGAACAAGGCGGCGGCGATGACGAAGAAGGACGGGTCGAACAGCATCGAGCCGACCGACACGGCGGCCGGATGACCGTGATACGGATCGGGATGACGGGAGTTGGCCATGCTGCGGTCGATCCCGTGCGGAACCAGGATCGAGCTCCGCACGTGCGGCATCCCGTCGGCCAGGAACCGCGAGGGCAGGCGAACGGTGTCGATCTTGTCGAAGTCTCGCTGGAACGCGCGCTTGATGGACGGCGCGCAGTCCACCACGTCGAGGTCATCCGAGGCGAGGTAGATGATCCGCGCGGCCGGGTTGATGCGCTTCACGTCGGCGATGAAGATCGCCGCCAGCCCGGACTCGATGAAGACGACCGTCGCCTCGCGGATCCATCTTGTGAGGACGCTTGGCGCGATGAACCGATACAAGCGGAACACGGCCGCCTCGATCGGCGCCAGCTGCTTCCGGCGCATGTTGAACGGGTGCCAACTCTTCTTCCACAGGTAGCAGTCCACGCCCTCGTGCCGCTCGATCCGATTGGCGCGGTCGACCAGGGAGGCACGAACGTCACCGCGTCGCTGCGACAACCGCGACAGCCCGACAGAAAAGAAGCGCGTCTGCTTCCGCCGCGACATCTCGGCCGTGATGAAGTGGACGCTCGCCTTGCGCAGGCTGCGAAAGTCATGGGCTGACAGGACCAGCGCGCTAGACATGAATAATGACGTCAGCCTCCGTCGGCGTGACCTTCGGCCAAGCGACTTCCGAGCGGTCGACGCGGCTCCGCCGATCCGAACCGACCTGTACTGACAATGGACAGCCTGTTCAAGGCCGGCAAGACACCCGCGCGCCCGTGACGACGGCGCCGCATGCTTCCCGACGGAAAAGCGTGCACGTGTGCGCCCCTTTTTCGAAACCGCTGCGCTCCGCCGCTTCCCTTGCTCCTCGTTTCCGGACGAGATACATGATCAGTTTTGACACCGGTGCATTTGGAGCAGAGTGCAAGTATGAAGGCAGAACGCGTGGCCATGCTGGGTGGCACGGCCCGCCTGCGGCTCGGCTCGTTGCTGGTGCTAGCCTCGGCAACGTTCAACATCGTCCTGTGCTTCGTGAAGACTCGCGGATGGGCGCCGGTGGCCGATCCGGAGATTGTGCTCACCGAGCTTGTGATCATGGCTGCGGGCCTGCTCGCCATCCGCCGCCAAGTGCCGATACGAGTGGTGCAGTTCACCGGGCTGCTGGTCGTGTTCATGATCGGGCTGAAGCTGATCAACCCGGAGATCAACCTGAAGATCCTGCACGATCTCGGGATCATGTACATCTTCTACAAGCTGGGCACGATGGCCTCGCCACAACAGGCCAACCGCTTAGCCTGGCTCGTGATGGCGATCGTGCTCGCCGTCGGCATCTTCGAACTGCTGTTTACCGCCACCTTCGGCAACCTGTTCGACGTGTGGTCATACTATCTCGACAAGGGCGTGATCGCCCAGGGCACCGTAAACTATAGCGGCACCAACCTGTTTCTCAGCGGCGACCGCGGCGCGGTGTCGCGCACCTTCTTTCCCGGCCTGCTCGGGCCTCACAGGGTGTCTTCCGTGTTCCTCGAGCCGGTCTCGCTCGGTAATTATGCTGCCATCATGTTCGCTTGGTGCATCAGCACGGCAACCGGTCCGCGTTGGAAGCGCAACGCCCTTCTGGCCCTGTCCTTGTTGTGCTGCGTCCTGGCTGATGGCCGCTTCGGCGCCGGATGCTGCGCGATGATGCTGGTCTTCAGGCTGACCCCGCTCGTGCGCTCCCGGATGGTGATCTTCGCGCTGCCGGTAATCATCCTGCTGGCGCTCACTCTGGCCGGCTCGTTGGACGAGATCCCGGATGCCCTTCCGGCCATCATGAGCGACAACTTCGCCGGCCGTCTCCTGTTCTCTGGGCGCCTGCTGGACTATTGGCACCCCTTACAATGGGTGGCGCTTGCCCCGTCACAGGTCTACACCGCTGACACCGGTTACGCGTACGTTGTCAACAACCTGGGTTTGCCCCTCGCGCTGCTGTTCCTGGGCGTGTTCGCAGTCCACATCCCGGCGCGTCGCGAAGCGGTGCTGATGAAGGCGATGATCGTCGTCTACATCGCGACCTCGCTGTGCATCGGCGCCTCGATCTTTACCATCAAGACGGCTGCCCTGTTGTGGTTCCTTTATGGCGTTACTGACGCTCCTGTCATGGTCCTGTCCGGTGGCCGGCTGCGCCGGGTGTCGGCAAAGCAGCTGCATCTGGCCCTGCCTTCGCTTCAGGAGGAGCTTACTTGACCGTCCGTTCGCTGCTTCTCGTTCTTTCCGCTTCGACCATTCTCGCTACCGCTTCCACCTCCGGGCGCGCGCAAGCCCTCAAGGGGGTCAACCTAGCCGGCCCCGGCTTCTCATCCTCCAAGCTACCCGGAACTTATGGCAAGGACTTCCTCTACCCCAAGCCCGCTGAGGTAGCCTATTTCACCGCCAAGGGCATGAACGTGTTCAGGATCTCGGTGTTGTGGGAGCGGCTGCAGCCGTCTCTGCTGGGCCCTCTCGATCCCAGCGAGCTGTCCCGGTTGTCCCGGTTCATCGACGACGCTGGCCAGCACGGGGCCGCGACGATCATCGACCTGCATGATTACGGCCGTTATCGCGGCGTCCCGATCGGTCAGAACGATGTCACCCCCGCGGCCTTTACCGACGTCTGGGCTAGGCTGGCAAGCCAGTTCGGCCACGCAAACAACGTCCTCTTCGGCCTAATGAACGAGCCGCAACTGCCGGATGCACGGCAATGGGCGGATGACCAGCAGAAGGCCATCGACGCCATACGCGCCACCGGCGCCAGCAACCGCATCCTGGCCTCCGGGATCGGCTGGGACGGCGCGCACAACTTCGCCTCCCTGAATGGGAGCGCCCTGGCCGCGCTCCACGATCCGAAGCGCCGCCTTGCCTTCGAGGTGCACCAGTATTTCGACCAGAATTCCTCCGGAACCACCGACGGCTGCATCGATCCGGACCAGGCGGTCAAGCGGCTGGCCTCGTTTAGCGACTGGCTACGCGCGCACCATCAGCAGGGGTTTCTCGGCGAGTTCGGGGTCAGCCGACGACCGGAGTGCTTGCATGTCCTCGATCAGGTCATGGCTAATATAAAGGCGAACGCGTCGCTATGGCTGGGCTGGACCTACTGGGCCGCGGGACCACTCTGGGGCAACTACATGTTCACGCTGGAGCCGGACCATGGGCATGACCGCCCGCAGATGGAGGTGCTGGAGAACTATCTGGACGCTCAGGCTCCGTAACGACCGGCCTCCGGCCGCACAACTGCCTGCCGCCTAGCCGAGCTGAAGCAGCCGCAGGCCGAGCCAAATCAGACTGCTCCAGAAGGGAATCATGATCCCGAAGCTCAGAAGCAGGCCGCGAAAGAAGCCGTTGCTCGGCATCTCGGAGACAGCCTGGGCGAGGCCCGCCGCCGACGGTTCCGATGCCTTAACCTGAACATTCAGGCGGCTGTTGACCAGCATACTGTTCATGGGCGTCAACTCAATGCTTGTCCCGTGTCCGCATCACCGGATTACACGGAACACGTGTCCAAATGGTTAACGAGTTCGCGCTCGAAACGTCTGGATAGGAACATCAACCTGATGGGAAGAAATTGCAAGCCGTAAGCGTAAACTATGGTGGCATTTGTTGATTTCAGCTGGCCTCTCTTTAAACAAACCGCGGTTGTATTGTGCGATGCAGAAACAACATTTTTAGACGACTTGCAGGATCAACACCTACTGTTGGCCGAGTGCAATGCCTGTCGCCACCCTCAACCGTGTGCGCACACGCATAGACATGCAGTCTGGGCGGCTCTGGTGATCCTGCAGCGCTGATCCCGTCCGGACGCTAGAAGTAGCGCTCGAAGATCGTCACCACGTCGCCCGGCTGGAGCAGGGTGGCGCGGCCAATCTTGCCCTCGACCGCGTGGCCGGCCTGTTGACCCTGGTTCCTGACGTCGCCCGCGTAGCTGGTGACGGCCCGATAGGTGAAGCCGCCAGCAAGCGCCACACCACTCAGCATGGTCATCCCGGGCTGGTAGGGATACTGACCGGGATGGTTCACCTCGCCGAGCACGAAGATCGGCCGGTACTGGATGATCTGCACCGACACGCTCGGTTCGCGCAGCAGCTTCTTGTCAACCAGCGCCCTCGACAGGGTGCTGGCGGCATCGTCGGCAGTCATCCCCGCAACCTGGACGGTGCCGATGAGGGGAAAAGCGATCGAGCCGTTGTCTCCGACCGTGAAGGTATTGGTCAGCTGCGGCTCGTTGTAGGTGATGACGCGGATCTCGTCGCTGGGCCCGAGCGCATAGCCTGCCTCCTGCGCCGGAGGCAAAGGAGGCAGGTTGGCGCCAGGGGTGCATCCCGCACCGCCCAGTGCCAGGGTCAGCATCAACGCGGTTCGGACGCCCCGCCGGGTCTGCGTTGTTTGAAGAACTGCTGGTGACAAGGAGGTCATGCTGGCTTCCAGGTAGGAGTTTAAGGTCGAGTTTCGCAAGGACGGGTCCTGAACGCCGGTAACCCCTACTCGGACAGGGTTGCGTTGATCGCGATCGTGTTGCTGGTGAAGCTATTGATGTTGGTGCCGAACGCCGTCACGGCGTCGGCCGCCGACAGGTTCGACGAACTGTGGCTGTGGTTGAAGCCATAGCTCAGCGAGGTGCTGAGGTTGCGGTTGACACGCCAAGTCGCCCGGGCGCCGAACTTGTACTGCGTCTGGTCATTGTTTTTGATGCCCAACGTGTTGGACTGCGACTCGCTTGCCCCGAGGCCGCCCTCGGCGTGAAGGAAGATGGCCCGCGTCAGTTCGTGATCGTACTGCAGCAGGCCGAACGAAATGGTCTGGTTGCGCGCGAACGGCGATTCTGGGTCGTCGAGCCTGCGGAAGGCGCTCGCCGTGATGGAGTCCAGCCGGGTCGGTGTCCAGACCGCGTCAACCTCAAAGGTTGGCGTATCGGCGGACGAGAAGCTTTGCGCCGAGAAGCTGCGGTGCTCAGCACCGACCAGAAAGCGATACTGGACCAGGCTGTCGCTGCGGAAGTCCAGGCCGAGGAAGCCTGCGATGTCGGCGTAGTCGTTGGCGAGCGCGCCCGGTGGCGGATGGAACTGGGCGGTCGAGCCGCGCAGGATGGCGACCACGGCGTTGCCGGTCGATAGCTCATAGCGGGTCGTCAGCGCGCCCACCTCGACCTGATGGCTGAGCGACGAGTAGTCGATGTTGGTCGAGCCGCTCGCGCTCCCAAAGCTAAAGTTCTCGTATTCAAAGGATGGGGCGATGCTGAAGCGGCCGGGCAGGGTCAGGTAGGACAACCTGACGTCGTCCACGTTGTAGGGGGCCGGCGTGGTGACTCCGAACACGCCCAGGTCGGTCGCCGAAAGATGCAGCGCGAGATGCGAGTAGGCGGCCGTGACCAGATCCTGGCCGAGCGACTTGGAGCCGCCGAGGCCCGCCGACCAGTTGGTGTAGCTCGCCACCGGAATGTCCAGGTAGCGCTGGTCGTTGACGCTGGCCGAGGCGCCAAGGCTGTCGCGGCCCCAGTCCGACCGCACGCTGACGCCAGCGGAGGTCGATTCGCTCGAGCTCCCGGTGTTCGGCAGGCCCAGCGTATTGCTGTTGTAGCCGAAGCCCTCCGAAACGCTTGGCCTGACCACGAAGCTGCCGACGTTGATGCCCTGCGCCAGGTTCTGCGTGATCAGCCGGTTGGCGACGGAAGCGCTGAAGTCGGGGGCATAGCCGGGAACGTCGGACGGAAAATACTGCTGGATCAGCTGCTGGGCGGTTGCGGGATCCGCCAGAAGCGTTTCCGTCATCATTCCAAGCGGAAGCGCCAGCAGGAACACCCGAAGACTGTGCGTCGCGCGGCCAAAGCCTAGCTCGTGCCGCAACCGGTCGCGCCGGTTCCAATGGGTCGTTTGACACAAGAAACGACGGGCCGCCATGACCAGGAGCGTCATCCCGCTAGCTTACGGCCTGGGCCGGACGAGCCGGACTAGTGGAGGGCGTCTTCACGACGTCGTCATACAGCCTGCCATAGGCTGCCGCCACTGTCTTCCAGTCGTACAGCCGGGCTGCCTTCATGCAGGCAGCCCGGCATTCTTCGTGTGCTGCCGGACCGGCCGCACGGTTCGACGCGACCGTCTCGGCCGCTGCCGCGAGGTCGTCCGGATCGACCAGGACTCCCATGCCCGTGGCGGATACCAGCCGCCGGAACGGCTCGATGCCGCTCAGGATCGGCATCAGGCCCGCCGACAATGCCTCCACGGCGGCCAGCCCGAACCCTTCGTGCTCGGACAGGCAGGCGAAGTAGCTGGACTGGCCGATCAAGCGCCGGAGGTCGTGGTCGGTTGGATCCACCACGACCTGCACCGCGTCCTGCACGCCCGCGGACACCGTCATTCGGCGCAACTGGTCGTGGGTCTGATCGGCATCGCGGCCGGCGATCACCAGGCGCCATCTCGGGTCGTGGAGCCGCAGATGTGCCAGCAGCGGGAACAACAGGTCGAGGCGCTTGTGACGGGCGAACCGGCCGAAGCTGATAATGGTATGCGACGGGTGCTCCGATGACGCTGCCCTGAACTTCTCCTGGTTGATCCCGTTCTCGATCACCACCAGCCGTTGGCCCGCGATCGGCCGAAACAGGTCCGCGTCGCTGTGGCTGCAGGCCACGATGCGCCGGTAGCTTGCGACCGATGCTCGCGTCACGGTGGAAAACCAGAGCCGCTTCGTCCTTGCCAGCGTCCTGCTGTGGAAGAAGCCGCCATGGGTGGATGCCACCATCGGCCGGCGGTGGAGAAAGCGGGTGAAGGCAAGGAAGTCGAAGAAGAAGTCGATGGCATGGACGTGCAGGAGGTCGGCCGACGCCAGATGGCCCAGCACGGACGGCGCCAGCGGATACCGCGTGGAGCCCCGCCACGGCAGCCGCAGCACGGGAATGCCTTCGACCTCGTCGTGCCTCGGCAGACGGCCGGGCCGGCCGAACACCCGGTCAAGCGTTACGACACGGGCGTCGATGCCGAGCTCGGTGCGCTGTCGCCGCGCGATGCCCAGCACCGCATCCTCAAGACCGCCTACCGCCGGGCTGAACTGGCGGACGACATGATCGACCCTCACCCGCGACGCCTCAGGACCCATAGAACCGGTTGATCAGCGCCAGCTCGCGACGGCTGTAATCGTCATAGCCATCTCCCTCCACCTTCTTGCCGACCATCGACACGATGACCCCTGCGACCTGCGCGCCGCAGGAGCGGAGACGTTCCAGCGACGTCATGACTGCCTGACGCGACGTCTGCTGCCACCGGCACACGAACACGGTCCGGTCGACCAGGCCGGCCAGCGCCAGGACCTCGCTTGTCGCCAGAAGCGGCGAACCGTCGATGATGACCATGTCGTAGGACAGCTTGAACGTCGTGATCAGGGACCGGAGCCGGGCCGCGCCCGCCGTGCCGATCGGATACGACGTCGATATCCCGGACCGGATGAAGTCGATCTTGGACACGCTGTCGGTGTGGATCACCTCTTCAGCCCGGACACGTCCCGCCACGAGGTCGGTGAACCCGTACTGGGTATCGTCTCCGTTTGATGCCGGTCCGTTCCTGCGGTGGTCGCTGTCGATCATCAGAATGCGCGGCCCGTACTGCCCTACGGTCAGCCCGAGCCACATGGCGAGCGTGCTCTTTCCTTCCTGCGGAGTGGCCGAGGTGATGAGAACCGCGATCGGCTCCTCGTTCCGGCCGTTGCCGAGGAAGAGCTGCATCGCCAGCCCGCGCACCACCTCGCTCACGCGCGAGCGTGGCTCGTTCAGCACGTAGCGGGCGACATCCAGGTTACGGCGCGGCGTGATCATCGGGATCTTGCCCAGAAGCGGGAGCTGGGTCGCCGCGCGCAGGTAGTCCGCATCCGGATACTCGGTGGAGAAGTACCTCCGCAAGGCGACCGCGGCGGAAGCCAGCACGAACGCCATCACGACGATGCCCAGCCCCAGCTTCAGGTGGTTCGGGAAGGACGGCTGGTCGGGAGCGACCGCATGAGACACGAACACCAGCGGCGGCTGTAGAAGTGCTGCCCGGTCCACCACGGCCTTGGAGTGCTCCAGAAAGGTCTGGTACACCTCGCGCGCGCTTTGCGCTTCCTGGCCCAAGGTACGATATTCCGCCTGCGGCGAGCTTTGCAGGCCTGCACGGGTGCGAAGACCCGCAAGGCGCTGGCTGAGCGCCCTGACTTCGGCCTCCGCCGACACGCTGTCCTCGCGGACCGATGTCAGGGCGGCGCCGGTCTCGCTGTTCAGGGTGGCGCGGGTGCGTGCGATCTGGCGATCCAGGGCACGGATGCCGGGATAGTTTGCCCCGAACTGCGAGGCCTGCTGCTCGCGCTCCGTTTGCAGCTGCAGAAGGGAGTTGGCCGCGGCGACCAGGATGGGCTGCTGCGACAGGCTCACGGCGGCACGCGCATTGCCGTGCTGCGACGCGTCGTGAAGGGCTGACGCACGCGCCTGCGCCGCGGCGAGCCGCGCCTGCGCCTGGCTCAGCTCAAGCGTGATCTCTGTAATCTGGTTGTCGATCAACGGGTTGGCGGACACGCCGTCGCCGGTGTTGGCGAGATCGTGCGACACGTTGAAGGCATCCGCCTTCTGCACCGCATCCAGCCAGCGCTGACGCAGCTGCCCGGTCCGGACGTCGAGCCACGCCGCCACCCGATCGACGTCGGCCGTCTGTTGCGCGATGGCGAGGTGCTGATAGTTCGTGACGACGGCGTTGGCGATCGCCGCCGCGCGCTCGCTGGTGCTCGCGGTCGCACTGACGTCGATGACCCGGGAGCGAGGTTCCGGCAGAATCTTCAACGAGTTCAGGACGTCGTCGATCTGCTGCTGGAGCCGCTGCTCCGGGGTCAACGGGACGATCACACGAGAAGGACAAAGAAGCTTGACTCCCCACGCGCACAGGGTGTGACGCACGCCCTGGTCCGGCATCGCGGGCGGTGGCGGAACTTGGCGTACCACGGCGGCGGCGACGTCGCGCGACTGCAGCTTCGCCGCCTCCGTGGCCGGGACGTCGTCCTCGAGGCGCGGCGCCTGCGGCTGTCCGGAAGGCGCCAAAGGGTCGGCGTCCTGCGCGGTAATGGCCACCGTCGCCGTCGCCGTGTAGCTCGGCTTCAACACCAGAACGACCAGGACACCGAGCAGCACGGTCGCAAACATTACGCTCAGGAAGAGCAGGATGTGCCTGCGCGCCAGACGGATCGCCTGTTTGACCGACTGGACGCCATCCGGACTGCTTGGTTCGCCCAGGAAGGCCATGTCCGCTCGTGCCAATAAACTCCTGTTGTAGCTCGTCACAGAACACTACCTCGTCACATTGCAATAGATATGGAAGGCCGATACGATCAGACGGGTCGACGCCGCAACGAATATCTTGCCATGTGGAAGCCGAACATCGGCAGTCCGAGCAGGTAGCGGCGCCAAAGGCGACGCGGTTCGCGCACAAGGCGGACCAGCCATTCCACCCCCAGGTTGGCAACCCAGCGTGGCGGCCTAGTCGCACGTCCGGCAGCGTGATCGACTAACGCTCCCGCCGTTATGGCCACTCCCGGGTCAAGCCGCTTCCAGTTGGCCCACAGCCATTCCTCCTGACGTGGCATGCTCATGTTCACGAGCAGGATGGAGGGCTTGACAGCGTTGATGCGTTCCACGATGGCGCGGCTGTCGTTTGACCCGGGAGACGCGTCGAAATAGCCGTGTTGGTACCCGGCGGTGCGAACGCCGTACTTCCTGGCGAACGCTTCCGCAGCGGACGCCACGACCGCTTCCGTTCCCCCAAGCCAGAACACGGATCCCTGCGGTCCCAGCCGTTGCAGCACGGCGCCGATCCATTCCGGCGGCGTCGTCCTATGCAGGGTTCGTCCCTTGAGGAGCCTGCCTGCGACCTGAACCCCGGCGCCGTCGCAGAAGGCGATGTCGGCGGCCGCGAACATCGAGCGCAGCCAGGTATGGGTCTGCGACAGGACGACGAGATGGGCATTCGCGTTCACGACCAGCATCTTCTTCCGCGCTTGCGCCGCATCGTGCACGCGCTCGACGATCATCGCGCGCGGGATGTCCTGAAGACGCAGCCCCATGATCTCCACCTCGTCTACCGTGTCGGCCGACATGGTAGACGCTGCAGCAGGGAAAGAACCGGCTCTAGAAGGAATGATGACTCACCACTTCACGGAGAACGGTCAGGATCATGATCTTGAGGTCGAACCAGATCGACCAGCGCTGCATGTATTCGAGGTCCAACGTGACCCGTGCATGCAGATCCCGCGTGGTCACCAACTCCCCGCGCGAGCCGTTGACTTGGGCCCAGCCGGTGATCCCCGGCTTGACCTGGTGTCGGATGACGTACTCGGCCAAGGCATCGTCAAGAAGCTTGCCCCCGGCGCGCGTGCCGGGAGCGTGCGGACGAGGCCCGACTAACGACATCTCGTTGCGAAGCACGTTCAGCAGTTGCGGCAACTCGTCGATGCTGAGCTTGCGCAGCCACTTGCCGACACGGGTGACGCGCGGGTCGTTGCGGCTGGTCTGCCGCACCGCTGTAGCGTCACTCATGTGCGTGTACATGGACCTGAATTTGTAGACCATGAACGGCCGGTTGTTGAACCCCAGCCGCGGCTGCCGGAACAGCACCGGGCCGGGAGAGTCGAGCTTGATGGCGCAGGCGACGGCGAGCATGAGCGGGAACAGCATGACCAGGGCGATCGTGCCGAGGCTCAGGTCGAGTGCCAGCTTGATGACCACCTGCCATTCGGTCAGGGGACGACGCTGCAGCACCATCAGCGGGATCGGTCCCAATGCCTCGACCGGCAGGGCCATGTCCGGCCCCTGCACCAGATGAGGCAGGATATACACGTCGGCCGGTACTCCGCGCAGCGTCCACATCGCTTGCCTCACCTGCCTCACCTGCTGCTCGTGATCGGTGCAGGAGGGAAGGGCGATGACGACGCTGTGCAGCACGTGTTCCCGGCTAAGGGATACCAAATCTGCGATCGAGCCGGAAGTTTCGGCGGTCGGTCGCGAAGCGGCCTCGTCGGAAAACACCCCGAGCACTGCGAACGCCTGCCCGACATCGCGTCTGAGTCGCCGGGCCAGACGAAACGCGTGAGCGCCGTTGCCCAGGATGGCGACCTTTCGCGTCAGGCGACGTCGCATGAACCCTCGCGTCAGCACGTAGGTGCCGGCCGCACGAGCAACGACGAGACTGCAGGTGACGGCAACGCACCAGCCCGCTGACGAGGTCAAGGCGGAGAACGGCATCCAATCCAGCAGGTATAACGTAACGAACTGGACAAAGCCTGCTGCTGCGATGGACGGGCTGAGGTAGCGGATCTGGTTGCGGAGGCGCGTCAGCTCTGGCAGGTGCAGCAGGCGGTTGCCCTTGGGCCACAACAGGGTGACCAGGACCGATACCAGATCCGCCGTCTCCTGCGCTCCCAACTGCGCATCGTTAAGGAAGCGCCTGCTCATCAACACCAAGGCCAGGCTAGCGGCCGCTATCGTGACACTGTCGACCGCCTTGACAGCGACAGACAGCACCGGATGGCCGTATGAGTAGACCTCGTGCGACACATGTGCGCCGAGCTCCTGCTCTAGGCTGAAGTGAAATTCAACCTCATTGGGATTGCTCTGAGCGTAAGCCGGATGTTCCGCTTGGGGTGAAATCAGGCTCATGAAGACGGACGTGTGAGGTAGGAGAGCTTAAACCGCAGGCGAAGACGATCCATTGCATTGATCTGACGTGAACTGGACGAATAGATCATCACCAGCGCGTCAGGCAACATAGCAACGACTCCGAATCGCTGACATTTGAGCATGAGCTGACTAACCGAGGACAATCTTGATTTACCAACAACACATGTCGAGCTAGACGATGCCGACACGGACACAATCCAGTTCGCGGGGAAGCCGACTTATAGGCACTGTTCCGGAAAGCATATCAAGAAATGCCCTCAATCTCAAAGCTTTTGACGCCAAAAAAACTATTAATGGGTTTATAACGTTATGTTAGATAGTGTTATGGCGATGACCTGTGTGTTGATCGGTGGTCAAGCCTTGATGCCCATTGGCGGCGTTCGGGTCCGGCCGGCGCAGGTTGCCCTGGCTGCTCGGATCATGCAGTTGAGCACCGTGACAGCGATATAAGCTTTGCCCTGATAATAACCTGAGTTGGGGGTTCTTTGACAGTATTGGCCGATGCTCGCAAGGATGTCGCCGACCGTCTTGATCCAGACGAACGGCTTGAGTGTCGCATCGGTCTG
>CAXTMS010000046.1:0-18949 GCA_964245345.1 uncultured Acetobacteraceae bacterium | reverse complement strand
GGAACCACCACCTAGCGGACCAACGGTTCCGCCGCCGCCGTGTTCGATCCGTGCAAGGGCTCGACCGGCTGGTCAGCCAGGATGACCAGCAGCCGTCCGGCAACGCTTGGCACGGTGCCCGGCTCCAGCCGGACCAGCACCTCCCTGCCGCAGGATGGCGCGTCCGGGCCCGGTCCGGCCGCCCGTCTGTCCCCGGCTGGGCCGCCGCCGGTGCCGGACGGGTCGAGCAGCGCCATCTGCTGCGCGCAGCGGGCCAGGCCGCCGGCGTTCCGGGTCGCGTCCTGCAGGCTGTCACGCGGCGCCATGACGACCGGGTGGCCGATCCAGTCGCGCTGCCAGCCGGGCTGCGGCGGTATCGACGGCGCGGCTGCGCCGGCGGCGTCGCCCGGCAGGGTGACAAGGGTGGGACCGGTTCCGTACTGCGCCAGCAGGCGATCGACCAGCGCCGACAGGAGCTGCTGGTGGCCGCGTCCGAACCGGACGGCGTGCATCACGAGGAACACCGTGCCGGCGCGGCTGCGCACCTCGTAGCGCTCGCTTCGGTCCGGCGTTTCCGCGATGAACCCGGCATCCCGACCATCTCCCGACCCGGCCAGGTCGAAGACGACATAGGCACCGGCAAACCTGCGCCTGGCCTCGCGCGTCGTCATTCCCAACGACAGGAGCCCGGTGGACAGGCTCCGCGGCGTGCCAGCCGGTTCGGCCTCCGCAGCCGGCCGGGCCGCCGGCGGAGCTGCAGCCGGGACTTGCGGAGCCGGCAGCGGCTGGGACTCGACCAGACCGGCGCCACGACCGCCCGGCGCCGCGAGGCGCTCGAAATCGATGTTCGCCACATACACCGTCAGCGGACCGGTGCGGTCTACCGCATAAGCCGTGACGATGCTGGTCTGGCGCCGGATCGAATGCGGGAAGACCATCATGCCCGGACCGAACGGAAAGCATCCACCGCGGCGCGCGATCTCCCGGGCGTCGGCCGTGGCGTTGGTCGGCGTGCTGCGGCTGCTGCCGTCCGGTCGCGTGAGCCGCGCCAGCGCATCCGCGGACGTGCAGGCGACACCCGGCCGCACCGAGACCAGCGTGTCGGCCCGCGCCGGCCCCGATGCGATCATGCCCAGGACGATCGAGCTGACGAGGATCCTGCTGAACGGCACGATGGCTCCGAAATCGATGTCCCCGCCCCGCCATGGTCTGCGTGGAGCGGGACGAACCCGGCGACACCCTGCCGCGTCCGCGAACCTTGCCTCCTGCACGCCGACAAGGCCAGGGCTTGGGTCTGCCTGACGCCGAGCCTGGCCTTCCGGGCGATCTCGAAGAAGCTGATCCGGCTGACCCGCACCCTATCCGCCGCCTGGATCAAGGCCGGGGCACGCGGCGGGAAACCGGCGTCGGCGTCACGGCTCAAGGCCCAGGCCTGGCAGTCGAGCAGCACCCCGTCCTCCGGTTCCACCGTCCCGAAGATCGAGCCCGGACAGCTGCATCGGCGCGGGGACGTGCGGAACGGTACAGAGCTGGTCGGCGAGCAGCCCGACCGGAACCGCCGCCGCTGCACCGGCACCAGGCGAACGACCGGCCTTGGCGATCACGATCTCCTCGCCGCTGAGGCAGCTTCGCTCAGCCTGGACGGATGATGGTCGTAGCATGGATGGTGACCTGCCGCATGATGGCCTCCCTTGGGCGTGCGCCGGACGACCGGTCCCACGTCCCGGTCAAGTCGACCAACGCGGACCCATCCGCCACAGGCCGCCCGATCGCGGTGGAACCCGGCCACGAAGCGTCAACCCGGCCCGGGCAGCAGCCGGTCGGTCCGACCAAGAAGGCGGTAGACCAGCAGGCCCATCCATTCATGCGCGGCCGCGTCGATCCGGTCCAGGCGCTGCGGCAGGGTCGGCGCCAGCTCGACGGCCAGGCTGTGCGCGGTCTTGTAGCCGACCGGATCGGCCAGCACCGGCCAGCCGGCGGCGCGGAATGCGCCCATCGCCCGCGGCATGTGGCTGGCCGAGGTGACCAGAATCCAGCTTTCGCCGGGACGGGGATGCAGCAGGGCGGCCAGGTCGACGGCGTTCTCAAAGGTGGTCCGGCTGCGGTTCTCGTAGGTGACGGGGCGTGCGGCCAGGCCCAGCCCGTCGAACAGCTGCCGGGCGACGTCGGCCTCGAACAGCCCGCCGCGGAACAGCAGCAGCACGCTCGGACGCGCGACCGCTTCGGCGGCCTTGGCGGTGACGAAGAAAATCGGGGGCACCTATCCGGGTGCCGGATTGCCCGCACGGCCTCGCGTCACGGCTCCACCGCGATCTGGTCCACCGGCAGCGCCGTCTTCAGCGTGCCCTGCTTCACCATGAAGTCCTGGAACGCCCTGTAGCGCTGCACGTCCAGCCGCGCCGGATCCCGGTCCAGGTGCGGCAGGGTGGCGAACCAGGCGGCGTGGTTCAGCGGCGTGTTCCCGTCGGGATGATCCTTGACAAAGGCGCGCCACATCGCGTCCGGGTCGGCCAGCAGGGCGGCGGTGCCGTCCCGCAGCGCCTGGAGGAACCGCACGACCCGCGGGTCGTGCGCGTCGTCGCGCCGGGCCAGCAGGATCAGCTCGTCATAGGGCGGAACCCCGTGCTGCTCGGGGTTGAAGCCGATCGCCTTGAACCCGCGCTGCTGAAGGTCGATCTGCTCGTAGTTGCGCATGCCCCCGATCACCGCGTCCACGCTGTGCGACAGCAGCGCCTGCTCGATCTGGAAATTCACCGCCGTGAGGGTGACGTCGGACGGCGTGAGCCCGACCGTGCCGAGCATGGCCCGGAGCAGCGCCTCGTCGGTGGCGCCGACCGAGGCGCCGACCCGCCTGCCCTTGAGGTCGGCGAGGCTCCGGACCGGGCCGCCGGCCGGCACCAGCAGCACGTTGAGCGGGGTGTCCACCAGCGTGCCGACCCGCACCAGGCCGAGGCCGGCCGCGTCCAGCAGCGACAGCTCCGGCTGGTAGCTGACGCACAGATCCGCCTCCCGCGCCGCCAGCAGGCGCGGCGGCGAGCCCGGATCGGCCGGCACGATGAAGCGCACGTCGAGCCCTGCGCGCGCATAGGCACCGCTATACTGTGCCGACAGCAGCGCCTCGTGGTTGGCGTTCACGAACCAGTCCAGGATGACGGTGAGCCGGTCCGCGGCGCGAACGGGAACGGCGGCAACGGCGAGCAGCGCCGCCAGGATCAGGGCGCGCATCAGAACGCCGACGCCACGGTGAGCAGCGCGGCAAACCCGCCCTGGACATAGTACGTCGCGGGCGAGCCGGGGATCAGGGTGCCGTAGCGGCCGACCGTGTCGCGGGCGTTGGTGGTGGGGCTGGCGATGCCAGACAGGGCGTCGCTGTCGGAAACGTTGACAAGGTTGAGCCGGAACTCCGGATGCTTGGCAGGTCCCAGGTTCGGCAGCCGCACGCCCAGGGTGACGTCGCCTTGGCTGTGGTCGGCGATCTTCTCGTCGTCGGTGAAGCTCGCGTATTGCGGGCCGACATACTTGACCGCGACGGTGCCGAACCAGGTACCGTCGTCGTAGGTCAGGCCCACCGCGCCCTGCCAGGCCGGGCTGCGCACCGCGACGTGGCCCTTGGTGGGCAGCAGGTCGCCATCCACGGACAAGTCGTTGTCGATGCTGGCGTGGAGGTACTCGCCCGACAGGTACGGGCTCAGGTGGTGCCACGGACGCAAACCCAGCTCCGCGTCGATGCCGCGGCTGGTCTGGCCGCCGGCATTGATGGTGGAGCCGGTCAGCACGCCGTTCAGGTTGATCACGGTGGCGATCTGCCGGTTGGTGAAGTCGTAGTTGAACGCGGTGACGCTGCCGATCAGCCAGTCGCCCTGGCGGCGGTAGCCGATCTCCTCGGAGATCGAGTACTCGTCGCGCAGGTTGCTCGCCGCCCTGTTCAGCAGCGCGCCAGAGCCGGGATCGAAGCTGTCGAACAGCGTGGTTGCCGACGGCGTGCGGAAGTTGGTCGAGACGCTGGCGAACACCTGGTTCCTCCTGTCGACCTGCCAGCGTATCCCGACCCGCGGCAGCGGCTCCGCGCTGTTGACGCCGGTGCGGTAGGTCGCCCCCGGGATCCCGTTCCAGCCCTGCCTCGTCACCATCACCTCCTTGAAGCCGAGTTCCAGCGACACTGCGTGGTGCAGCAGCGCGATCGTGTCGCCGACGAACAGGGCGTTCACCTGCGCGATGCTGTGCTCGTCCTGGAACAGCAGCGGGCGGCCGTTGTTGAGCGTGATGGTGTCGCGCCCGGAATCGACCCAGATGCTGGCCGAGGAGCCGTCGGCGCTCAGCGGGCTGAAGGTCCCGGGCTCGCGGTCGTCGGCGTAGTCGTACCAGGCGCCCGCGACGACGCTGTGGTTGCGCCACGTCCAGCTCAGCTTCGGCACCAGCCCGGCGCGGTAGCTCGCCTGCTGGTAGTTGCTCTGCACCGTTGCCTGGCCGTCCCGGGCGTCGGCCAAGCTCAGGGTCTGCGACAACGCCTGCGTGCCTTCGAACAGCCCGCTGGTCGGCAGGGTCGTGCCGCCCGGCGTGTTGCCGTAGCCGTACTGCGCATACGGCGTCACGTCGAACGACACGCTCGGCGACAAGCGCAGATGCGTCGGCGCCAGCGCGTAGAACAGCCGGTACGGCTGCTGGTACAGCCGCCAATAGTTGGTGTCGCCGGATGTGTAGGTGCCGTCGTAGTTGTCCGGGCCGGAGCGGCCGTACTGCTTCCAGTCGGCCTGGGTGACCTCCGGATAGGCGCTGGTGACGGCGTCGTTCCAGGTGCCGATCAGCGACACGTGGTCGCCGTTCGCCCAGTCGCGCACCAGCTTGACGTCGACGTGCTGTCGGTTGTCGTGGCCGGACCCGCGCCAGTTGTCGGCCGCCTCCTGGGAGTAGGACACGAAGCCGCGTATCCCGCTGGCACCAAGCTCGCCGGTGTCGAGCCGGATGAAGTACTTGCTGGTGTGGTAGGAGCCATACGCGGCATCCGCGAACACGCCCTCATGCGCCGCCGGATCGCGCAAGGTGAGCGACAGCAGCCCCCCGGCCGCGTTGATCACCGGCGTGTCGAGGTCGTCGGTGCCCTGGGACAGGCTGATGCGCTCGATGTTCTCGGTGTCGGCGAACTGGCCGGGATAGCCGGTGTAGTACGCGATGTCGTTGAGCGGCATGCCTTCCAGCACGTCGCCGATCTCGTCCGAGCCCAGCCCGCGCAGGGACAGGTCGCTTTCCGCCGACAGCCCGAGCGGGTCCGCCTGCGCCACGGTGGCGCCGGGCAGCAGCGACACCAGCTGGTACGCGTTCTCGGTCGGCGCCGCGCGGCGCAGGAAGTCCGAGCTCACGGTGCTGAGCGACTTCGTCGCCGTCTCGTCGCGGATCAGCCCGCCGCCCGGCTGCCCACCCACCGGCCCGTTGGCGGTGTCGGTCGCGGCGTGCCCGGTGACGACGATGTCTTCCTGCGCCGCGGCCGGCAGGACGCCGACCAGCAGGCCGCCCCCCAGAAGCAGGGCGTGCGTACGGAAATGGCGCATCGAGCATGCCTCCCTTCGCTGGAATGACCCAGATCAGGTTCGACGGGTTTGATCTCAGCCCGCGTCGGCGGGCACCCCGGTCATGCAGCTGTCATCCGCCCGTTCGGGCCGCTGCGTCAAGCACCGGCCGACACGTCCCTCCCCGTCACTTCGCCGGCTGGAACCCGGTCTCGCCGAACTGCCACAGCAGGAATGCGAACTCGTCCGCGGTCTCGTCGTCGCGCTGCTTGCGCGTGGAGCCGATGCCGTGGCCGGCGTCGAACTCGACCCGGAACAGCACCGGGCGCCCGCTGGCGGTGTCGGCCTGCAGGCGCGCCGTCATCTTGGCCGGGATCCACACCGTCACCCGCGGGTCGTCGGCGCCGCCGGTCAGCAGCACCGCCGGGTAGGCCACGCCCTTCCGGACGTGGTTGTAGGCATCCATCGCCAGCATGGACGGGAACTGCGCCCGGTCCTTGACCGTGCCGAACTCGGGAATGTTGGCGGGCCCGCCCGCGGTGTACTCTTCGCGGATGGTGTTGGTGGCGCCGACCCGGATCAGCGCCGCCCGGAACAGGTCCGGGCGCTGGGTGATGGCGCCGCCGATCAGGATCCCGCCGGCGCTGGTGCCTTCGCCGCCCAGATGCGCCTTGTCCGTGTAGCCCTTGGCGATCAGCGCCTCGCCGGCAGCGATGAAGTCGTGGATCGTGTTCTGCTTGGTGTCGATCTTGCCGGCGTCGTGCCAGGCCTGCCCACCCTCGCCGCCGCCGCGCACGTGCGCCACCGCGTACACCCCGCCGCGGTCCAGCCAGGGCAGGAAGGCGGGCGAGAACGCCGGGTCGTAGGAGATGCCGTAGGCGCCATAGCCGACCAGGTAGGTCGGCCGGTGGCCGTCGCGCGGCAGGTTCTTCCGCGTCACGATCGACAACGGGATGCGGACGCCGTCCGGCGCGGTGGCAAAGGTTTCCACCGACTCGTAGCCCGACAGGTTGCGCGGGAAGCCTGGCAGGATGCCGGTATCGGACAGGGTCCGGGACGCCGGGTCGTAGCGCAGCCAGACACGCGGCCGGACCCAGGATTCCAGGCCGACCAGCGCGCCCGGACGCACCGGATCGGTGATCAGGCCGCCGCCCCCGTTCTCGTCCGGAGCGATGGTGCCGGCGAACGGCAGCGCGATCGCGTCCGGCCGCACCGCCCCCTCGCCCAGGCGGTGCAGCGAGAACACGGCGCCATCGCGGGTCGCGTAGTACAGGCCGTCCTTGGCGGCGGAGATCGCGGTGAGAACGCCCTCCCCTTCCGGCACCACCAAGGCGGCGTGCGCAAGATCGGGAGCCGCAAGGCTGGTCTCGACCGCCTTCAGGCGCGGCGCCCCCTCATGCGTCATCAGGTCGATGCGGTTCCCGCGCACCGCCACGCCCACCACCCCGTCCGACTGCGCCACGACTTGCTTCCAGTCCGCGTGCCCGGCCAGCAGCCCGGACAAGGGGGCGGCGTACAGCGTCATCTCCGGCGACACCCCGTTCGAGATCTCGGCCAGCGCGTAGTCCGACCCTTCCGTCACCGAGATCGACGGGAACACCGCGGCGGCCTTGAGCGGGAACGGCAGGTGGTCGGAATCCAGCACCGACACGTCCGCCGACGGGTCCTGGCCCAGCACGTGGCGATACACCTGCATGTGCGCGTATTGCTGGTCCGGCGCCGCGGTGGCGGACGAGGCCGGCAGACGGGCGAAGAAGAAGCTCCGGCCGTCCGGCGCCCACGACACCGCGGCGAACTGCGCCCGGTCGATGGTGTCGGGCCGGATGGTGCGGGTTCCGGTCTCGATCACGTGCAGGGTGCTGTTCTCGGAGCCGCCGACCGACACGCCATAGGCGACCAGGCTGCCGTCCATCGACGGCGCGAACTGGTCGATCTCGGCGTGCTTCCCCGCCGTGCCGAGCGACGACGGGTCCACCAGCACCGTCTCGTGCCCGGCCGCATCCGCCATGACCAGCCGGTCGATCTGCGCGCCCGCCTCGCGCTTGAGAAAGAACATGCGGCCGCCGGCGAGCTGCACCGTCCTGACCCGCACCGCCAGCCCGCTGACCGCGCCGACCTCCCGCGCCAGCGCGTCCCGTCCCGGTATGCGCGCCAGCACGCCCCGGGCGTAGTCGTTCTCGGCGTGGAGGTAGTCGAAAAACCGCGGCTTGGGCTCTGCTTCCATCCACCGGTACGGGTCGGTGATGCGGGTGCCAAAATAATCGTCGGTGACCGGCTGCACCTGCGCCACCGGCGCGTGACCCGGCACCACCGCCCCGGCGGTTCCACATGCAAGGACGACGGCTACGCCGAGAAGGACGCGAAACGCACCGCTTGACCGCATGGAAGCTCCATTCTTGAACACCGTTCAAGCGTGGCGCCCGCCGCGCGGGCGGTCAAGCGGGCGACGCGCGTCGTTCCAGCCGTTCAGGTGCGGGCCGGGCAGCGTCGGGTCCTCCTCGGACAGCCGGCTTCGGTGTCCCGGATCGGCGGCTCCGTCCACTGCGCCAGCCGTCGCGTGCCTTCCGGCGTCGCCTCCCCGCGCCGGTGCTTGCCCGACAGCAGGCCCCGCCCGCGAGCGGGCTCCACACCATGATGCCGATCCCCTGGTCCAGCGAGGCCGGCACCAGTCGTACTCCGCCTCGCCCGCCTGCAGGGCGTCGTGGATCCGCTGGCTGATCGGCCGGGCCAGGTGGTGACGCTCGGCGATGCCACCGCCTTCATCAGGTGCCCTTGCCGGAGCGCACGAGTCGATATGGTCGGTATGCAGACGCTTCAGGCTGTTCTCGCAAGCGCGGATCGGCGGGACGAGCCGGCGTCGCTCACGCCCTTGTCCATCGGGAAGCGCGCCTTGGTCGCGACCAGCACGGCGTCGCGCCGACGATCCGCTCCGACAGGCCGATGGAATAGATGCCGGCGGTGTCGAACAGGTTCACGCCCGCGTCGAGGCACAGGTCGATCTGCCGCCTGGCGCCGCGGAGGTCGGTGTTGCCCGCCTTGGCAAATGGGCCGGTGCCGCCAAAGCCCATGCTGCCGAGCGTAAGCAACGAAACCTTGAGCCCAAACCGTCCCAGCATGCGTTATTGCATGATCTTTTGCTCCATGGGCCGTCGCCGGTCATGGAACGACGGGAAGCCGTTCCCACCTGTCTCGGCCTTGTGTCGATCGCGCGACCGATAGGTTCCGCCCCTTCTCGACGACGGCCGCTTCCGACACAGTTCCCGCCGCCGCGCCGGGATCGCCCTCGCCTCCCACCGCAGCCGGAGTGTTTTCCGATGTCGTCACACGCCGCCGCAGCCGATGCGGCCTTGCGTCCGTCGGACGCCGCATCCCGTTCCCGGCCGCAGCGCCACCGGCGGCTGTTGCGGCAGGTCCTGAACCTCGACGACTTCGAGCGCCTGGTCCGGCCACGCCTGCCGCGCGCGGTGTACGGCTACGTGTCGGGGGGTGCTGAATCCGGCGCCGCCTACCGCAACAACCGCGACGTGTTCGCCAACTGGCACCTGGTCACACGCATCCTGCGCGACGTGTCCCGGCGCGACCAGGGGGTGACGCTGTTCGGCCACCGCTACGCCAGCCCGTTCGCGGTGGCCCCCATGGGCGCCTCCGCCGTGGTCGGATACGACGCCGACAACCGCATGGCGGAGGCCGCGCGGGACGCCAACGTCCCGTTCATCCTGAGCGCCAACTCCATCACGCCGATGGAGGAGATCGGCCGCACCAACCCGCAGAGCTGGTTCGCCGCCTACCAGCAGCCGGACGCGCGCAACATCCGCGAGATGTGCGAGCGGGTGGCCGCGGCGGGCTTGCGGGTGTTCGTGCTCACCGTCGACGTGCCGGTCGGCTCCAACCGCGAGAACAACATACGCAGCGGCTACACCATGCCGCTGCGCCTGAGCCCCCGGCTCGCCCTGGACGGCGCCCTGCACCCGCGCTGGAGCGTGTCCACCGCCGCGCGCACCCTGCTCCGGCGCGGCATCCCGTCGATCAGCAACATCGAGCCGCACGACCACCCGACCATCTTCTCCAGGAAGCTCGGCGCCGTCACCGGGCACGCCGCCTTTTCCTGGCAGCAGGCCGAGCTGATCCGGCGCCACTGGCAGGGGCCGTTCGTGCTCAAGGGCATCCTGTCGTCTGCCGACGCGCGCATCGCCCGGGACAGCGGCGCCGACGGCATCGTGGTGTCCAACCACGGCGGCCGACAGCTCGACACCGCGGCCTCGCCGATGGAGGTGCTGGCCGGGATCAAGGCGGAGAGCGGCGGCATGACCGTGCTGGCCGATAGCGGGTTCCGGCGCGGCACCGACGTGCTGAAGGGCCTCGCCCTCGGCGCCGACGCGGTGCTGGTCGGCCGGCCGTTCCTGTTCGCCGCCGCCCTGGCCGGCGCCGACGGGGTGGCGCACGCGATCCGGCTGCTGTCCAAGGAGATCGACGTCGACCTCGCCCTGCTGGGGCTGACCGGCATCGACGAGGTGTCGCCGGACATCATGATCGCCCGGCAGACCGCCGGCCCTGCTTCGGACCCGCCGGACGGTCGCGGCTGAACAGCGTCGCCAGCTCCTCGTTGAGCTGGCGCGTGCTCTGGATCAGCGCGGTCTCGTCGTCGCGGATCGCCATGGTTTCCAGCAGCGCCTGCTCGTCGGTGCGGGTGAAGGTGTCCACCGTGCGCCTGATCCGGTCCTCGTCCTGCCCCAGCTCGCGCAGCGCCATCTCGGTCATCCGAAGCGCGGAATGAAAGGTTTCGCGCACGATCAGCCCGACGTCGCGCTCCATCAGCAGGTGGGCGTGGCGGCGGTTGCGGGCGCGCGCCACGATGCGCAGCCTGGGAAAGTTGCGCCGGGCGACGTCGACCACCCGAAGCACGTCCTCCGGATCCGACAGCGCCACCACCAGAAGCCGTGCGGTGTCCGCGCCCGCCGCCCGCAGCAGCTCCGCCCGGCCCGGGTCGCCGTAGTACACGGCCGTGCCGAACCGTCGGATCACGTCGACCTGGGTCGGATCCTGTTCCAGCGCGGTGTAGCGGATGTCCTGCATGCGCAGCACGCGCCCGACGATCTGCCCCATGCGGCCGAAGCCGCAGATGATCACCGGCGCGTCCTGCGCCTCGACGGCGTCGTAGACTGGCGCCCGCTCCGGGACCGCCTGCCTGGCAAGCAGCCACTCGGACAGCGCGAACACGATCGGGGTCGCGGCCATCGACAGCGCGATCACCAGCGTCGCCTCGCCGGCCACGCTGCCGGACAGGGCGCCGGCTGCGGTCGCGGCCGCGAACAGCACGAAGCTGAACTCGCTGCCCTGCGGCAGGGCCAGCCCGAACCGGAGCGCCGACACGTGGGCCTGGCCGCGGATACGCCCCAGCCCGTAGCCGATCGCCCCCTTGACCCCGAGCAGGGCCGCCACCGCCACGGCGATCGTGCCGGGATCGGCCGCCAGCAGGTCGAGCCGGGCGCCGACGCCCACCGACAGGAAGAAGAACCCCAGCAGCAGCCCCTCGAACGGCTGTATGTCGGCCTGCAGCTCGTGCCGGTATTCCGAGCTGGACAACAGCACCCCGGCCAGAAACGCGCCCAGCGACATCGACAGCCCGACCGCCTGGGCGAGCCACGCGGTGCCGACCACGATCAGCAGCGCCGTGGCCGTGAACACGTCCGGCGTGCGGGCGCCGCCGAGCAGGCGGAACAGCCGCGGCAGCAGCACCAGCCCGCCGACGAGGATCGCCCCGATCGCCAGAAGCGCCAGCCCGACGCTGCGCCACGGCAGGTGGCCGGGCAGGTGGTGCGCGTGCCCCGCCAGCAACGGCACCAGCGCCACCAGCGGAATAAAGGACAGGTCCTGGAACAGCAGCACCGCGAAGCCGTCGCGCCCGGCTCCGGTGTCCAGCAGCTGCCGCTCCGCCAGCATCGGCACCACGATCGCGGTCGAGGACAAGGCCAGGCCGAGCCCGAGTGCTGTGCAGGCGTTCCAGCCGAGGCCGACGACGCCGTGGATCAGAAGCGCCAGCGCCGCAGCGCTTGTCCCCAGATGCGCGGTGCCCAGCCCGAACACCGCGCGGCGCATGGTCCACAGCCGCGCCGGACGCAGCTCGAGCCCGATCAGGAACAGCAGCATCACCACGCCGAGCTCCGACACCGACTCGACCTGCGCGATGTTCGACACCAGGCCCAGCGCGGAGGGCCCGATCGCCACACCCCCGGCAAGATAGCCGAGCACGCTGCCGAACCCGGCCCGTCGCGACAACGGCACCGCCAGCACGGTGGCCAGCAACAGGACAACAAGCGTGGTCAGCATCGGGAGGATCGGCCGAACAAGGTGTCGCATCATGCCCGCAGGCGGCGCGGGGCGGACAGCGGCAAAAGCGACGGGATGCGGCGCCCAGCCCCCATCGGCACGTTGCGGCGACCGGTCGGCAGTGGCCCGGGCCTTGCAACCCGTTCCCAACCGGCTGTCATGTCTGCATCGTCGGGCGGGACCGACGCCGTCGATTCCGTTACCTATCCCGCCCATCCGGCATTATCAGCGCCCAGGGTTTCGCGCATGCTCCGCTTCGGCTTCCTGTCCCGCTTGTCCCGGTTCCGACCCCCGCCGGGCCTGGTGCTGGTTCCGCTGCTGTGCGCGGTGCTGTCCGGTCCGGCGCGTCCGGTCCCGCTGCCGACGCAGGCGGAAGCCAGGCCGGTCGACGCGACGGTTCTGGTGCGGACGCAGGATGGCCTCCTCGCAGGACGGCTGGTCGCTGGCGGCGCGGTGAGGGCGTTCCTGGGCGTTCCCTACGCGGCCGCTCCGACCGGGGCGCTGCGCTGGCGGCCGCCGCAGCCCGCCGCCGCCTGGCCCGGCGTGCGCGACGCCGGCAGGGCGGGAGCGCCCTGCATGCAGCGCGCCATGCCGGTGCCGGGCATCCCGCCGTCGGAGGACTGCCTGTTCCTGAACGTGTGGGCTCCCCGCCCTGCCGGCCGGACCCAGCCGCCGCTCCCGGTCATGGTGTTCATCCATGGCGGCGGCTTCGTGTTCGGCTCCGGCGCCGAGCCCGCCTATGACGGCACCGCCTTGGCGCGGCACGAGGTGGTGCTGGTGACGCTGAACTACCGGCTCGGCGTGTTCGGCTTCCTGGCCCATCCGGGTTTGACGCGCGAAGCAGGCACGTCCGGCAATTACGGCCTGCTCGACCAGATGGCGGCGCTGCGCTGGGTGCAGGCCAACATCAGGGCGTTCGGCGGCGACCCGGGGCGCGTCACCCTGTTCGGCGAGTCGGCGGGCGGCACCGCGGTGGCGATGCTGCTCACCTCGCCCCGTGCCGCCGGCCTGTTCGGGCAGGCGATCCTCCAAAGCCCGGCGATCGGCTGGCACCTGGCGACGCTGGCCGCCGCCGAGCGCACCGGCCTCGCCGCCGGCACCGACCTCCAGGCGCTGCGCGCAGCGCCCGCCGCCTCCTTGCTGGCCTGGAACACCCGGATCCAGGCGCTGGCCCCGGCGATGGCGCCGGTGGCGCTGCCGTTCCCGATCGTCGACGGCGTGGTGCTGCCGCAACAGCCCGAGCAGGCGCTGTCGCAGCGGCGGATGTGGTCGATGCGGCTGATCGTCGGCGACAACGCCGACGAGGGCACCGACTTCGCGCGCGCCTGGACCAGGATCCGTCCGGACCAGTACGACCACGCCCTGTCGACGCTGTTCGGACCGCTGGCCAAGCAGGCATCCTCGATCTACCCGCTGCGGGACGGCACCACGGTGCTGCGCGACGGCGCCGACATCATCGGCGACGGGTTGTTCTACGAGGGCGCCCGCGCCCTGGCCCGCGCGGCGTCGGCACGCGATCCGCACGTGTTCCGCTACCTGTTCACCGAGCCGGTGGACGGCCATGCGCCGCGCCACGCCGACGAGATCCGCCCGGTGTTCGGCACGATCGGGCCCGGTGCCACGTTGCAGCAGCGCGCGCTGTCGGAGGCGATGATGACCGCCTGGACCCGGTTCGCCGCGACCGGCGACCCGAACGGCCCGGGCCTGCCGGCCTGGCCGCGTGCCAACGGCCCGGACGATCCCTTTCTCGCCTTCGGCACCAGCATCGCCGCCGCCCACGGCTTCCGCACCGAGGCGCTCGACTTCATGCGGCGCGCCCGCGCCGGCGGCTGATCCGTTCTCGCGGCCGGATCGGCCACCCGCTCAGGCGGCCTTCACCTCGGCCACGAAGCTGTTCACCTGGCAGGTCAGGCGCTCGGCCTGCCGCGACAGGTGCCCGGCCGCGCCCAGCACCTGCTCGGCCGCGGCCCCGGTGCCGCTGGCGGCCAGGCTCACGCCGGAAATGTTGCTCGTCACCTCGCGCGTGCTTCCCGCGGTCAGCTGCACGTTGCGCGCGATCTCGGCGGTTGACGCGCCCTGCTGCGCCACCGAGGCGGCGATCGCGTTGGCGATCACGCTGACCTCGCCGATGGTGGCGGTGATGGACTGGATCGCGCCCACCGCCTCCTGCGTGGCGGCCTGGATCTGCGCGATCTGGCTCGACACCTCGTCGGTGGCGCGCGCGGTCTGCTGCGCCAGGCTCTTGACCTCGGACGCCACCACGGCGAAGCCCTTGCCGGCATCCCCCGCCCGCGCCGCCTCGATGGTCGCGTTCAGCGCCAAAAGGTTGGTCTGGCCGGCGATGCTGGTGATCAGCCCGACCACGTCGCCGATCCGTTGCGCGCCCTCGGCGAGGGCGTGCACGATGTTGTCGGTGCGGCCCGCATCCAGCACCGCGCGCTCGGTCACCTTTGCCGCCTGCCCGACCTGGCGGCCGATCTCGGCGATGGAGGCGGCGAGCCCGTCCGCCGCCAGCGCCACCGTTTGCACGCCCGAGCTGGCCTCCTCGGCCGCCGCCGCCACCGCCGCCGCCCGCATGTTGGTGTGGCCCGCGGTTTCCTCCATGGAGCGGGCAGTCGCTTCCAGCTCGGTCGAGGACGAGGACAGCTGGCACACCAGGCCGCCCACCTCGGCCTCGAAGTTGCCGACGAAGCCGGCGATCAGGGCCGCACGCCGCTCCCGGGTGGCACGCCCCGCCTCCGCCTCGGCCGACAGCTCTTCCGCCGCCAGCGCGTTGCTGCGGAACACCTCCACCGCCCGGGCCATGTCGCCGATCTCGTCGCCGTCGAGACGCCCCTGCACCTCGACCGTCTTGTCTCCGGCAGCGAGCCGGGTCATCGCCCGCGTCATCGTGGTCAGCGGTCGCACGATGCCGCGCCCGATCACCACCGCCAGCAGGACGCCCAGCACCAGCGAGATCGCGGCGATCAGCTCGCCCAGGCGGGACGCGCGGCGGACGATCGCACCGCTCCTGTGGCTGGCGGCGTCGAAGCGGCCCGTCAGCGCCGCCTCGGCCTGCTCCAGCTGCCGCTCGATGGCGGCGATCTGCGGCAGCAGCTCGCCGGCGTAGATCGCCTCGCTCGACGTCCGTGCGTCGGAAAAGTCCGAGAACGCCTGGCTATAGGTCGACAGGTCGCCGTCGACTTGGCCGACCAGCGCCTTGATGCCAGGCGGTGCCAGGTGGTTCTGGCGCAGGATGGAGGCTTCCGCTGCCTTGACGCTGGCCGCGAAGGCGGCGGGCCCCTGCGGGTCGAAGGTCGCGAGGTAGCGCCAGCTGGCGACGCGCACCAGGAGCATGGTGCGCTCCAGCTCGGCGGCGGCATCCAGCACGGGCTGCGGCTGGCTCGCCTGGCCGGTCGCGGTGAACAGCTGCTCCGTGTCCGTCGTCAGCTGGTCGCCGCCGCTGAGCAGCGCGGCACGGTTGTCGGTCGCGGTCGAGGCGGACTGGCGGTAGCGGGTGAAGATGTCGTCGTGGCTTTTCAGCAGCGCCAGGATCGCCCCGTAGCGCCCGCGCTCCGCAGGCGACGCCGCCGCGGCCACGGACTGCTTCAAAAGCAGCTCGGCCTGGTTCCTGCTGGACTGCTGCAGGCCCAGCGTGGCCGGGCTCGGGTCAATGCGATACCGCGTTTCGGCGCCGCTGACCGCCTCGACCAGGCGGGCGATGGTCAGCACGCGACGCATGTTCACCGACATGTCGGTCATCAGCCGCGCCTGGTCCCCGACGCCGGACACCTGGTAGATGCCGAAGCCCGCGACGCCGAGCGACAGCGCGACCAGCAATCCGAATCCCAGACAGATGCGCGTGCGCACGCGCAAACGGTTCCGCTTCATGAGCATGTTCCCGCAACGAGCCCGGGCATGATCCGGGAGATCGGTTAACCGCTCGTTACGAGAGGGCACGCCGTTGCCGGAGGGCCGGGCGGTTCCAGGGCCTGTCCGGACCGGCCGAAACTTCTTCCGCTTCCGAGACTTCCTGTTCGACCAAACGGGGTGCGCGCGTGGACCTGCGATTTGCCTACAACACCAACGGAACCGTTCATCACCGGATGGAGGACGCCGTCGCGCTGGTGGCGGACAGCGGCTATGACGGGATAGCCCTGACGCTTGACCACGTGGTTCTCGACCCGATGGCGGAAGGCTGGGAACGGCGCACGGAGGTGCTGGCCCGCGAGCTGGGTCGGCGCGGGCTCGGCTGCGTCATCGAGTCCGGGGCCCGCTTCCTGCTCGACCCGCGCGACAAGCACCAGCCGACCCTGGTAAGCGCCACCCCCGAGGGCCGGGAACGCCGCCTCGCCTTTCTGCGGCGGTCCCTGGACATCGGCGCGATGCTGGACGCGGAGGCGATGTCGTTCTGGGCCGGGTCTCCCAAGCCGGAGGTGCGGGCGGAGGACGCCTGGGACTGGCTGCGCGCCGGGGTGGAGCAGGTGCTGGCGCACGCCGACCGCGTCGGGGTGACGGCGGCGATGGAGCCGGAGCCGGAGATGATGATCGGCACCGTGGACCATTTCCGCCAGCTGCACGACCTGTTCCCGTCGCTCCGCCTGGCGCTCGACCTGGGCCACGTCATGGTGACGCAGGAACGCGTGCCGCAGGACGCGGTGCGGGAGTTCGCGGACCAGCTCGGCACCGTGTCGATCGAGGACATGAAGCGCGGCGACCACGTCCACCTCGCGTTCGGCGACGGCGACATGGACATCCCCGCTTGCCTCGACGCGCTGGAAGCGGTCGGCTTCTCCCGCCTGGTCTGCGTCGAGCTGTCGTCCGACAGCGGGCGCGCGGACCGCATGGTGCCGGACGCCCGGCGCTGGCTCGCCGCCTGCCGCGGCTGAGCCGTTTCCGCTCAGCCCAGCGTCGGCATCTGGAACTCGGCACCCGAGCGGATGCCGTCCGGCCAGCGCGAGGTCACCGTCTTCAGCTTGGTGAAGAACCGGATGCCTTCCGGGCCGTGCATGTGGTGGTCGCCGAACAGCGACGCCTTCCAGCCGCCGAAGGAATGGAACGCCATCGGCACCGGGATCGGCACGTTCACCCCCACCATGCCGGCCTGCACGCCGTGCACGAAGGCGCGCGCGCTGTCGCCGTCCCGGGTGAAGATCGCGGAACCGTTGCCGAACTCGTTGTCGTTGACGATCCGCAGCGCCGCGTCGAAGTCGGGCACCCGCACCACGCCCAGCACCGGGCCGAAAATCTCCTCCTTGTAGATGCGCATGGTGGTGGTCACGCGGTCGAACAGCGTGCCGCCGATGAAGAACCCCCGCTCGAACCCCTGCAGCCTCAGCCCACGCCCGTCCACCACCAGCTCGGCGCCTTCCTCCACGCCGAGGTCGACGTAGCCGGACACCCGATCGAGGTGGGCACGCGTCACCAGCGGCCCCATCTCGACCTCCGGCTCGGTGCCGGCGCCGATGCGCAACGACCGCACCCGCGGCGCCAGCGCGTCCACCAGCCGGTCCGCCACCGGCCCGACCGCCACCGCCACCGAGATCGCCATGCAGCGCTCGCCGGCCGAGCCGTAGGCGGCGCCCATCAAGGCGTCGGCGGTCTTGTCCAGGTCGCAGTCGGGCATGATCACGGCGTGGTTCTTGGCCCCTCCCAGCGCCTGCACCCGCTTGCCCGCCGCGATGCCGGTCCGCTGGATGTACTGCGCGACCGGGGTGGAGCCGACGAAGCTCACCGCCTGGACCTCGGGATGGTGCAGGATCGCGTCCACCACCTCCTTGTCGCCATGCACCACCTGCAGCACCCCGGCCGGCAGCCCGGCTTCCCGGAACAGGTCGGCCAGCATCAGCGAGGCGGACGGGTCGCGCTCGGACGGCTTCAGGATGAAGCAGTTCCCGGCGGCGATCGCCATCGGCATCATCCACAGCGGCACCATGACGGGGAAGTTGAACGGCGTGATCCCGGCGACCACGCCGAGCGGCTGGCGCATCGACCAGGCGTCGATGTTGCGCCCGGCCTGCTCGGTGAAGTCGCCCTTCAGCAGCTCCGGCGCCGCGGTGGCGTACTCCACCACCTCCATGCCGCGCGTGACCTCGCCCAGCGCGTCGGACAGCACCTTGCCGTGCTCGGCGGTGATGATCGCCGCGAGGTCCTGCGCATGCCGCTCCAGCAGGTCGCGGAACCGGAACATCACCCGGGCGCGCAGCAGCGGCGGCGTCGCCGCCCAGTCGGGAAACGCCCTCTTCGCCGCCCGCACCGCGTCGTCCACGTCGCCCGCGGTGCCAAGCACCACCTGCCGCGCCACGGTGCCGGTTGCCGGATCGAACACGTCGGACCGCCTCCCGCCGCGCCCGCCGGTGCGGCCGGCGCCGATGTGGTGCTGGACGAGGTCCATGGAACGCTCCTGCGCCATCGTGGCTGCTTCAATACGGAAGGTGGGCGTGGTCGGGGTCCATGGTGAACGACCACCGACGCACCGGTCCCGCCATCACGTTGAGGTAGTAAAGGTCGAAGCCGTGCGGGGCGCCCACCGGATGATACCCGCGCGGCACCAGCACCACGTCGCGGTCGCCCACCGCCATCGTCTCGTCCAGCGACCGGTCGGGGGTGTAGACGCGTTGCACCGCGAAGCCCGCCCCGCGCCGGAGGCGGTGGTAGTAGGTTTCCTCCAGAACCGTCTCGTCCGGGCCGTCGGTGTCGTGCTTGTGCGGCGGGTAGCTCGACCAGTGCCCGCCCGGGGTGACCACCTCCACCACCAGCAGGGATTCCGCCTCCGCCGTGTCCGGCAGGATGTTGCGCACCAGCCGGGCGTTGGTGCCGGTGCCGCGGGTGAGCGTGCCGACCGCGTCCGGCGGGATCACGCGCGGCGGCAGCCGGCCGGTGGCGGGGGCGGCGCACACCGCGAGCTCGACCGTTCCCTCGGCCTCGACCTGCCAGTCGAGCAGCGGCGGCAGGTAGGCCGACCACGGGCCGTCCTCGAACGGGCTGTTGCGTCCGCCGAGCAGGCCCAGCTCCTGCCCGCCGGCACGCACCCGCGCCCGCCCGGCCAGCAGCACCAGGCACAGCTCGTTGCCGGTTCCGTCCCGCGCCAGCACCTGTCCGGGCCGGAGAACCACCGCCTCGAAGCCGACATGGCGCCAGCCCGCGGTTTGCGGCGTGAT
>CAXTMS010000045.1:0-19374 GCA_964245345.1 uncultured Acetobacteraceae bacterium | reverse complement strand
TCCCGATGCAGCCGCAGAACCACGGCTCGCGCACCGTCGAGGCACGTGGCTCCGGCTTCATCATCTCCGCAGACGGCTACATCGTCACCAACAACCACGTGGTGAAGAACGCGACCTCCGTCACCGTCACCCTGGACGACGGCACCACGCTCAAGGCCAAGGTGGTCGGCCACGACAGCGGCACCGACATCGCCCTGCTCAAGGTCAAGCCGTCCGCCAAGCTGTCCTTCATCCAGCTGGGCGAAAGCGACGACGTGCAGCCCGGCGAGTGGGTGATCGCGGTCGGCAACCCGTACGGCCTCGGCGGCTCGGTCACCGCCGGCATCGTGTCGGCGCGCGGCCGCGACATCGGCGACGGCCCATACGAAAGCTTCATCCAGGTCGACGCGCCGATCAACCGCGGCAACTCCGGCGGCCCGCTGATCACCCAGGACGGCAAGGTGGTGGGCGTGAACACCGCCATCCTGTCGCCCGGAAGCGGCGGCTCGATCGGCATCGGCTTCGCCATCCCCTCCGACACGGTCAAGGACGTGGTGGCGCAGCTGGAAAAGACCGGCCACGTGCAGCGCGGCTTCATCGGCGTCACCGCCCAGGGCATCACCCCGGGCATGGCCAAGGCGCTGAACCTGCCGGTGCAGGGCAGCCCGGACACCGCCGGCGCCCTGGTCGCCAGCGTGCAGGACGACAGCCCGGCGGAACGCGCCGGCATCAAGCCGGGCGACGTGATCACCAAGCTGAACGACCAGAAGGTCGGCAACCCGCGCGACCTGGCGATCAAGGTCGCGGGCGTGGTGCCCAACACCAAGGTGACGCTGACCTTCCTGCGCAACGGCGCCACGCAGACCGCCCAGGCCACGGTGGCGCTCAAGCCCGGCAGCGGCAACGGCAACGGTCAAGGCGGCGGTGGCCAGAACGGCGCCGGCAACACCGGCTCCATCGGCGTGTCGCTCGCAGCGCTCACCCCCGACCTGCGCCAGCAGCTCGGCCTCGACGAGGACGTCAAGGGCGTGGTGGTGCGCGACGTGCAGAACGGATCGGCCGCCGACCAGGCCGGGCTCAAGGCCGGCGACGTGATCGTGGGCGTCGGCAACACCCTGGTGAACAGCCCGCACCAGGCGGCGGACGCGATCCACGCAGCGCTCAAGAACGGCGAGGTGGCGCTCCGCGTGCTGCATGACGGGCAGATGTTGTTCGTCGCGATCTCGCCGAACGGCAACGGCGACACCGGCGGGAGCGACAACAGCGGCGGCGGCGACAACGGCGGCGACAACGGCGACGGGCAGGGCTGAGCCGCCCGGTTCCCCGCCTGCCCGGCGGCCAGGGCTTCGAAGCCCTCAGCCGAGCAGGCGGACGCCCACCACCACCAGGATGGTCGCCAGCGCCGGGCGCAGCACCCGCTCCGACACGCGCGTGCCGACCAGGCTGCCCGCCACCACGCCCGGGATCGAGCCCGCCACCAGCGACAGGAACAGGTGCCAGTCGACCGAGCCGATCAGCCAATGGCCGATCCCGGCCAGGAGGGTGAGCGGCACCGCGTGGGCGATGTCCGAGCCGACCACACGGGCGGTCGGCAGGGCGGGATACAACAGGATCAGCGCGGTCACGCCGATGGCGCCGGCGCCCACCGAAGACAGGGTGACGAACACCCCGAGGTAGAGTCCGAGCACCACCGTCAGCACGGTCCTGCGCTGCCCGCCCGGGTTCGGGCTGCGTCGCGCGGCCCAGCGCATCAGCGTGCCGCGCAGGATCAGGCTAGCGGCGGTCAAAAGCAGCGCCGCGCCCAGCAGCACCGACAACAGGTGCCCGGTCCAGGCCGATGGCGGCCCGAGCCGCGACAAGACCCACAGCGTGCCCAGCGTCCCGGGCAGCGAGCCCGACGCGAGCAGGGCCACCAGGCGCCACTCCACGGTGCCGATCAGCCCGTGCACCAGCGTGCCGGCGGTCTTGGTGGTGGCCGCATACAGCAGGTCAGTGCCGATCGCGGTGGCCGGATGGAAGCGGAACAGCAGCACCAGAAGCGGCGTCATCAGCGAGCCGCCGCCCACGCCGGTCAGCCCGACCAGGATGCCGATCACCAGCCCCGAAAAGGCGTAGGCGGGCGAGAACGGCTGGACTGAAACCATGGATCATTCCTGGGACGGGTCCTGGCACGAAACATCAGCCGGAGCCGGCTGTCCATGATGCGCCGTCCGGGGGCCGCCGCGCCGCCAGTCCCCGGAGGAGCCGGGAACCGTTCGGCGCGTAATGCTCGGGAGGGGAAACCAACCAAGGAGCGAACGCGCCATGTCCAGCACACTTGAAGGGATCGGCCACCCGCCCGGCGCCGTGTCAGACAGCCTGCCGATGCGGGCCTTCGTCACCTGCGGCCTCGCCAGCCTCGCCGGGCTGATGTTCGGGCTGGACATCGGCGTGATCGCAGGCGCCCTGGCCTTCATCGGCAAGGCGTTCGGCGCCGACACGCGGACGCAGGAATGGATCGTCAGCATCATGATGGCCGGCGCCGCTGCCGGGGCGGCCGGCGCCGGCACGCTGTCATACCGGCTCGGCCGCAGGAAGTCGCTGCTGATCGGCGCGGTGCTGTTCGTCGCCGGCGCCCTGTTGTGCGCCTTTGCCGGCGGGATCCCGACCCTGATGATCGGCCGGGTGGTGCTGGGCCTGGCGATCGGCGTCGTCGCCTTCACCGGCCCGCTCTACATTTCCGAGGTGGCGCCGGCGCATTGGCGCGGCGCCATGGTGTCGCTCTACCAGCTGATGGTGACGATCGGCATCCTCGCCGCCTTCGTGTCCGACAGCCTGCTGACGCCAAGCGGCAACTGGCGGCTGATGCTGGGCATCATCGCCGTGCCCGGCCTCGTCTTTCTCGTCGCCGTGCTGTTCCTGCCGGAAAGCCCGCGCTGGTTCCTGCTGCGCGGCCAGGACGAGCAGGCTCGTTCCGTGCTGCGCACCCTGCGCGACGATCCGGCCGAGGTGGACCGCGAGGTCGCCGACGTGCGCGAGCAGCTGACGATACGCCAGCTCGGCACCACCTTGTTCCGGGGCAACGCCAACTTCCGCCGCTCGGTCTACCTCGGCATCGGCCTGCAGGTGGTGCAGCAGCTCACCGGCATCAACGTCATCATGTACTACGCGCCGAAGATCTTCGGCCTGGCCGGCTTCGGCGCCGGCGCCGCCAACTGGGCCACCGCCGTGGTGGGCCTGACCAACGTGCTGGCCACCCTGCTCGCCGTCGGCTTCGCCGACCGCTGGGGCCGCAAGCCGATGCTGACCGTGTGCTTCGTCACCATGGCGGTGGGCATGGCCGCGGTCGGGATCCTGCTCGGCCTCGGCGTGCACGGCGAGCTGAACCGTTACCTGCTCGTCGCCATGGTGCTGGTGTTCATCGTCGGCTTCGCCGCCGCTCCCGGGCCGCTGATCTGGACCCTGTGCTCGGAGATCCAGCCGCTTCAGGGACGCGATTTCGGCATCGCCGTGTCCACCTTCACCAACTGGGCGGCGAACTGGCTGGTCGGCAACACCTTTCTGTCGCTGCTGTCCGGGCTCGGCCAGGCCAACACGTTCTGGCTGTTCGCCGTTCTGAACGCCGGCTTCATCCTGTTCGTGGTGTTCCTGGTGCCGGAAACCAAGGGCGTGTCGCTGGAGTCGATCGAGCACAAGCTGATGGCCGGCGCCCCGCTCCGTCGCATCGGGCGCTGAAACGCCCGGGCGAGCCTGGTCAGCCGGCCGGCTCGCCCCAGATCTGCATCACCCGCCGCACCGCCGGACGCGCCGTCATCCGCGCGAGGTGGGCGTCCAGCGGCGGGGGCAGGGCGATGCCCGCCTGCGGCGCCCAGCGCTCGACATAGAACAGCGCGGTGTCGGCGATGCCGAACGCGGTGCCGCCGGCCCATTCCCGGCTGCCGAGTTGCGTGGCCAGGATGGCGAACCCTTTCTCCACCATGTCCCGCCCTTGCGCCTTGACCTTGCCGGCGCCCAGCTTGAGCGTGTCGTGCAGCAGGTCGTCCGGCTCGAACAGGGCCGGCTTGAACACGCGCCCGAACCCCTGCGCGTGCACGGTGCCGACCGCGTAGTCCATCATCATCTGCGCGTGGATCTCGTCCTGCCGGTCCGCCGGCAGCAGCCCGGCATCCGGATGGGCATAGGCCAGCCAGCGGGCGATGGTCCCGTACTCGGTCAGCACCGAGCCGTCGTCGCGCACCACCGCCGGCACCTTCTCCTTCGGGTTCAGGGCGTCGAACGGCGCGCGGTGGCTTTCGCCGCCCACCACGTCCATCTTCACCGTGTCGTAGGGCGCGCCGATCTCCTCCAGCAGCACGTGGATGCCGATCGCGCAGGTGTGCGGACCCCAGTACAGCGTGGTCATGCCGATCCTCCTTGGCCTGTCGCGTGTCCAAGGAGCGGCATCCCCGGAAGTTGCCGGCCGTGCCGGTTCGGCGCCCAACCCGACCGGTGCCGGCTCCCTTGAACGGTGTTCACGGATGCAGACGGGGACCGGCCGGCTCCACCACGACCCTGGTCTTCACCGAGTTGGCGATGAAGCAGGCCTCGTGCGCCTCGTGGTGCAGGCGGCGGAGCGCTTCCTCGTCGGGAGCTGCGCCGCTCCAGTCGATGCCCGGACGCAGGACCACGATCGTCACCGCCTGCCGGCCGGGTGCCACCTCCTCCATGGTTCCTTCCGCATGGTCGCGATAGGCGGCCACCACGAAGCCGGCCAGGCGTGCCGCATGCAGGAACGACAGCATGTGGCAGCTGGACAGGGCGGCAACCAGCATCTCCTCCGGATCCACCGCCGCCGCCTCCGCCCACCTGCCGACCACGTGCGGCGAGGCGGAGGCGGGAACCGTCGTGCCGCCGTCGAAGTCGATGGCGTGGCCGCGGCTGTAGCGGCCGCCGGGAAAGTCCTCGCCGGCCCGTAGCGCCCAGGATAAGCGTGCCGTGTAGCGTGCCATCGTGCCTGTTTCCGACAATCGTTTGCCGTCAGGTGGTGACCGGGATCCGTTCGCGCAGCATGGCGTCGACCGCCTCCATCGCCTTCTCCTCGTCGATGCGGAAGTTGCAGATCGACGGGATGAAGCCGGAGCCGAGCGGCACCACCAGCGGGGCGTCGGGCAGGTCCTCCACCGCGTCCGGCTCGATGAACCGCACCGCGGTCGGCGCTTCCATCATCTGCGGGCTGTCGTAGATGTGCAGGTCGCCGAGGTTGGACAGGTTCCACTGGTTGGTGATGATCAGGCCGGGGATGTTGCAGACCCAGCGATACTTCGCCAGCCCCGCGCCCCAGATCGCCACCATCGCCGTGGCTTCCCGCCCGCAGGCCAGGCTTTCGGTGATCGGCATGCCGACCGTGCTGACGATCTCGATCCCGGTGCCCTGCGCGCGCTCCAGCATCGCGTCCACCATGTCGCGCTCGATCTCGATCGGCTTGCGCTTGGCGCCGTGCTCGCCATGGCTCCAGATGAACGAGTCCGGCGCGCCGATGCGGCTGTTGTGCCCGTCCACCACCAGCACCGCCTCGCCCAGCGTGCGCGACAGCCGGTCCACCAGCGCGGTGCAGAACCCCTCCAGGTTCACCATGGTGCGGTTCTCGACCCGTATGCCGAACAGCACCACCGGCACGTTGTCGGCGCGCGCCAGGGCGCAGATCGAGGCCGGCGAGGCGCGGTCCAGCGGCCGCACCGTGTCCAGGATGCGCGTGCGCACGCTCTTGGTCACGGTCATGCCCGACGAGCGGATCAGGCACTGGCCGTTGGCATAGAAGGAGGGGATCGACTCCTGGAACCCCTTCGGGCTGCGGTCGACCAGCCCCTTGAGCTCGGGAAAGATCGCGTCGAGCGGCCCGTACATCTCCGGCTCCATCTCGCAGTCGAACAGGGCGAAGCGCGGCAGCGTCATCGGCCTGACCGCGCCGACGATGTTGCCGATCCCCGACAGGTCGTTCCACAGCACGTGGCCGATATGCATGGCGGTGACCCCGCGCCAGGCGTGCAGCGGCACGGTGCGGTCGTTGGCGAAGTAGCGCGCCAGCAGGTCGCCGTGCTGCATCACCCGGGCGAAGAACTCGCGGAACATGTCCGGCATCTGCGCCCGGATCGCGTCGCGGTGCAGCGCCACGCAGATCCTGCCTTCGGGGATGAACAAGCCCGACAGGCGGAAGAAGATCTCGCCCGCTACCAGGAACATCACCGTGCCGGTGGCCTCCTCCACCGTGCGGTAGGCATAGATCGTGCCGTGCAGCACCAGAGCGTGGCGCACCGTCATCGGCCGCCCGTCCACCGGGGACGGGAAGCTCATCCGGCCCTGCTCGATAAAGGCGTGGTTCTGCGCCTGCAGCCCGCCCGGGTTGAACAAGGCGTGCAAGTGGCTGCGCTGCAGCGGCAGCCGGCGCGGCCCGAGGTCGACCAGCTGGCTGTCCGGCCGTTCCGGGTCGAGCCGGTCCACCGCGGCGAAGCGGGTGCCGGCATCGAAGCCGCCCAGGTAGAGCGACAGGATCTCCGCGCGCGTGGCTTCCGGGATCTTGAAGAAGCCGGCCTCGCGCGTGTCCAGCGGCGGCGGCACGGCGGTCTGCATGATCTTGGTCCACAGCCCGTCGAACAGCAGGGCGCCTGCTTCCATCAGCGACCGGCGCAGCTCCGGCGACAACTCCGCCACCGAGCCGCCGCGCCGCTCCAGCTTCTCGTCCAGGTACCAGCTCGCCTGCCGGCCGTCGTCGTGGCGGAACACCAGCACCACCACGGGCGCCAGGCCGAAGAAGGCGAAGGCCGGGTTCCAGCCCGGCACGAACACCGCCGGCTTGCCGTTGTCGAGGATCGTGCCGAGCTGCGCTGCGGCGACCAGCACGCGGTCGAAGGTCAACGGCATGGATGTCCAACCTCTTGGAACAACGGCGTGTGGCCGTCCGGGCCTGGCCCGGTGATGACAGTTTGACGGGAAAGCCGTTCCAGCTCAACGCGGCCGAACGGTTGCGGCGCGCCGGTGCCGGCGCCAGGATGCGCCGCTGCTGCGAAGGACGCGCCGGCCCGATGATCATCCGAAGCGACGAAAGCGTGGACCTGCCCGTGGCCATGCCCGGGACGGACGCGCCGCCCGGCATCATGCGCCTGCACCTGTTCCGTCCGGCGGGTCCCGGACGCCATCCGGGCCTCCTGTTGTTTTCCGAGATCTACCAGGTCACCGACCCGATCCGCCGCCTGGCCGCCTTCGTGGCCGGGCAGGGCTACCTGGTGGCGGTGCCGGAGGTGTACCACGAGCACGAGCCGCCCGGCACGGTGCTGCGCTACGACCAGGCCGGCACCGAGCGCGGCAACGCGCTCAAGTTCACCAAGCCGGTGAGGGCGTTCGACGCCGACGCCGCGGCGGGCCTGTCCTTTCTGCGCGACCACCCGGCCTGCACCGGCCGGCTCGGCAGCTTCGGCGTGTGCCTGGGCGGCCACCTGGCCTATCGAGCGGCGCTGGACCCGTCGGTGTCGGCGGCGGCCTGCTTTTATCCCACCGACATCCACTCCGCGACGCTGGGTGCCGGCCGGTCCGACGACAGTCTCGGCCGGATGGAGGCGCTTCGGGCCGAAACGCTGTGGGTGTTCGGCCGCCAGGACCCGCACGTGCCGTTTGCCGGGCGGCAGCTGATCCGCGAGCGCCTGGAACAGGTCGGCGCCCGCTACGAGTGGCACGAGGTGAACGCCCAGCACGCCTTCCTGCGCGACGAGGGCCCGCGCTACGACCCGGCCTTGTTCCGGCAGGCCACCGGCTGGATGCTGGCGCTGTTCGCCCGCGTGCTCAAGGAGATGCCGGAGCAGGCCTTCTAGCCGCCGTTCCCGCCTGCGCGACGGCGGCGCAGGCCGGCTCAGCGGTCGGTTCCCTCAAGAGCGGCGGCAAGCCCTTGCCGGTTGAGCAGGTGCAGCACCTGCCTGGCTCCGGCCCCACCGTCCCGTTGCAACACCGCGAACGGCGTCAGGCCGTTAAACGGCGGTTCCTTGCGCGGCGTGGACAGCCAGTCGCCGGGGTCGAGCCCCAGCGCGTCCAACGCGGCGTCCAGCCTTCGCAGCGCGGCATAGCGCGCCGACTCCTCGTCCTGGAGGCGGAAGCGTGGCCGGGTGCCCTTCCTGGTCAGCCCGCCCGCGTGCCCGAGCAGCGCCAGCGCGTCGAGATCGGCCACACGCCAACGGTCCATCAGCGCCCAGAACGCGGTGGATGGAACGTCGTGCACGGTTCCGCCGCGGCCATCCCCCTGCGGCGAGGCGTCCAGCGCGGTCGAGCCGGACGGGTCGCGCCGGGGACGCACCGCGTCCGCCCGATCGGATTTGGCATGCGGTGCCGGCTTGCCCTTGCTCTTACGTTCCGGCTCCGGCCGCGGCGCTTCCAGCGCCTCCACCAGCTCCGCCACCGCCGCGATGGTTTGCGCGTCGTCCTGCCGCAGCCGGGCGATCCGTTCCCGTTGCGGATGATCCTCCGGCACCCGCCGGAACAGGGTGTCCAGCCGCAGCCCGTCATCGGCGTCGAGCCCTTGGGCCAGGCTCACCGCCTGCAGCGCCTGGTGCAGCGCCAATCTGGTCAGCACCGCCTCGTTGGCCCGCCTGTGCTCCGCCAGCAGCCGCGCATCCGCCAGGCTGTCGCGCGCGCGGCACAGCAGGGCGGCCGGATCCGTCATCCCGGCTTCTGCCGCGTCACCAGCAGCTGGTTGATGCGGAAGCCTTCCACGTCCACCACCTCGAAGGTGTAGCCGGCGGCCTCGATCCGGTCCGCCTTTCGCGCCACGCGTCGCAGCCGGTGCATGACGAAGCCGCCCACCGTCTCGTACGATCCCGGCGCCGGCGCCAGCTCGCCCGGCCGCTCGATCCCCAGCGCCCGCACCACGTCGCCCAGGTCGGCGATCCCGTCCACCAGCCAGCTGTTCTCGTCGCGCTTGACGATCGCCTGCTCCTCGAACGGGTTGGCCAGCCCGTCCATCAGCGCGCCCATGATGTCCTTGAAGGTGATCACGCCGACCACCACCGCATACTCGCTGACGATCAGCGCGAAGCCGGCGCCGTGCGCCTCGAACTGCGCCAGCGCTTCCCACAGGTTCAGCGTGTCCGGCAGCGACAGCACGTCGCGGCGCATCCGCCCCATCACGCTGCCCGGCGCTTCCGGCGACGCGTCCTCGCCCACCACCACCGCCAGCACGTCCTCGGCGCGCACGCTGCCCACCACGGTGTCGAGCCCGTCGTCGCATAGCGGGTAGCGGGAGTACGGGCAGGCGCGCACCTTTTCGCGCTGGCTTTCCAGGCTTTCCCGCAGGTCCAGGAACACGATCTCGTCGCGCGGCGTCATCGCCGAGGTGATGGAGCGGTCCTGCAGCCCCAGCACGTTCTGGATCAGCCGGTGTTCCTGTTCCAGCAGCACGCCGGACGCGGTGCCGGCGGCCAGGATCGCGCGCAGGTCCTCCGGCGTCACCGGATCGGCGCCGGACACCACAGGGATGCGGAACAAGCGCAGGATCGCGTCGGCGATGCGGCTGAACACCCACACCAGCGGGAACAGCACGCGCAGCGCCAGCACCGGGAACCAGCCCACCGCCAGCGCCACCCGGTCCGGCGCCAGCATGGCGATGCGCTTGGGCAGCAGGTCGGCGAACAGCACGAACAGGCCCGTCACCAGGCAGAAGCCGGCCGCCGCCCCCAGCTGCAGCGACAACGCCGCCGGCACGCCGAAGCCGCGCAGGATCGCCGACAACGGCGGCGCCAGCAGCCCGTCGCTGGCGATGCCGCCCAGCACGCCGACCGCGTTCAGGCAGATCTGCAGCACCGTCACCACCTGGCCGCCGTTGCGGCGCAGCAGCAGGAAGCGGGCGGCGCGCGCGTCCCCCGCCTCGGCGCGGGCACGCAGCCGCACCTCGCGCGCGGCCGCGAACGAGATCTCCGACAACGAGATCAGGACGCTCATGCCGATCAGCGCCACGATCGCGAGCAGGCCGAGCAGCAGGGTCATGGGATCCGATATGCCGGGTGAAACCGTTCTACGGTGTAACCGAAACGCTGTTTCCGACGAAAAACATGCCCATATCCGGCTCAAAGAAGGAAGCCACAGGATGTCGACCGTTCAACATCCGACGCGCAGGCAGGTGCTGCGCGCCGGCACCGTTCTCGCCGCGGGCGCGCTGCTGCTCGGGCGCATGCCGCGCGCCCTGGCGGCGATGCCGGCACCCCTGCGCCACACCGACGCGGAATGGCGCAAGATGCTGTCGCCGGCCCAGTACGACGTGCTGCGACAGGCCGGCACCGAGATGCCGTTCTCCTCGCCGCTGAACCATTTCTACAGCAAGGGCCAGTACGCCTGCGCCGGCTGCGGCCTGCACAACTTTTCTTCCGACACCAAGTTCGACAGCGGCACCGGCTGGCCCTCGTTCTGGCAGCCGATCGCCGACTCGGTGGTGCAGCGAAGCGACAGCTCGATGTTCATGCAGCGCACGGAGGTCCGTTGCGCGCAGTGCGACGGCCATCTCGGCCACGTGTTCGACGACGGCCCGAAGCCGACCGGCCTGCGCTACTGCATGAACGGCGTGGCGCTGCGCTTCGACCCCGCCCCGGGCGTGCAGCCGCCGCACGGCGCCTGAGCCCGATCCCAAGGAGATCCAGCGTCATGACCAGGTTCCTGTTGCTTGCCGGCGCGCTCGCGGTTCCGGCCACCCTGCTCCTGTCCGGCATACGGCCGGGACGGGCCGAGGAAGCGCCGCGGCTGGTGCCGGCGGCGGTGTCGATGCCGGCCGAAGGCAGCGGCCTGCAGCAGATCACGGTGTCCGGCGGCTGCTTCTGGGGCGTGCAGGGCGTGTTCGAGCACGTCAAGGGCGTCCGGCGCGCCGTGTCCGGCTATACCGGCGGCGCCGCCGACACCGCGCAGTACGAGACGGTCAGCACCGGCAGCACCGGCCACGCCGAGTCGGTGCAGATCACCTACGACCCGAGACAGGTCTCGCTCGGCCGGCTGATGCAGATCTTCTTCTCCGTCGCCCTCGACCCGACCCAGCAGGGCGGCCAGGGCCCGGACAGCGGCACCCAGTACCGTTCGGAGATCTGGACCAGCACGCCGGCACAGGCCGAGGCGGCGCGCGCCTACATCGCCCGCCTGGACGCCGCGCACGTTTTCGGCGCGCCGATCGCCACCCGCGTCGACCCGCTGCACGGCTTCTATCCGGCCGAGGGCTACCACCAGGACTACCTCGCGCATAACCCGGACGCGCCCTACATCGCCATCAACGACATGCCCAAGGTCGAGGCGCTGCGGCAGCTGTTCCCGCAGGACTACGTGGCGACGCCGGTGCTGACCACCGCTCCGGTCGGCACGTCCGCTGCCGCATCCCCTGCCGCCTCTCCCGGACCGGCCTGACGCCCGAGCATGCCGTGCCCCTTCAGGTGGTGGCGCAGCTGGTAGTAGGTCAGGCCCAGCGCGCGGGCGGCGGCGCGCTGGTTGAACCGGCTGGCTTCCATCGCCTCGCGAAGCAGCCGCGCCTCGAAGCTGCGGGTGCGTGCGGCGAAGTCGCCGACCGGCTCGCACGGCGGTGCTGCCGTGGCGGCTGAGGCGGCCGACGGCGGCGTCGCCAACCCAGGCGCGCTCGACGCGACGCCGGGGGCGGCGGCCGGGAACGGGTCCAGCACGACCTGCGACAACGGCTTCTGCGGGTTGGCCGCACGGTAAACGCTGCGCTCCACCACGTTGCGCAGCTCGCGCACGTTGCCGGGCCAGTCATGCCGCTTCAGCGTCGCCATCGCGTCCGGCGCGAAGCCCGCGAACAGGTCCCGGCCCAACTCGCGTGTCATGCGCAGCGCGAAGTGCCCGGCCAACAGCATGATGTCTTCCGGCCGCGCCCGCAGCGGCGGCACCGGCACCACGTCGAACGCGAGCCGGTCCAGCAGGTCGGCGCGGAACCGGTCCGCCCGCACCAGCGCCGGCAGGTCGGCATGGGTCGCCGCCACCACCCGCACGTCCACCTGCTGCGGGTCGTTGCCGCCGACCCGCTCGAAGGTGCCGTACTCGATCACCCGCAGCAGCTTCTCCTGCACCGCCATCGACGCGGTGGCGATCTCGTCCAGGAACAGCGTGCCGCCGTCGGCCAGCTCGAACCGGCCCGGACGCCGCCTGGTCGCACCGGTGAAGCTGCCGGCCTCGTGGCCGAACAGCTCGCTGTCCAGAAGCGACTCGCTCAGGCTGGCGCAGTTCAGCTTGATGAACGGCCGGTCCCAGCGCTGCGACAGGTAGGCAAGGCGGCTTGCCACCAGCTCCTTGCCGGTGCCACGCTCGCCGATCACCAGCACCGGACGGTTGAGCGGAGCCGCCTTGGAGATGTGCGCCAGCATCTCCTGGAACGCCGGCGCCTCGCCGATCGGGGTGGCCGCCTCCGCGGGCGATGTGGCCGAACGCGCCAAGGAATGGTCCTCCGGGCCATGATGGTTTCGACGCGCACTGTGTGTCGCGACGGCTGCTGACGCAAGAGCGGCGAAATAGTCAGTGTTGACAACGCTCTAGGATCAGGCACCGTCGCCAACCGGCCGTGGCACGGAAGCTGCTGTGGTAGACCCGAGGGACCCTGCGTGTCCCATTCGCCGCCGCAACGGAGGTCACGCCGTGAGCATCTTCTCCCGCCTGTCAGACATCGTGAATTCCAACATCAACGCCATCGTGGCCGGGGCGGAGGATCCCAGGAAGATCATCCGCCTGATCATCCAGGAGATGGAGGACACCCTGGTCGAGGTGCGCTCGTCTGCGGTGCAGACCATCGCCGAGCGCAAGGAGATCGAGCGGCGCATCGCCACCCTGTCGCGCGACGAGGCGGAATGGGAGCGCAAGGCCGAGCTCGCCCTGACCCATGGCCGCGACGACCTGGCGCGCGGGGCGCTGCAGGCCCGCACCCACCTGACCAGGACGCGCGAAGGCCTGGACGCGCAGCACAAGCAGATCCTCGCCGGCCTGTCGCAGCAGAACGACGACATCGCCAAGCTGCAGGCCAAGCTCGGCGAGGCCAAGGCCCGCGAGCAGGCGCTGCTGACGCGCGCCTCCATCGCTTCCTCCCGGGTGAAGCTGCGGGAGCGGATCTACGACGACCGCATCGGCAACGCGTTCGGGCGCTTCGAGCAGATCGAGCGCAACCTCGACGCGCTGGAAGGGCGGGCGGAATCCTTTGACCTCGGCCGACGCACCCTGGAACAGGAGATCGAGGGGCTGGAAGCCGACAGCGCGGTGGAAACCGAGCTCGCCGCCCTGCGTGCCAAGCTGCGCGGGCGCAAGCTGGCACCGGAGAACGGTGCGATCGAGGGGCCGCAAGCCGGTCCGGACGGCAACGATACCCGTTCCTGAAGGATAGGCCGTCGTGGACCCTTCCACCCTCGCCATCCTGAGCGGCAGTCACCTGGTGGACAGCCTGACGAACATCGTCGCCATCATCGCCGTGTTCGGAGTTCTCGCCTGGTTCCTGAAGCTCCGCCACGACCGGCGCCTGCGCGAACTCGGCGCGCGCGGCCTCGGCGCCGACGAGCAGCGCGCACTGGCCGAGATGAACGAGCTGGCGCGACGCATGGAACAGCGGGTCGAGAACCTGGAGCGCATCCTCGACGCCGAGCTGGCCGGCTGGCGCAGCCGCATGCCGCGCTAGGAGGGCCGCTCCATGAACGATCCGTTTCAGCGCGACCTGCCCCCGCGCGCGTGGCGACAGGATGGCGGCGCCATGGCCGCCGGCGTGTGCGCCGGGCTCGCCGAGGACCTCGACCTGCCTTTGCCGCTGGTGCGTCTGGTGGCGCTGCTGTTCCTGATCCTGCCCACCGGCCTCGCCTATCTTGCCCTGGCGCTGCTGCTTCGCCGCCGCCCGCCGCACCACCGTTTCAGCCGCGCCACGTCGAGCCGGACCGCCGCCGCGTCCGACCGGCCGGTGCCGGTTCGGGAAGGCTGGGCGCTGCTGCGCCACCGCTTCGACCAGCTGGAGCCACGCCTGGGCCGGATCGAGGCCTTTGTCACCGCCCCCGACTTCGAGCTGCATCGCGACTTCCGTCGCATGGGCGAGTGAGTGCCGCCGTGCCGGTGTTCCCGATCCACGACCTGTCCCGTGCGGACGACATACGCATGCGTCGCAGGCGGGCGGCGATTCTGCTCGCCGCCATCGCCTTTTGCGGCTGGAGGCTGTCGCACGAGGATGCACGCCAGTCCCACGCCCCCACCACGATCGCGATCCGCTTGTCGTCCGGCGCGAACCCCGCCGACCGGCCGCTGCCGCAGCCCGATGCGGACGGGCCCACGCGCAGCATCGAGACCAACCGCCTGTTCGTCGACCTGTCCTGCGCCAGCTCGGTGACGCTTCTGCCCGGGCTCGGTCTCGCGGGACGCGTGGTCGTTTCGGTCGGGCGGGGCCAGGACGCGGCACTTCGTGGCCTGTCGACGGCGGGCGGCACCGTCACGGCCGCCTGCTCGGACGAGCCGGGCGACTTCGTTCTGCGCCTTCCGCCGTCCATGCCGCTGCGGATCCAGCAGACCGACTCGGTCGACATACGCGGCGGCCGCTTCACCGGCCCGGTCACGATCGAGGGCACCGGCAGCGGTTCGGTGGTGCTGGACGCTACCGGCCCGCTTACGGTACGGCAACGGAGCGACGGCGACGTGTCGGTGGCCGAGGTGTCCGGCTTGGTCGACGTCGTCCTGAACGGGTCGGGCGACCTGCGCATCGGCAGCGGCTCGATCCCGCGGCTTTCCGCGCTGCTCGGCAGCAGCGGCGACCTGCTGCTGGGAACCGCGGTGATCGGCCAGGCCCACCTGGTGCTGAACGGGAGCGGCGACCTCAGGGCGAACCGGATCGAAGGCCCGATCGACGCCGAAACCGACAGCAGCGGCGACATCCGGATCAACTGTGTCGACAGCGACGCGGTGCACGTGGCGGGCAACGGGTCGGGCGACATCGACGTGTCCGGCGGCCGGATCGGGACGCTCACCGGCGAGCGCAACGGTTCCGGCGACCTGGTGGTGCGAGCGTTGATCGGCGGCGGCAGCCTGTCGCACCATGGCAGCGGCGACGTCACCCTGCCCAACGTGACCGGCACCCTGTCGCGCACCGGCGACACGGACTGAGCCTGCGGGAGCCCGTGGAAAACGGAACAGGCCGCCCGGAGGCGGCCTGTGCTGTCGCCGGCGTGGAAACGCCTAGCGCGGGGTGGCGTCGACCGGCGCGTCGCCACGATCCGCCGCGGCCGCGGCGGCGCGCTGCTGCTTGCGGTAGCGATGGCGCACATACATGCCGGTGGCGCAGCCGCCGGCGGCACCGAGCACGCCGTGATGCGCGAGGTGGCCGCCGACCGCGCCGGCGGCGCCGTATTTGAGGCAGCCGCCGGGCTCGGCGGAGGCAGGCCCTGCCGGCAGAACGGCACCCAGCGACAACGCCAGCGCCATCGGCACGGCGATCGATCTCTTCAACATGACAACTCCCAGGAAAAGGCGGGCGGAACACCCGGTCCGGACGCCGTGTTCGCACGCAAACACGGCTTAATCTTGGCCGGCAAACGCGTTTTCGCCGATCCGGTCGCAACGAAACGCGAATAAATCCGGCCTCATCCCGGCGACAAGCGGTAGAGCACGGTCGGCCTCAGCACGCGGTCCTCCAGCTCCAGCGAGGTCGGCACGTCGTAGCGGCCGATCGGCAGGAGCCCGTGGGCCGGCAGGTAGGCGCGTCCGGGATCGGCGACCCACACCTCCGTTGTCGCGGCCAGGCGGCGCAGCCAGGGCAGGATGTGCCGCGTCATCGGCGCCTCGTAGCACACGTCGCCGCACAGGATCAGGTCGAACGCCCGGTCGCTGTTGACCAGGTCCTCTTCCAGCACGGTGACGGCGGCGGAATTGTGAACGGCGTTCAAATGGATCGCCGCCGCCGCCAGCGGGTCGATCTCCGCCGCCGCCACGGTGGCGGCGCCAGCCAGCGCGCAGGCGATCGCGGCGATGCCGCCGCCGGCGGCGAAGTCCAGCACCCGGCGCCCCTTGACCAGCTCCGGATGGTCCAGCACGTGCCGCGCCAGCGCCTGGCCGCCGGGCCAGGCGAACGCCCAGAACGGCGGCTCGATGCCTTCGCGCTCCAGCCACGCTTCGGAGGCCTGCCAGATCGGCGTGATCTCGGTGGCCAGGTGCAGCGCGATCTCGGGCACCAGCGGCGCCGTGCCGATCGCGGTGTGGGCGGCGATGAACCCGGCCGGGCTAGGCGTCGCACGCGGCGGCGCCGCAGTCAGGACAACCCGCCTTCCGCGATCGCCGGCTCGGGCGCATCGGCCACCGCCGCGACCAGGGCGGCGGCCAGGCCGCGCACCACCGCGTCCGTGTCCAGGCCCGGGCCGCCACGCCGTGCCGCCTGCTCGGGCAGCCAGGGGATGTGGACGAAGCCGCAGCGCAGGCCGGGCCGGGTGGTGGCGGCGCGGTGGCACAGGCCGAAGAACACGTGGTTGCACACGAAGCTGCCGGCGCTGTGCGACACCGACGCGTCCACCCCGGCCGCCCGGATCGACGCCGCCATCGCCTTGACCGGCAGGCTGGCGAAGTAGGCCGCGGGTGCGCCTTCGACCACCGGCCGGTCCAGCGGCTGCGCGCCGGCATTGTCGGGGATGCGCGCGTCATCGAGGTTGATCGCCACCCGCTCCACCGAAAGCCCGGCGCGGCCGCCGGCGAGGCCGACCGACAGCACCACCTCCGCCGGCCATCCGGCCAGCGCGTCGTCGAGCCGGGCCAGCGACGCGCCGAACCGCGTCGGCAGCACGATTGTGCGCAGGGCGATGCCGGGCAGCGCCATCCGCCCGAGCGCCTCCACCGCGCGCTGCGACGGGTTGACCGCCTCGCCGTTGAACGGGTCGAAGCCGGACACCAGGATGCGGGTCGCCATCGTCCTCCCCACCGGAATGGTTACATTCCGTCGCCGAAACGCGGATGGACCTGTTACAGCGGTTGCGCATCCTGCTGTCGATCCCGGTTCCGGGACGACACACGAGGATGATGCGATGTTCAGCAAGAAGTTGTTGTTCGCCCTGGCCACCGCGGGCGCGTTGGGAGCGGGCCTGGCGCCGGCGATGGCCCAGCGCGGCGGCCCCGGCGGCTGGCACCATGGCAGCCCGCTGCTGGAAGGCGTCACCCTGACCGACGCCCAGAAGACGCAGCTGCATGCCCTGATGAAGGCCGAGCACGGCCCGGGCAGCCTGTCGGCGCAGCTGCGCGCGGTGCATGGGCAGATCGACAGCGCGATCCTGGGGTCCGGCACGGTCAGCGAGGCGAGCCTGCAGCCGCTGGTGCAGCAGGAAACCTCGCTGATGCAGCAGCTCGAGGCGCAGCGCATCTCCAACGAGCTGGCGATCCGCAACATGCTCACCCCGGCCCAGCTCGCGACCGCCTCCAGCACCCACGCCCAGATGGAGGCGCTGCACCAGCAGGAGCACGCGTTGATGCAGGCGAGCGACGTGGCGCCTCCGCCGGCCGCCGACTGAAGCCGATTAACTGGCCGCAGACGGGGAACGCGCCCGGTTCCGCGCGTTTCCCGCCCCCGCAACGGTTGTGCGCCCAGGAGAAGGGCGAGACTTGTTAGGAAACAGTAACGACTGATAACCACCATAGGCTGTAGAAGCGCTTAGGGTTCTCGGAAAGGCCGCAGTCATAACAGGGATTTTGTCGAACTTCGCATGCGTTGCGATAAAGTAATGGAAGTCGGGACTGCTTGAGCTAGGATGCGGTCGGACCCGGACCCAAGGAGGATGCCGATGACCGACCGGCCCGACCCGCCGGCTCGCGTTCCTGAACAAGGCTGTCCCGCAATGGCGGGACGCCATGGCGTTATCGACGACGCCGTCCAACTGGAGGTGGCGCAGGTGCCGGTTCCAGCCGGCCGTGATGCGGCCGCAGAGCTGCTGGCCGCGCATGGGGACGCGTTCGGCGGGTCCGGGGTCGCGTGGCATCCTGCGGACGCCCTGCCGCACCAAGCGCAGCGCATGGAGGCCCTCGGCCACCTGACGGCGCGCGTGGCGCACGAGTTCAACAACCTCATGACCATCGTGCTGGCCAACCTTCAGCGCCTGGCGCAGGAACAGGACCCGGAGCGCCGCGCCGGGCAGGTGGCGCGGGCGGACTGGGGTGCGCAGCGGGCCGCCCGCCTGACCGAACAAATGCTGTCCTTCGCCAGGCGCCGGTTCGACGACGCTCAGGTGGTCGACGTCAACGCGACGGTGCGCGACTGCGACGCGATCCTCGACCAGATGGCCGGCCACCAGCTGTCGGTGGTGCTGGAGCTTGCGGACGGGCCGCTTCCGGCCAGGCTGGACCCCGCGCAGCTGGAGCTGGTGCTGCTGAACCTGGTGCGCAACGCGGCCGACGCGTCCTCGCCCGGCGGCCGTATCGTGGTGCGCAGCCGGCGCTGCCGGCTCGACGGAGGGGACGCGGTCGGGGTGGCGGTGATCAACCACGGCATCGGCATGACCGACCAGGTCAAGGCCCAGGCGACGCAGTCCTTCTTCACCACCAAGCAGCCGGGCTGGGGAACCGGCCTCGGCCTGCCGATGGTCAAGGAGTTCGCCGAGCATCACGGCGGCAGGCTTGAGATATGCAGCGCACCCGGCCAGGGCACCACGATCGACCTCGTGCTGCCGATGGCGACGGCCGACGCGGCAGCGCCGCTGCCTGCCTGACGCCAGCCGGCGGCGCGCGGGAACGGCATCGCCATGCGCCGCCGCCCGGGCTTCGAGACGCCGCCGCCGATGTGTCCGATCGCGGTCAGGCTGTCGACGTGGTCGCAGACGATCTTGAACACCGCCAGCAGCGGCACGCTCAGGAACGCGCCCGGAATGCCCCACAGCCAGTCCCAGAACAGCAGCGACGCCATCACCAGCACCGGGTTCAGGGTGAAGCGCTTGGCCAGAAGCAGCGGCGTGACGGTTTCCGGTGCTACGGGATCCAGTCGGTGTCTGTGAACAAGGCCTGATAGAGCGTCGCTTCGGTCGATCCGTCCCAGCTGTTCATCTTGACTGTTCTCGTCACGACGTCCCGGGTCAGCAACAGGAACCCGGCCTGTTCGACGACGCCCGCCACCGCCTTTGCCAGCGGCGTCGGCCCCTGATCCGGCGCGGTGACCCAGGAGTAGTGCTCATCCTCATCCTGATGGACCAGCGCCGCGAAAGGACCAATGCCGGACAGCCCCAAGCCGACCCAATCATCGGATTGGCTGACGACCAAATGAGTAGACACGTCACTGTTCAGATCCGTCGTATCCAAAACATCCATGCCGTTCCGACGAAGTTCCGCGATCAAGTTTTGATGAACAGGACCATTCACCGTGACGTGGATCTTATCGTATCGAGGCCTTTGCTTCGCGTTGGCCGCTGCTTCATGTGCCACCACGGCGTCATCAGGTAC
>CAXTMS010000044.1:611-19397 GCA_964245345.1 uncultured Acetobacteraceae bacterium | reverse complement strand
CGCGTGCGGCCCGACCTGCACCAGCGCGCCGCGCACCCGGAAGCCCGGCCCCAGCGCCTCCGACAGCAGCCGGCGCGCCACCGCCGCCGCCGCCACCCGGGCCGCGGTTTCCCGCGCCGACGAGCGTCCCCCGCCGCGCGGATCGCGTATCCCGTATTTCAGCGCGTAGGCGAGGTCGGCGTGGCCGGGCCGGAAGCTGTCCGCCACCTCGCGGTAGTCCCGCGAGCGCTGGTCGGTGTTGTCGATGACCATCATGATCGGCGTGCCGGTGGTCAGGCCCTCGTACACCCCGGACAGGATGCGCACCTGGTCGGCTTCCTGGCGCTGTGTGGTGTGCCTCGACTGGCCCGGCCGGCGCAGGTCCAGCCAGGGCTGCACGTCAGCCTCCGACAGCGCCATCCGCGGCGGGCAGCCGTCGACCACGCAGCCCAGCGCCGGGCCGTGGCTTTCCCCCCAGGTGGTGACGCGGAACAGGTGGCCGAACGTGTTGTGCGACATCGGGGCGATGGAGCCTCAATCCATGTCGAACGGCAATGCGTCGCCCAGGCTTTCCCCCAGGATCGCCACCGCGACCGCGCCGCCATCCGGAACTCCCAGGGCGCGGTTGCCGAGGTAGCTCGCGCGCCCGAGGCGCGGGGGCATCGCGGCCGTGGCGTCGGCGCTTCCGCGCGCGGCGGCGACGCAGCGCGCCCACGCGTCCCTGTTCCAGCGTCCGGCTCGGGCCGCATCCCGCAGCGCTTCCGCCATCGGCTGCAGCGCGTCCACCATGGTCCGGTCGCCCGGCCGCGCGCCGCCGAGCTGGCAGATGGCCTCGACCGCCTCCCCCAGCGCGTCGCCCCAGTCCGGCAGGCCGGGCCGCTCGATCCCGTCCAGGCGACGGGCGGCGCGGGACAGCGCCACGGCATAGAACGGCCCCGAGCTTCCGCCTGCCGCACGGCGGACCGCGTCGGCCATCGCCCCCAGCGCGTGCGACGGCGAACGCCAGGCGTCCGGCGGCAGCGCCAGCACCGCCCTGGCCGCGCGCGTCATGCTGCTGCCGAGGTCGCCGTCCCCCGCCTTGGCGTCGAGCGCCGCCAGGATGTCCTCGGCGCCGATCAGCCCGTGCGCGGCGGCGTGGGCGGCGGTCCGGACCTGCAGCCCCGCCTCCGAGGGCGCTGCCGCCGCGGCGTCGCCATCGCTCCGGGCACGGCCCGCGCCATGACGAACCGCGCCGGCGTGATGAACGACGTCGTCGTTGAGCACGCCCCGCCCCGGCCAGGCCGGCGCCTCGGTGGGAGCGTCGAGAAGCCCGAGCAGCTCGTCGTCCAGCGGCAGAACCGTGATCGAGCAGCCGGGCATGTCCAGCGCGGTGAGCAGGCTGCCGCACCAGCCGCGAACCACGTTCACGTTCCTGTCGCGCAACGCGCGCAGCGTCGCCCGCATGACGACGTCGAGCTCCATCGGCGGCGTCGCGCCGAGGCCGTTCACCAGCAGCGCGACCCGTTCGCCGCCACCCAGGCCGAGCTCATCCGCGACCGCCTCCAGCATGGTGTCCACCAGCCGGTCGCAGCCTTCGAACGCCACCCTGCTCACCCCCGGCTCGCCGTGGATGCCGAGCCCGAGCTCGACCTCGTGCTCCCCGAGCGCGAACCCGCTTGCGCCAGCTCCGGGCAGGGTGCATCCGTCCAGCGCCGCTCCCATGCTGCCGAGCCCGGCCGCGACGCGTTCCGCCAGCGCCTTCACCTCGCCGAGCGGCCGGCCGGCCGCGGCCGCCGCGCCCGCCACCTTGTGCACCAGCACCGTTCCGGCGATCCCCCGCCTCCTGTCGCGCGGCACCGTGTCCCGCAGCGACACGTCGTCGGCCACCACCACCAACTCGACCGCGAGCCCCTCGCCGCGCGCCAGCTCCGCGGCCAGGCCGAAGTTGAGCCGGTCGCCGGTGTAGTTCTTGACCACCAGCAGGGCGCCGGCCGGACCGGTCGCGGCGCGGAGGGCGGCGAGCACGGCGTCGACGCTGGGCGAGGTGAACACGGCGCCCGCCACCGCGGCGGCCAGCATGCCCGGGCCCACATAGCCGGCATGGGCCGGCTCGTGGCCGCTGCCGCCGCCCGAGATCACCGCCACCTGCCTGTCGCCGTCCCGGCGCAGCACCACGTCGTCGTCGGGCAGCAGCGCCTGGAACGGCACCCGCGCCACCGCGCCTTCCAGCATCTCCCGCACCACCCGGCCCGGATCGTTGATCAGCTTCTTCACGCGTTCCTCCGCCTTGCCCGAGCCGCCCGCCTCCCCGTCATTGCGCGATCAGGTCCCACACCTGCATCTTGACGGCGTGGCAGGCGTTGCCGAGCCCCTGCGACGAGACCTGCGACGAGAAGCCGGCGATCATGTCGTCGATCGGCTGCCGGTCGAAGCGCTCGCCCTGCAGGGCGCGGCACTGCTCGAGGATCTGCGCGGTCAGCGGCCCGACCTTCACCTGCCGCCCCTCGTCGCACATGCTCTTGCTTTCCTCGGCGAAACGGTGGAGCCGGGAGAAGTAGTCGCAGCGGCCGGCATCCATCGCCGGCGGCGCGGCCGGCTGCGCCAACGCGGCGCCCGGCAACAGGACCAGAAGCGGGAGCAGCCGATGCAGGCAGGGCGTCATGGTCATCCTCCTCGAACGGGCTGCCCGTGCTAACGCCGCACCGGCCGCTTCGGCCATCCCGGATCCCGCAGGGCGATCCGGTCCGGGCTCCGGACCCGGCGTGATGGCGGGGATCCGCATCAACGACCGGCTGTCGATCGACGAGGCGGAGATCACCCTGAGCTTCATCCGCTCGGCCGGACCGGGCGGGCAGAACGTCAACAAGGTCGAGACCGCGGTGCAGCTGCGCTGGGCGATGGCCGCGTCGCCCTCCATCAACGAGCGCGTCAAGGCGAACCTCAAGGCGCTGGCGGGGCGGCGGCTCACCAAGGACGGCGTCCTGGTGCTGACCGCGCACCGCTTCCGCACCCAGGAGCGCAACCGCGCCGACGCGCTGGAGCGGCTGGCAGAACTGGTCCGCGAAGCCGCCAGGCCGCCCGCGCCGGTCAGGCGGCCGACCCGGCCCACACGCGGCTCGAACGAGCGGCGGCTGACCGCCAAGACCGTGCGCTCCGCCTTGAAGGGCACCCGGCGCACCGAGCGTTCCGATCCGGACGCCTAGGCCGCCCCGACCGGCAGACCGGCGTGGGCCTTCTGCCTCCGTCGCACGCAGCCTCGCCGGAACCTGCCGCTTCCTTGGGCTCGTCACGGGCCAAGCGCGCAGGAGCGACCTTCATCGCGCCGTTCGTTGGCGATCGGTTTCCTTGTTTGCTTCAACACGGTGCACGACCGGTCTGGACACGCCGTGATCGGACACCTCGCATCGGCAGGACCGGCAGCTCGGCCGCAGTCCGGGCAGCAGGCATGCACCCGACATGGTGTCGCATGGGCATCCGGAACCGCTACCATCCTTGCACAACCCGCGCATCGGAGCGCCGTCGCGGCGTCCTCGCCGGATCGTCCGAGGAGCAGGAGGAGCCGAGTTTGCTGACCCGGACTGCTTCAACGCGAACCTGAAGCCGTGCGGGGGCGCATCATGCACGTGTTGCAGCTGGATGAACCTGCCCGTCCACACCAGCCGGCATCTGCATGACGATCCCGCACATCGTCGCTTGATTCGACCGTGTCGTGAACACCTCCGACACCGCTGCGAGTCTTGCACTGCAGCAATTCGTCGAAGCGACGCAGCATCATCCTTCTGATCATCTACCGGCCTGCGGCAAGACGAATTCGATTACCTAGACAAATTCCATCCTGCCGTTTATGACGCGTGACAAGCAGAAAAAACGTTCGGGAGAACATCGATGGCATTGACGCGGCGAAGCCTTCTGGCCGTTCCCGGTTTCGTCATGGCGGCTCATGCCTTGAGACCGATCGAGGCGCTGGCAGCCAAGACGCCGGCTTATCCGATCACCTACGACACCTTCTCGCTCAAGCTCTACGGCAAGCGCCTCTACCACTGGTCGGGCGAGTTCCATTATTGGCGCCTTCCCAGCCCCGGCCTGTGGCGCGACGCGCTGCAGAAGTACCGCGCCGCCGGCTTCACCGCGGCGTCGGTGTACTTCCATTGGGGCTTCCACTCGCCCGCGCCCGGCAAGTACGACTTCACCGGCATACGCGACGTCGCCATGCTGATGGAGATCGCGTCGGAGGTCGGCATCTACATCGCCGCGCGTCCCGGTCCGTACATCAACGCCGAGACCGATTTCGGCGGCTTCCCCGGCTGGCTGCTGCCGCAGGCGGGCGGGGTGCGCACCGCGGCGCAGCCTTACCTCGACTCCGCGCTCGAATGGTTCTCCGCGATCAACGGGGTTCTGGTGAACTACCAGATCGACAGGGGCGGCCCGATCATCCTGTACCAGATCGAGAACGAGTTCTCCTCGTCCTCGGCCGATGCCGTGTCCTACATGCAGGCCCTGGAAGCGCAGGCGCGCGCGAACGGCATCACCGTGCCGTTCTTCGACAACAACATCGGCGCCTACGGCCTGTGGCGCCCCGGCACGCCGGGCGGCGTCGACATCTACGGCATCGACTCCTACACGCAAGGGTTCGACGCGACCAACCCGCAGGTGTGGCACCCGGTATACGACTTCTACTACCTCCGGAGCCAGGGCGCGGAGCTCAACCCGGAGTTCATCGCCGAAACCCAGGGCGGCTCGTACGACTACTGGGCCGGTCCCGGCTTCGCCAACTGCTACGAGCTCACCAACCCCAACTTCAACCGCGTCTTCTACAAGAACAACATCGCCGGCGGCGTCACGATGCAGAGCCTCTACATGCTCTTCGGCGGGACGAGCTGGGGCTGGCTGCCGTCGGAGGACCTGTACACCTCCTACGACTACGGGGCGGCGATCACCGAAGGGCGCCTGCTCACCGACAAGTACGACGAGGACAAGAAGATCGGTTACTTCGTCAGCTCCGTGACCGACATCGACTACACCGAGACCGTCAACGACGTCGCGTCGTCGAACAGCAACCTGCGCGTCCGCGCCCTGGTCAACCCGACCACGCTCACGCAGTTCTTCACCCTGATCCACGTGGACTCCACCTCGACCAGCTTCGAGCAGGTGACCTTTCCGATCTCGTTCAACGGCGCCGCCTACGCCACGGTGCCGCAGCAGGGCGTGCTCGTGATCAACGGGCGCGACTGCAAGATCCTGGTCGCCGGCTACGCGATGGATCGCCAGTCGCTGATGTACTCGACCTCGGAGATCATGACCCACGCGCGGTTCGGCGCAAGCGACGGGGCCGTGTTCTATGGCCGTCCCGGCGAGGACGGGGAAACCGTGCTGCGCTACGCCTCGACCCCGACGGTGGAGGTGCTGGCAGGGGCCGCCAGCAGCGTCTACGACGCGTCCTCCGGCGACCTGCGGCTGAACTACGTTCATTCCGGTCTGACCCTGCTTCGCATCACCGGCGGCCAGGCGCCGCTGCTGCTCGCCATCGGCGACGACGCCGCCGCGGCGACCTTCTGGCGCTTCGACGTCGGCGGCCAGGCGGTGGTGGTCCAGGGCCCGGAGCTGGTGCGCAGCGCTTCCTTCGACGGCAGCACCATCGCGCTCACCGGCGACACCGTTGTTGCCGGCCAGATCGAGGTGTTCACCCACGCCGCGAGCCCTGGCGCTGCGATCACCTGGAACGGCACGGCGATCCAGTCCGCCATGACCCGCTACGGCACCGTGGTCGGCGCGGTGCCCGGACCCGTCAGCTACACCCCGCCGGCGATCGAGGGGTGGCGCACCATCGCCGACATCCCGGAAACCGCGGCCGGCTTCGACGACTCGAAATGGGTCGACGCGGCCAACACCACCACCAACAACCCGTTGCAGCCGGCCGCCGGCCAGGTCGTGCTGTATGCCGACGACTACGGCTACCATCACGGCGACACCTGGTACCGGGCGCGCTTCACCGCGGCCGGCACCGAGACCGGCATCACGCTGACCGCCTATACCGGACGGGCGGGAAGCTTCTTCGCCTGGCTCAACGGCACCTTTCTCGGCCAGACCGAGGTCGGCCTGACCAACCCCGACGCCACCACCACCTTCTCCTTCCCGACCGGCGCGCTCCAGCCGGGCGTGCAGAACGTCCTGTCGGTGCTGGTGGAGAATCTCGGGCACATCGAGGGCCAGAAGCAGCCACGCGGCCTGACCGGCTACGCGCTGGTCGGCTCCGGCGCGGCCATCAGCTGGAAGATCCAGGGCGCGCTCGGCGGCGAGACGTTGGTCGACCCGGTCCGTGGCCCCTACAACAACGGCGGCCTGCACGGGGAGCGCGCCGGCTATCACCTTCCAGGCTTCCCCGACGGCGCCTGGTCGGCGGTCGCCCTGCCGGCCAGCCAGCCGACGCCCGGTGTAGGCTGGTACCGCACCACCGTGTCGCTCGCGGCCCCGGCCGGCCAGGACGTGTCGCTGGCGCTGCAGATCACCGACACCACCACGCGCGACTACCGCGCACGGATCTTCGTCAACGGCTGGCACATGGGGATCTACATCAACAAGGTCGGACCGCAGACCCGGTTCGTGATCCCGAACGGCATCCTCAACCCTGCGGGCGAGAACACGATCGCCGTCGCCGTCCTGGCCGGCGCCGACGGCAGCGGCGGCCTCGGCGCGATGTCCTTCGTGGTCCTGGGCAACGTCCGCGGCGGCGTGACGGTGCCCCTGGTCGAGGGGCCGTCCTACGACCCAGCCATCTACACCGGCTGATCCACGCACGGCCGGGCAGCGACACCCTGAACCCGGAGCCGCTGCCCGTTTCCATCCGGTGATCCCGGCGGCCGTCCTGGCCGCCGGGCCTGCCGCTCGCCTCGTACGTCCCGGGATGACGTTCCGTCGGCAGCATCCCGTTCGCCCTGTCCCCGATCCGGCGGCCGGCCGCCACGGCAACTCCGGCCCGGCACCCCGCTTTCCACCCCATGCTCATCCCGCTCCTGGCGCTCCTGGCGGCCGGCCTGATCCTTCTCGTGCTCCAGGATGCGTTCGAGGTGATGCTGCTGCCCCGGCGCGTGGCCCGCCGCTTCCGGGCGGCGCGGCTCTACTTCCGCGTCGTGTGGGGGGTGTGGAAGCGCTGTTCCCAGGCCTTCCGCGGCGCGCGGCGGGAGCACTTCCTCAGCGTGTTCGGCCCGTTGTCGATGGTGCTGCTGTTCACCCTGTGGGCGCTGTGCCTGATCCTGGGCTTCGGCACGCTGAGCTGGACGCTGCAGGCCCACGTGCCGCACGCGTCCCCGCTTGCCGACCAGATCTACATGAGCGGCGTCACCTTCTTCACCCTCGGCTATGGCGACGTGGTGCCGCATTCCCACCTCGCGCGCGCCTTGTCCGTGTCCGAGGCCGGCCTCGGCTTCGGCTTCCTCGCCCTGGTGATCGGCTACCTGCCGGTGCTGTACCAGCTGTTCTCCCGGCGCGAGGCGCACGTGATCCAGCTCGACGTGCGCGCCGGCACTCCGCCCACCGCCTGCACCCTGCTCACCCGGCACAGCGAGCCGGACGGCCTGCTCAAGCTGGACGAGCTGTTGCGCGAATGGGAGGTGTGGGGCTCGGAGCTGCTGGAATCCCATCTCAGCTACCCGATGCTGGTGTACTACCGGTCCCAGCACGACAGCCAGTCCTGGCTGGCGGCGCTGGCGGCGGTGATCGACACCTGCGCCCTGATCCTGGTCGGCGTGGAAGGCACCCGGTCGCTGCAGGCGCGTATGACCTTCACCATGGGACGCATGGTGATCGTCGAGATGGCCCGCTCCTTCGGCGTGTCGCCATCCCGCTACGACGGCGGCGACCGGCTCGCCGACGAGGCGTATCGCCGGCTGGTCGACGACCTCGGCGAGGCCGGCCTGCACTGGACCGACGCGCCGAGCGCGCAGAGCACCCTGGCCGCGCTGCGCGCCACCTATGAGCCCCTGCTCGACGCCCTGGCCGGCAGGCTGCTGCTGACCCTGCCGCCGTGGTCGGCCTCGGGAACCAGCCCGGACAACTGGCAGGTCGGGCATCGCGGCCTGATCGCCACCCGGCTGGTGGAGCAGCTTGCGAACCAGACCACGGAAGGCGACGACCTGCCCGAGGAAAGGCTGTGGCGGCGCCTGCGTGCGCGGCTCGACGACCGGGCATGACGACCGGGCATGGCGCCGGCCGGCCAGCTCCGCGACAATGAACGCAAGGCCGTCCTCCGGACCGAACGGCCACAACGGGAGAAGAGCAATGCGCCGGCTTCTGGTCGGGATCGTCCCGTTCCTGCTGTCGTTCCCGGCGTCCGGGGCGCAGGCGCCACCCCCGAGCCAGCCTCCGGCGCAGGATCCCCAGGCGCAGACGCTTCCCGCGCAGGCCTCGCCCCCGGGACCGCCCCAGGCCGTGCAACCGGCGGCCGGGTCGCCGGTGTTCGTCATCTATCCGGCCAACCCGCCGCAGCACGCCACCATCCTGCTGAACACGGCGACCGGCGAAACCTGGCTGCTCGGCGTCAACGGGCCGGACGGGCAGTTCCAGTGGACGCGCATCGCCGTGGCCGACCCGAGCGAGACCGCCGCGGCGCCGCGCTGACCGCGTGAGGCAGCCTCCGACGCCTTGGCAAGCGAGACACATCCGGGCCAGGCTGGGGGCCCTCAAGCACCTTGCCCCGGGGGAACACGGCGATGGATGCGGTCGAGCGCGCTGCCATGGTCCGCCCGCCGGCACCCCGCCAGCTGCTCGCGCGCGAGCCGGGCTGGCAGTTCAGCCTGATGCTGGCGCTCGAGGTGGTGTTCCTGTTCGTCGCCATCCCGGCCCTGAGCGCCGGCGGCGTGGACCGCAGCGTGGTGACGCTGCTGCAGCTGGCGCTCGCCGGCATTGCGATCGGCCTGCTGGCCAGGTCCGCGCTTCTCCGGCTGGCGCTGGCGACCAGCTTCGGCCTCACCCTGTTGTCGCGTTTCCTGCCCGGGCTGCTGCCGCACGCGATCACCCTGGGCATGGCCTTCGCCTACAACGTGCTGGTGACCGCGGCCATGGCCCGCGCGGTGTTCGGCCCGGGCGAGGTGAACCACCACCGGATCGCCGGCGCGGTGTTCATCTACCTCAACGTTTCGCTCCTGTTCACGATGGCCTATGCCGGGCTCGTGCTCCTGTCGCCGCACGCCATGTCCGGCCTGTCCGCGCGTCCGTCGGCGCATGCGGCGGAGCTGCTGCATTTCAGCCTCACCCGTCTCACCTCCATCGGCGACGGCACCGTGGTGGCGCGTTCGCCGCTGGCGTCCAGCCTGGCCGACGCGGAAACCGTGATCGGCCAGCTGTTCCCGGCCATCCTGCTGTCCCGCCTGGTCGGGCTGCACCTGTCGCGCAGCCGGTGAGCCGCCGTCACAGCGCCCGCCGCAAGGTGAGGTTGTAGCGCGCGGCGCCCGTGGCCGGATGCGTGCCCGGCTTCAGCGCGTCGACCCCGTGGAACGCCAGCCGCGACGGCCCGCCCCAGACCACCACGTCGCCGTGCCCGAGGCGCAGGCGACGCGGCCGCTCGGCCCGGGTGGCACCGCCCCACAGAAACGTCGCCGGCAGGCCGAGCGACACCGACACGATCGGCGCCGCGAGGTCGCGCTCGTCGCGGTCCTGGTGCAGCGACATCCGCGCCCCCGGCTCGTAGCGGTTGACCAGGCAGCAATCCGGCACGAAGCCCCCATATCCCGCCCGCTGCGCCGCCCGGCCGGCCAGGATGGCGAACGCGTCCGGCATCGCCGGCCAGGGACGGCCGGTGTCCGGATCGGCCGGGGCGTAGCGGTAGCCGCTCCGGTCCGAGACCCAGCCGACCCGGCCGGCGTTGCTCATCGCCACCGACATGCGCCGGCCACCGGGAACCGTCATGTGTCGGAACGGGGCCGCGCGCAGGATGCCGTCCAGGGCGGCGAGCAGCGCTTCCGCCTCCGGGCGGGCGAAGCCGCCCAGCAGGATGGCGCCCGGTCCCAGTTCCACCTCGTCGAGCAGCCCGTCGTGCGCACCGGCTCCCGAGCGCTGGCTCATGAACGTCGTTCACAATCCATGGCATCCGGGATGTTTGCCGTTCGCGCGGTTCCGGCCTGCGCCCCCTCGCGATCGAGCAGCGCCCGCTTGCGTTGCACGCCCCAGCGATAACCGGACAGCGCGCCGTCCTGGCGCACCACACGGTGGCACGGGATCGCCACGGCCAGCGTGTTGGCGGCGCAGGCGCCCGCCACCGCCCGCACTGCGCCCGGCGCGCCGATCCGGGCGGCAATAGTGGCGTAGCTCGCGGTGCTGCCGGCCGGGACCTCCCGCAGCGCCTGCCACACGCGCCGCTGGAACGCGGTGCCGCGTATGTCGAGCGGCAGGTCGAGGCCGAGCGACGGCGCCTCCACCAGTTTCACCACCTGCGACACCAGCGTCGCGAACGCCGGGTCGTCGCCGGCCAGCTCGGCGCGGGGAAACCGGTCGCGCAGGTCGCACAGCAGCCGCTCCGGATCGTCGCCGATCAGGATGGCGGCGATCCCCCGGGCGCTGGCGGCGACCAGGATCAAGCCCAGCGAGCAGGCCTCGACCGCGACGCGCAGCGTTTCCCCGTCGCCGCCGTTGCGGTAGCGTCGCGGCGTCATGCCGAGCACGGCCCCGGCCTCGGCGTAGCACCGGCCGCTCGATCCGTATCCGGCGCCGTGGATCGCCTGCGTCACGGTTGCGTCCTCGCCCAGCCGCTCCCGGAGCCGGGCGGCGCGTCGCGCGGCGGCATAGGCCCTGGGCGTCACCCCGGTCGCCGCCTTGAACAGGCGGTGCAGGCGGGACGGGCTGCAGCCGACCGCTTCCGCCAGCTCCGGGAGCGGCAGCGCATGGTCCGCCGCGTCGATCAGCCGGCAGGCCCGGGCGACGACGGCCGCCTGGGCGTCGTCGGGCAACGGAGCGTCCGGACGACACCGCAGGCAGGCGCGGCAGCCGGTCGCCCGCGCCGCGTCCAGGCTGTCGTGGATGACGACGTTGCCGGGGTTGCAGGTGCGGGACGGGCAGGACGGCCGGCAGTACACCCCGGTGGTGAGCACCGAGTACCAGAACGTGCCGTCGGCCTGCTTGTCGCGCGCCAGGATGCGGGCCCAGCGCGGGTCCCCGGGCGTGGATGCGGTCGCCGTCGCCTGCTCGTTCATGGGAAGGATCCTGTGCCAGATCGTTGTGGTGCCCGTCCATGCCAGGGATGCACGGCCTCGGCGTCCCGTTTCCCGTCGTCGAATCCGAGAAACCGTGCAGCGGCGGGCGCGCGCACGGATGTTGCATTCCCGTCCGGTTCCTGCCTTGTCGCGAACCGGGCCGCCTCCGGTCCGTCCGCCCGTCCCCCTGGAACACCCATGCGCTTCCTCGCCCTGCTACTGATCGCCGCCCTGCTTGTTCCGCTGCCGCTGCGGGCCGCGACGACGATACCCGCCGACCCGGTCCCGGCCGGGCAGCCGCCCGCCTTTCTCGGCGACGTCGCCGGCGCCCAGGCGCTGGACTGGGTCCGGCAGCGGAACGCCCGGACCCTGGGCGTGCTGGAGCACGACACGCGCTACCCCGCGTTCCATGCCGACGCGCTGGCGGTGGCGCAGGCGCCGGAGCGGATCCCCAGCCCCAGGGTGATCGGCGGGCAGGTGTACAACTTCTGGCAGGATGCCGGACACCGCCACGGCGTGTGGCGGCGCACCGATCTCGGGTCCTATCGCGGCGCGTCGCCGGCCTGGCACACGGTGCTCGACCTCGACGCGCTGTCCGCGTCCGAGCACGCCAACTGGGTGTGGAAGGGCGTGGACTGCGAGGAGCCGGAGGAAACGCGCTGCCTGGTGCTGCTGTCCGACGCCGGCGAGGACGCCACCACAGCGCGCGAGTTCGACCTGTCCACCGGGCGCTTCGTGCCGGGCGGGTTCGTGCTGCCGCGTTCCAAGCAGATGCTCGCCTGGGAGGACCGGGACACGCTGCTGGTGGCGCGCGACTGGGGGCCGGGCAGCCTGACCGCGTCCGGCTACCCGTTCATCGTCAAGCGGCTGCGTCGCGGGCAGGCGCTCGACGCGGCGACGGAGCTGACGCGGGGAACGCCGGCCGACATTGCCGTCAGCCCGGAGGTGCTGGTCGACGGCGACGGGCACAGGACGGTGCTGGTGGATCGCGGCGTCACCTTCTTCACCAAGTCCTACCAGGAGGTGACGCCGCAGGGGCTGGTGCCGCTGCCGCTGCCGCCGAAGGCGGTGGTGATCGGGCTGGTCGCTGGGCGCTTGGTGGCGAAGCTGGACCAGGACTGGCAGCCCGGGGCGGGACCGGCGGTCCCGGCCGGCAGCCTCGCCGCCCTGGACCCGTTTCGTCCGCACGCCGCGACGCAGCTGGTGTTCGCGCCCGGTCCGCGCCAGTCGGTGGAGGCGGAGTCGGTCGGCTTCACCCGCGGCCACGTGGTCGCCGCCATCGCCGACAACGTGCGCGGCCGGGCGCTGGTGTTCACCCCCGGCGCCGCCGGCTGGAGCAGCCGGTCCCTGCCCTTGCCGGACAACGCGTCGATCACCCTGGTCGACAACAACCCGCACGACGACCACGCCTTTCTGCAGGTGACCGGCTTCCTGACGCCCAGCCAGCTTTGGCTGGTCGACGCCGGCACCGGCGCCGCCGATCGGGTGAAGGCGCTGCCGGCGCAGTTCGATGCGTCCGGCCTGGTGGTGGACCAGCTGCAGGCGCACTCGGCCGACGGCACGATGATCCCGTACTTCGTCGTGCACCGACGCACCATGAAGCATGACGGCTCCAACCCGACCGAGCTCACCGCCTATGGCGGGTTCGGCGTGTCCAGCACGCCGCTGTATTCCGGCGCCACCGGCCGGCTGTGGCTCCTGCGCGGCGGGGTCTACGTGCTGGCCAACATACGCGGCGGCGGCGAGTTCGGCCCGGCCTGGCACGAGGCCGGGCGCAAGACCCACCGGCAGCGCGTGTTCGACGACTTCGCCGCGGTGGGCCGCGACCTCGTTGTTCGCGGCATCACCACGCCGCGCCGGCTCGGCATACGCGGCCGCTCCAACGGCGGGCTGCTGATGGGGGTGGAGTTCACGCAGCATCCGGAGCTGTGGCGGGCGGTGATCATCGGCGTGCCGCTGCTCGACATGCTGCACTACGAGACCATGGCGGCGGGCGCGTCCTGGGTGGACGAGTACGGCAGCGTGTCGAAGCCAGACGAGCGCGCCTTTCTGGCCCGGATCTCGCCGCTGCAGGCGCTGCGCCCGGGGGTGGCCTATCCGGAACCGTTCATCTTCACCTCGACCCGGGACGACCGGGTGGGGCCGGTGCACGCGCGCCGCTTCGCCTGGCGGCTTGAGCAGCTTGGCGTGCCGTTCCTGTACTACGAGGATACAGAGGGCGGCCATGCCGGCACCGCCAACCTCGGCGAGATCGCGCACGAGCAGGCGCTGGAAGCCACCTATCTTGTTCGCCGGCTGGTGGATTGACGCAAGGCCGGCGCGTTCCGATCCCCCCAACCCCACCGAGGAGCCTTCGCATCCATGACCCGCTTCGTTTCCGTTCTCGCCGTCGCCGTGCTGATGTCCGGTTCCGCCTGGGCCGCGCCGCCTGCCGGCGCCCACGGCTCCGAAAGCCAGGGCGCCAACCAGGCCCAGGCCTCCAGCACCGACCAGGCACCCCCGAGCCAGGGCTCCGCCGGCAAGTCCGCCCGGGCGCCTGCCAGCGCCGACGCGGTGACCCCCGGCATCTCCTGCCCCGGCGACGCGGTGGTCTGGGTCAACCTGCGCAGCCGCGGCTACCACATGCAGGGCGACAAGTTCTTCGGCCACACCAAGCGCGGCAAGTTCATGTGCAGAAAGGCGGCCGACGCGGCCGGCGACCACGCGATCAAGCCCGGCAGCAGGTAGAACCGGCCGCCTACGCCTCTGGCGCGAAGGCGGCGTCGAAGAACGCCGCCTCGATCGCCATCGCGCGCCGGAACATGTCGTGGGCGGTGTCGGCATCCACCGGCCCGACCCGATCCAGCTCCTCGCGCAGGAACCGGACGAACGCCCGGAAGTCCGGGTTGTCGTGCAGGGTGATCCATTCGGCGTGGACGAAGCGAGGCGGCAGCGGCCGCGGCGCCGCCGACGCCCAGTCGAGATACAGCCATTCCGCCACGCACAGCACCGACAGCACGGCCACATAGCGCCCGCTCGCCGCCGCTTCGCGCATCAGCGCCTTGAACGCCCGCGTCGGCGCCCCGTCCGGGACCGCCTCCCGGGCCGCCGCGTCGACCCCGAGGGCGGCAAAGGCGCGCAGGAAGTAGGTGTTCTCCTCGCCGGACACGATCCCGGCCGACCGCCCGTAACGCAGCCGCGCCCCGGGCGTGTCCGCGGTCGCCATCGCCGCGCCCAGCAGGGTGAGGAAGCTGTCGAGGAACCGGTGGTCCTGCACGAGGTAACGTGCCAGCACCGCGTCGTCGAGCGTGCCGTCGCACAGTCCGCGCACGAAGCGGTGCCCGGTCGCCGCCGACCAGTCCGCCCGGTTCTCACGCTGCAGCAGGTCGGTGAAGCGGTCATCCATGGCGTTGCCTCCGGTGGCGGACGGAACGATCGGCGCCGCGGTGTTGTTTCGCGTCCGCCCCGGGCCTACGACCGTTCCGGCCATCGGAGCAGGCGATTGCGCAACGCGACGGGGCGGAACGCCGACCGCCGCGTTCCGCTGCGCGCCCGTTCTTTCCGTCAAGGAGTGCCACGCCGTGTCCGACTACGTGAAGCCGGCCCAGATCGTCAGCAGCATGGTCGAGGCCGGGCTCCTGAAGGCGAGGCTGCCCGCGCTCGACCTGCTGATCCGCGCCGCGCTCGCCGGCGCGTATCTCGCCTTTGTCACCTCCATGGCGTTCCTGCTGTTCGCGCAGACCGGGCAGTTCGTGGTCGGCGCGCTGCTGTTCCCGGCCGGCTTCGCGCTGATCGTGGTGCTGGGGATGGAGCTGCTGACCGGCAACTTCGCGGTGCTGCCGGTGGCGCTGTTCGCCGGCCGGATCGGCTGGAACGGGGTGCTGCGCAACTGGAGCCTGGTGTTCCTCGGCAACCTGCTGGGCAGCCTGCTCTATGCCCTGTTGTTCTGGATCGCCGCCACCGAGGCCGGCCATACCACCGGTGGTGCCATCGGCGACAAGCTGCGCGCGCTGGCGGTGAGCAAGACCACCGCCTACGAGGCGTTCGGCCTGACCGGCCTGCTCACCGTGTTCGTCAAGGCGATCCTGTGCAACTGGATGGTCAGCCTGGGCTCGGTGATGGGCCTGGCCTCCACCTCCACCGCGGGCAAGATCCTGGGCGCCTGGCTGCCGATCTTCATCTTCGTCAGCCAGGGCTACGAGCACAGCGTGGTGAACATGTTCGCCATCCCGGCCGGCATGATGCTGGGTGCCCCGGTGACCGGCGCCGACTGGTGGCTGTGGAACGAGATCCCGGTGACGCTGGGCAACGCCGTCGGGGCGTTCGTGTTCACCGCCGGGGCGTTCTACGCCACCTTCGGCCGGCAACAAGCCTCGCCGCAGGACGTGGCGGCGCCGTTCGACCCCCGTTCCTGAACGACGTTCACGGAACCAGCGGCCCGGCCGGGCGCATCATGCCGGTTTCGGTGCCGGCCCAGTTGCGCAGGCTCGGCCGGCAGAACCGGTCCAGCGCCGCCTGCCCTTCCGCCGACATCGGCAGGAAGCGCGCCAGCAGCGCCGCCGCCGCGACCTCGGCCGCCCGGGTGGCGCCGTCCGCGCACTTGACCGCGACCCCGAGCCCCTGGTCCGGCAGCGCCAGCACGTGCACCCCTTCCGCGCCGGTCTTGCTGAACACGTCGGCGCCGAACAGCTGCATCAGCCTGGTGTCGAACCGGCCCGGCCCCGCCACCAGCTCCGGATGCGCCGCCACCGCCCGGCGCAGCCGCGCCGACGCGGCCGCGCGGTCCGGCGTCATGCCGGTGCCGCTGCCGAACCGGGCGAAGCCGAGCGCCAGGGCATGCAGCGGGATCGCATGGGTCGGGATGCCGCAGCCGTCCACCGCGCGGTTGGTGTCGTCCATCCGCGCGCCGGTCAGCTCGGCCGCCGCTCCGGTCGCCGCCCGCATCACCGGATGCTCCGGCCGGACGTAGCCCGTGACGGGCAGGTGCCCGTCGCAGGCGACGCACACGAAGCCGGCATGCTTGCCGGAACAATTGTTGTGCAGCGCCGACGGCGCGGCGCCGGTTGCGGCCAGGGCGGTCGCCGCGTCCCGGCTGCTCGGCCAATGCGTGCCGCATTCGAGGCAGCCCGGCTCCTGGCCGGCCTTGCCGAGCATGGACACGACGGTCTCGACGTGCACCGGCAGCCCGCCATGCGACGCGCAGGCCAGCGCCAGCTCCGCCTCCGACAGGCCGAGCCGGTCCGCCGCCCCGGTCTCGACCAGCGGCAGCGCCAGCAGCGCCTTGACTGTGGAGCGGGTGTAGATCGGCGCCTCGACGTCGCCAGCCGTGAACAGCACGCCGCCTTGCGCATCCACCACGGCGGCGCTGCCGCCGTGTCGGGACTCCATCCGGTCGCCCCGCATCACCTCCACCAGCAGCGCATCCATTGCTTGTCCTCTTGAAGCGTCAACACCCGCTGACTCGGCCGGCGGCGGCATGGGCACGGCTCGTCCGATCCCGGCTGACCTTGTCCATGATAATGAGGCGTTCGGACAGCGGGTCACTTTGCGCGACAGCCCGAGCCTGTGCGGGGTCGACCAGATCGTGGCCAGGCAGCCTGCCTCAATGCCGCGCCCGGCGAGCTTGGCCTTGATCTCGGTCGAGGTGATGGGGCTCTTGGCCGCAACCGACTCCGCAGCAGGTCCTCGTGTCCGGCCAGCAGCGGTGTGCGGTAGCCGGGCCGACTGCCCGCTTCCACCGACTGCACCAGGCGGCGACGCAGGTCCTGCGACAACAATGCGGTCATCCCGCGCCGATCAACCAGCAGCGTCGATCAGACCCGACGAGGTCGCGCAACCTCGACGCGATGCAGTCGTCGAATAACGAGTTTGTAACTCTCATCCAATAGATGTTCGTTGATCACCAATCCTTGCTCATTCGATTTGGTCAAAAATCGTTGGTTCCATTTCAAGAAGCGTTTAAAGGCGCGCTGGTGGGTCAGAACAAGCACGCTTTCCGTAAACCAATCCTGCTTCTGCTGGCGGTGTTTCAGGCCGCAGCCGCAAAAGAGCAGCCGTCCGGAACGGCTTCAGCTGACAGCGAGTGCCTGGCAAGCATCGGTGATGCCCATCTTCCCAGGAAGATGCCACGACGGCTGGTGCAAGCGATCTCGACGATCGAGGCAGGCAGGCTCAACCCGACGACCCATCGCGTGCTGCCCTGGCCGTGGACGATCAACGTCGGCGGTAGCGGTTACTTTTACCAGAACAAGGCGCAAGCGGTGGCTGCCGTCCTGGTTCTTCAAAGCGCCGGAATCCGCTCGATCGACGTCGGCTGCATGCAGATCAACCTCATGTATCATCCCCGTGCCTTCGCGTCGCTTGACGATGCTTTCACTCCATCCGTCAATGTCACCTACGCGGTTGGCTTCCTGTCCGACCTGTTCAGCCAGACCGGCTCCTGGCCAGCTGCCACCGCCGCGTATCACTCGCAAACGTCACAGATCGGTGCCGAGTACGAGAAGCGCGTGACGATGCTGTACCCCATGGAGACGGCGGAAGCGGCGAAGCCGATCAAGGGTGACGACACGGTAGACCTGTCCGGTCCCACCCCTGAAATGCTCCGCCTCAACCAGGAAAGTCAGCAGGATCAGGAGCGGTTGCGAGCGCTGTTTGAGTCACCCGCACTTGAGACCGCTTCAGCTCCGAAGCGAGGTCGATCATTACGCTTGGTAAGACGTGTCACTGTCCCGACAATTACGGCAGTGACACGGAAGCGACTGCTGCAGCTTGCTGACCGAAGCTGGCTCAACGGCGCGACCACGAACTAGGGCACACGGCATCCAGCATGCGTGCGGCGGTGTTGCGCAGGAGTGCCTTCAGCTTCGCGACGAGCTGCTCGATGGGGTTCAGGTCGGGCGAGCAGGGCGGCAGGTAGAGGATACCGGCACCTGCAGCTGCGATGGCGGTGCGAACACCAGCGACCTTGTGAGCTGGAAGGTATCCATCACCACGACCTTTCCGACTGACAGCGTGGGCGCCAGGAACTGATCGACACAGCACGGAAGGTCGGGTTCGTAGGTCACACAGCTGTAGTAGATGTTCTTCTGTGGCTCCAACAATCGGGGAGAACATGCGCTCGAGCCGGCTTTGTTCCGCGCCACGGCTCCTGTCAGCACCGCCTATCTCAGCGTTTCGTTTGCCATCTTCTTCAAGAAATCGCTCGATAGTTTTGGCAGTTATATACCTGCTTGACCCGGGCCTGAAAGCGGCCTAAGTTCGCACCATCGAGAGGGTGCGACGATGATCCAGCAGTTCGACAGCCTGATGCAGATGATGGAAACCTTCTCGGACGAGCAAGTTTGCGTCGATCATCTCAGGGCGATCCGCTGGAAGAACGGGGCCTACTGCCCGCACTGTGGTAGCACCAAGGTTTACCACTTCTCGGACAACCGCACCCACAAGTGCGGTGACTGCCGGCAACGCTTCTCGATCAAGGTCGGAACGATTTTCGAGGACACCAAGCTGCCGCTTCGCAAGTGGTTCATCGCGATTTGGATGGTGACCAGCCACACGAAGGGCATTGCCTCCACCCAGCTCGCGAAGGATCTCAAGATCACTCAAAAATCGGCTTGGATCGTTCTCCATCGTCTCCGTCACGCTGCCCGAACAAAGTCGTTTAACCGTCCCC
>CAXTMS010000044.1:0-601 GCA_964245345.1 uncultured Acetobacteraceae bacterium | reverse complement strand
GGCGGCGCTAACAAGGTCGCGGTGATGGGCATCCTTGAGCGCGATGGTGAGCTACGGGTAAAAGTCGTTCCCGATACCTCTGCCCTCACCCTTAAGGCTGAACTCATCGCCAATGTCGCTCAGGGCGCAAACGTGATGACGGATGAGCATCGCGGCTATCTCGAAATCGGTGACCGCTTCCACCACCACACCGTGAACCATTCCATCGGTGAGTATGTGAAGCACTACTTCATCCACACCAATGGCTTGGAGAACGCTTGGAGCCTGTTCAAGCGCAAGGTGTTCGGGATCCACCACTTCGTCAGCGGCCAGCATCTTGATCGTTATCTCGGCGAGTTTTCCTTCCGTCACAACCGGCGGAAGATGGGTGAGGGTGAGCGTGTTAACGCCCTGCTTGATCAAGTTGGCGGTCGCTTGACCTACAAGATGTTGATCGCGTGATGGTTGAGAAGCGGCAACCTCCGCTGTGGCTGGACATAGATTTTGCGGAAGCGCTGGCCCGGTTCGGGCAAACCAATGGAGATGAAGTTAAGGATGCAGAAGCGCTGGCTGTAGCTAAGAAGGCGGCGGGGGCATCCATTCCCCCGCCTGATGAGCCAGT
>CAXTMS010000043.1:0-19489 GCA_964245345.1 uncultured Acetobacteraceae bacterium | reverse complement strand
AGCTTCACCACCGGCACCTTGGCGCCGAAGGTCAGCACCACCGCCATCTGCAGCAGCACGCGAAAGGTGTCGCGGATCACGTCGGCGGTGAACTCGCCGAAGCTTTCGGCGCAGGCGCCGCCCTGCAGCACGAAGGCACGGCCCTCCGCCGCCAGCGCCAGCTGCTGCTTCAGGCGACGCGCCTCGCCGGCGAACACCAGCGGCGGGTAGGCACGCAGGCGCTGCTCGACCGCCTCCAGCGCCGCCCGGTCCGGATAGGACGGCGCCTGCCTGATCGGGCGGTCCCGCCAGCTCGATGGGGTCCAGGCCGGCCCGGTCGCACCGGTGGCGGATAGCACGGCGCTCATCTGGGTGTTGTTCCGGATCCTCGAAGCCAGGCGGTCCGACCGGCCCTGGAAAGGGTGGCTCCGACCAGCGGATGCGGCTCCTTATCCTCCCAAACCGGCCCGAACGAAAGTGCATGGCCGGCAGTCCCGGAAGCCGGAGGCGCCCATGGACCACCGGCGCGGCCTGCCGTTCCGGGACAACCCGTCGTGGATCCTTGCTGTCGCAGGGCCGGCGTCAGCCCGGCGCGAGGCTGCGCAGCCGGCTCCAGGCATCCGCATCTCCCGCCGAAGGGTTCGGCAGGTTCCGGACCGGGACCATCTCGAGGGCAGGCAGCCGCGACCCGTCGAGCGATCGTTCATCCTCGACCCGGTTCCGCCCGTTCTCCTTTGCCCGGTAAAGGGCCGCGTCCGCGCGCGCGACCAGCGACAACGCGTTGTCCTCGGTATGAAGAAAGGCGAGCCCTCCGCTCGACGTCACCGGCCGCTTGACGTCGCCGACGTCGTAGGGTGACGCGGTTATGGCGCGGTGGATGGCAGACACGCTACGCAGCACCGCGTCCGGCTCGCCGTGCAGGATGACCAGGAACTCCTCGCCGCCATAACGACCCGCCGCTTCGGGCGGGCTGATGGCAGCGCCCAGCCTGGCGCCAAAGGCGGTGAGCACCTGGTCGCCCGCCAGATGGCCGAAGCCGTCGTTGATCTTCTTGAAGTGGTCGATGTCGCACAGCAGGATGGCAAGCGGCGCTCCGGTATGCTGGGCCGCAGCGACCGCCTGCTCCAGCGCGTCCATGATCGCGCGGCGGTTCGCGAGGCCGGTCAGAACATCCGACAACACCTGGCGCTGCAGCTCGCGCTGCGCCGCCTCGATCTCGGCGGTGCGGGCGCCCACCAGCTCCTCGAGGCGCCGCTTCTGGCGAAGCAGCAACCGGATCCGGACCTGCCACGTCCCGACCAGGATGACGGTCGCGGCCACGGCGCACAGCCCGTAGAACCACCAGCGCCGCCACCAGGGCGCGCGGATGTGGAGGGTGAAGCCGACCGGCGCGGAGGCCCGGCCATGCACGGTGTCCACCGCGACCAGCTCGAAACGCAGCGTGCCCGGCGGCAGGCCCGCGTATCGCACTTCGTGTTCGGTGGTGCTGCTCCAACCGCTGTCCAGCCCATCCAGCCGGTAGCGGAACGCGATGTTGCGACCGTGGGTGTAGTCGAGGTCGACGAAGCGGATGGTGAGCGAGGCGGCGCTCCAGTGGGTCCGGATCGACGGCGCCAGCGCCAGCGACCGGTTGTCGAACGACAAGCCCGTCACCAGCGGGTGCAGCATGGCGGGTGGAGGACGGAGCGTCGGATCCACCAGGTGAGACAGGCCATGGCTGGTCCCGAACCACATCGAACCGTCCGTGTCCTCGTAGACGGCGGCCTGGTTCATGTCGTTGGTGATCGGGCCGTCGCTGCCGTCGAAGCGCCGCCACGAGCGGCCGTCGAACATGTCGATGCCATGGTCGCTGCCGAGCCAGATCCATCCGCGACGATCGCGATGGGCGAACAAAACGTTGTTCGATCCGATCACCGGCGACACCAGGGAAGGAAGCGGCTCCACCTGGCTGCCGGTCACGCGGAAGCGGAGCACTCCGGTCGACTCCGTGCCGACCCAAAGCTCGCCACCAGGCGTGAAGGTCAGCGCGAACGGGGCGCTTCGCAGCAAGGCGGGGGGCACCACGAGGTCGAAGCGGCCGGACCCGTCACGCCGGAACACGCCGTCGGCCGACAGCGCCCACACGGCTCCGGACGGATCGGTCGTCACCTGCTGGACATCGTGCGCCAGGACCAGCTCCGGATGGACGTCCGGCGCCGGCGCGTCCGGTTGCGACACCATGAACAGCCCGCCCGGCGTGCAAAGCCAGAGCCGCCCGGTCCGGTCGAGGTCGGCCGTCACCACCCGGCCGACGGAAGCAAAGCGTTCGACCAGGTTGCGCGCCGGGTCGATCCGCGTCAGCGGCGCCCCGACCGGCGCCAGCCAAACGCGGCCGGCCGCTGTCGCCTGCGCGACGTAGTTCGTTTCGGCGGAAATGCTGGACGCCGCGCTGCCGATCGCGACGGTGCCGCTGTCGGTGGCGACCCAGAGCTTGCGGTTGGCAAGCCGGGTCATCGACCAGACGATGTTGCTGGGCAGGACGTCGTCCGCCGTCCAGTGCTCCCAGCTGTCCATGCCGATGCTCCGGAACACGCCGGTCCCGAAGCTGCCGACCCAGAGCGATCCTTCGCGGTCGAACATGAAGGCCTGCAGGCGGTTGGTCGGAAGGCCGCCGGCGTGATGCGCATACATGCGCCAGGTGGTGCCGTTCCAGTCGATCAGGCCGCCGGCGCTTTGCGTCAGGACGCCGCCATGCCTGTCGTCCAGGAGGCCCAGCCGTTCCGGGTGGGCGACATAGGAGGTGTGTTCGCCGGGTCGCGCCATGCCGGGATCGCGAGCACCCGGCAGCACCGCGACCTCGAACCGGGTTCGTCCCGGCCTGCGCCAGGCGATGCGGTCCAGGCTGCGTGCCCAGAGCGTGCCGTCGGGCGTCCGGATCGCCACCTGCCAGATGTCCGCAGGCAGGCCGTCGGCGTCACCGAGCACCGCAACCCGGTTGCCCGCTTCGCGGCAGATCGAAACGCCGCACCCGATCAGCAGCCCGTCGCCGGTGTCGGGCGAGACGAAGCGTGCCCGCGCCAGCTCCGGAACCCGGGCCAGCGTCGCCGCATCGAACAGCGGCGAGAACCTGCCCACCATCCCGGCGCCGACCGGAGCGGCCAGAAGCGTGCCGCCGGCATCCAGCGCGACCCGCGTGGCGGTGGCAGCCAGGAGATGGGCGGACTGCAGGTGGGCGGTTGTCCCGGTCTCCACCCTGCTGAAGCCCGGGCCTCGGCGGACGTACAAGCCGTCGGCGGTGACGATCCAGACCCGTCCGGTCTGGTCGGACACGATCTGCTGGATCCAGGACGCCGAGGGCAGCCCGGCATCGTCGGCGGTGATGCCCACGCCGTCGTAGCGGTAAAGGCCCGCCTCGGTGCCGATCAGGAGATAGCCGTCGCGGTCCTGGGCCAGGGCATAGACGGTGAGGTTCCCGAGCCCCTGCTCGTCGGTGAGGTTCTGGAACCGGGTGAACTGGGCCTGCGCGCCGGGGATCAGGCACCACGGCAGAAGCAGGCCCAGCAGCGCCGCATGCAGAAGCCATCTCGACCAGCGGCCGAGACGCAAAGCACCGATCGCCTCGTGGACCAACATCGCCGCCGCCACTCCTCCCGGGCGAAGGGTGTGAACGAACCGGGTTAGCGATTTCTGAACATGCGGACGCCGCGGAACGGAAATCGACGGCTTCACGCCGCTCGGGCCGCTGCAGCCGATGCCGCACCGTGGCGACGTGCAGGAAATCGGGATTCCCGTCTTCCGGCAGGATTCAGGTCATTGTTGATCCGTCACGATACAAGTTAGTTAATCGAAACAAACAGGTTGTTGTGTTCTGAAAGTCCAAGTATCCGGCATCAGAGCCCTGGAACGGGCAAATACATAAATCGTCAATATAGGATTAAACCATGGCCGACACAGTCGTTGCGACGTCGATAAGCGGCGCCCAGTTCTCCGACGGGTCCACCTTGTCGGGAACCTGGACGGCCGAGTACGACAGCTCTGGCAACCTGGTCGCGGTCAGCAACGCCAGCTTCACCGTTTCAGGAAGCGGCGGTACCACCACCTTCACCAGCATGGGCACGCTGCCCTACGCGACGTCGGCCACCGGTTCGTCGTACGAGATCCATTCGCTGCACTCGAGCGGCGGCCGGTACAGCGGCCTCTACATCGACTGGAAGACGGAAAGCCCCAGCTCGCTGTTTGAGGGCACTCCGTCGCTCTACACGTCCGTCCTCAACGGCGCCGACAGCAGCCCGGCGACGCCGCTGCGACTGGTCAGCGACGGCAGCACCGGGACCGGCTCGACGCCCATCATCAACGGGCTCCCGTCCACCGAAGCCGGCACCGACCAGGCGGCCGCCACGCCGTTCGCCGCGGTCACCGTGTCCGACACCGACACGACCACCACCGTCAGCGCCACGATCACCCTCAGCAGCAATGGCGTGCCCACAGATGCCGACGGCATCCTGAGCGGCACCGGCCTCAGCAAGACGCCCGGCCAGACGGGAACCTACACCCTCACCGCGACCACGCCGGGCACCCTTTCCGCGGAACTGGACGCGCTCAGGTTCACGCCGACGGCCGGGCAGGTCGCCGCCGGGCAGACCGTGTCCACCCTGATCGACCTGTCCATCAACGACAGCGACGGGTCCATGTCCGCCGACACCACCCTCGCCGTCACCGCGACCTGCTTCCTGCGCGGGACGATGATCGCTACGCCCGACGGCGAAACCGCGGTGGAAAGCCTGCGGCCCGGCGACCTAGTCGACGTGATCGAGAACGGGACACGCGTGTCCAGGCCGGTCGCCTGGGTCGGCGGCCGAAGCATGGACGCCGCGACGTTCGGCAACCGGACGGCGGCCTATCCGGTCCGGATCCGCAGGCACGCGTTCGCCGAGAACGTGCCGCATCGCGACCTGCTCGTCACCCCGGAGCACTGCATCCTGACCGAGGCCGGTCTGGTCCCGGCCCGCATGCTGGTGAACAACGGCTCCATCATCGTGGACCGCTCGGTTCCGATCTACGACTTCTTCCACATCGAGCTGAACGCGCACAGCATCCTTCTTGCCGAGGGCCTCGCCGCCGAAAGCTACCTCGACACCGGCAACCGCGCCCTGTTCACGGATGGGAACGCCAAGGTCTCGATCAGGCGCGACCTCGCCATGGCCGCTCCGCTCGCCCTCGCCCGGGAGGTGGTCGAGCCGATCTGGACCCGCCTCGCCGACCGGGCCCGCCTGCTCGGCTTCCCGTGCGACGGCCCTGCTGCCGCGACCGACGAGCCGAACCTGCGCCTGCTGCTCGACGACGGACGCGAGGTGTCCGCCTGCTGGCACGACGCGCAGCGCCACATGTTCCACATCCCGCGCAACGCCCGCCCGGTGCGCCTGCTGTCGCGTGCCGCGGTGCCGGCCGAGATCATCGGCCCGTTCGTCGACGACCGCCGCACCCTGGGCGTTGCCGTGGGCAGGCTGGTGCTGTGGACCGGGCTGCAGGACGTGGCGGTCCAGGTCGGCGCGTCCGGCCTCGCCGGCTGGCATGACGAGGAGGCCACCCACCGCTGGACCGACGGACGGGCCGAGCTCGACCTGCCGGAAGCCGGGCCGGACACCTTTCTCGACGTCCACCTCGCAAGCACCTGGCTCTATGCCGATCCGGTCGCCTGATCCCTGGCGAACGAGCGGCTCAAGGCCGGCGGGCGTAGAACAGGTAGGTCGCCTGGTAGGGAACCAGCGCCACCTGCCCCGCCGTACAGGCGGCGTCGGGGGCGCTCCCGCCGATGGTTTGGAGGCGCTGGATAAAGGTCGTGCGCGAGAACAGCCCGGGCGAGCGGTGTTGGCTGCTGGTCGCGACCGCCTTGAGCAGCAGGCAGGCGATCGATCCCCTGTTGGGGCAGGCCGGGTCGCTTCCGGCGGCAACGCTTGCCGACTTCGCGCCCCAGACCGTGCTCCCGTCGGTCGGGCTCCGCCAGCTGGGACAATACTGCCGGGAGCTGGCCGCAGCCTCGGTGCAGCCTGGCAAGGCCGTCGGCGCGACGTCCGGCACCGCGGCCAGGACGTGCTCGGCCAGGTCCGGCGGCGCGCCCGCCACGGACCCGGACAACATCGCCTGTGGACCGAGCAGCCGCCAGGCCGGGGCGGAACGGTCGGCCGTGGGCAGGCAGACGTAGTTCTGGGTTCCCATCGCCCGCGCCGACAGGAACAGGAGGTTCCCGGGCGGGGGCGCCAGCACGCCGGACGTCGCCACAGGCGACGGTGCGGCGCCTGCGAGTAGCAGTGCCGCGACTCCGGTTCCGGCAAAACCCGACAGCCCGACGAACCGCTTCAACAGCATGGGCCACACCTGTCCGTGATCCTGGTTCTTCCTGCCGGACAAGAACGAGTCCCGGCAATGCCGGCGATGCTATGGCCCTTGACGGGCGCGCCCGCCGGAACGACAGCCGTGGCGTCCGGATCGCGAGGCCGGCGTCGCGTCCTCACGCCGGCCTACCGGAGCCCGCCCATCCATGACAGGCCATCGGCACACGCTGCACGCGCACCGGCATCACCATGGCTGGAACCGAGACAACCCGCCGGCGCTGCAGGTGGCGCCGGGCGACGACGTGCTGTTCGAAACGGTGGACAGCTCGGGCGGCCAGTTGTCGCCGCACAGCACCCTCGACGACCTGCGCGCGCTGGACTTCGAACGGGTCAACCCGGTCACCGGCCCGGTCCACATAGACGGTGCCGAACCGGGCGACGCGCTCCTGGTGCGGATCGAGCATTTCAAACCCTCCGGCTGGGGCTGGACCGCGAACATCCCCGGCTTCGGCCTGCTCGCCGACCAGTTCCCCGATCCGGCGCTGCACCTGTGGCATTACGACGCCGGCACGCTGGCGCCGGCGGTGTTCAGCTCCTTCGCCCGGGTGCCGCTCAAGCCGTTCGCCGGCACCATCGGCGTGGCGCCCGCCGAGCCCGGTCCGCACAGCATCGTCCCGCCGCGCCGGGTGGGCGGCAACCTCGACATGCGCGACCTCGGCGCCGGCACCACCCTCCTGCTGCCGGTGGAGGTGGCAGGAGCCTTGTTCTCGATCGGCGACACCCACGCGGCACAGGGCGACGGCGAGGTGTGCGGCACCGCGATCGAGAGCCCGATGACGGTGGCACTCCGGTTCGAGCTGCTGAAGGGTGCCGCTCCCCGGTTCCCCCGCTTCGAGATGCCCGGCCCGGTGACGCGGCACCTCGACTCCCGCGGCTACGACGTCACCACCGGCATCGGCCCCGACCTGCACGGCTGCGCCCGCGACGCGGTGTCGGGCATGATCGACCTGCTGGTGGCGCGGCACGGCATGAGCCCGGTCGAGGCCTACATGCTGGCCAGCGTCGCCGCCGACCTGCGCATCTCGGAGATCGTCGACGTGCCGAACATGGTGGTGTCGCTGTTCATGCCGCGCGTGCTGTTCGAATAACGGCGGCGGGGCGTCACCGCGCGGCGTCGAACCAGCGGTGGAACCAGGCGACCGTGCGCCGGCGCAGGTCGTCGCGATCCGCCTCGCGCCTGAGCGCGTGCCCTTCGCCAGGATACACCACGAAGTCGGTCGGCACGTTCAGCGCCTTCATCGCCGTGTAGTACTCCAGGCTTTGCGGCATCGGGCACTCGGCGTCGCGCTCGCCCACGGCGATCAGCACGGGGGTGGTGACGCCGCGCATGTGGGTGATCGGCGAGGCGCGCAGGTAGGGTTGGGGGTTGTCGTACACCGAGCCGCCGAAGTTGACCTCGTCCGACCCGGCCTGCGGCGCCTCGCCCTCGATCGACAGCCAGTCCGACACCCCGGCATCCGCCACGCCGGCGCGGAAGCGGTGCGTCTGCGTCACCGCCCACATCGTCATGTAGCCGCCATAGGAGCCGCCGGTGATGCCGAGGCGCGTGTCGTCGATCGGCGCCGCCCGCTCGGCCGCGTCGACGCCGGTGAGCACGTCGCGCCAGTCGCCGCCGCCGAGGTCCTGGATGCTGGCCGCCGCGAACGCCTCGCCCTGGCCAAAGGAGCCGCGGTAGTTCGGCTCGAACACGTCCCAGCCCTGTGCCAGCAGCGCCCGCACGCCGCCCTGCGCCGACGGGAACACCGGCATCGCCGCCGCTTCCGGACCGCCATGCACCAGCACCACCATCGGCCGCCGCGTCCCGGCGGGTCCCGCCGGCTGCAGCAGCCAGCCCTGCACGTCGACGCTGTCGTCGTGCCAGCTCACCGAACGGGCGGTGAAGGGCGCCGCGGCGCCGGCATTCGCATGGGTGATCGCGTGCCAGCCGTTGATCGGCCCGGCGACGATCTCGGGCGCGTCGGTGAAGCTTTCGGCGATCGCGGCCACGCCGTGCCGGCTGCACGACACAGACAGGTTCTGCCGTTCCGACGACAGCATGCCGTGCCCGGACCAGGACGGCGGCGCCCCGGCGGCGCCGTCCAGCCTCCCGATCGAGACCGTGTCGCCGGACAGGGTCACGCCGGTCAGCCCGTCGCCGCAGCGCCAGTCGATCGCGGTGACGGTGGCGTGCGACCCGGGGGTCAGGTCGCGCGGCGCGGTTTCGCCGGCGCCTCCCAGCGGCAGCAGGAAGGCGTCGCCGCCGGTGGAGCCGAAATCGCTCATCCAGCCGCCGATGAAGGCCACGCTGCGTCCGTCGGGCGACACGACGGGAGAAGCCAGCTGCTCGCGCGGGCCCGGCGTGAACAACGTTCGCGTTTTGCCGTTCGGGTCGAACGCATACAGCCTGGCGATCCACCAGTTGTCGTCGCCATCGCCATGCGCCGCGGTGCCGACGAAGCCGCCATCGGGACGCCAGTCGAACTCGTACACGTAAAGGTCTGCCGGCGACACGAAGCGCAGCGCCTGCCCGTCCAGCACGGCCACGCGCTGCTCGTCGACCGCGGTGCCGATCTCCCCCTGCAGCGGCGCCGCCGCCTCGGTGCGGCCGACGCGCTTGTGCGCGCTCTGCGTCGCCAGCACGGCAAGCCGGTCGCCGGGACCGTAGCGCAAGCCCACCAGCGGCCCGTCGAACCCCAGCAGCCGACGCGGGGCGCCGCCGGCGGCATCGACCACCTCGATGTCGGTGGTCCCGTCGGCGGCATGGTCGAGCAGGAAGGCCAGACGGGTGCCGTCGCCGCTCCAGCTGAGCGATGCGATGCGGCAATCCGGGCCCGGCTGGCAGGGAAGCGCCACGGTCGTCGTCCTGCCGAGAAGGTCGCGGATCAGCAGGGATTGCGGCGGGGCGGTGTCGGAGTCGATGTCGTCGTTCTCGATCGAGGCGACCCGCTGCCCGTCCGGGGAGATGGCGACGCTGTCGAACTGGTGGAGCGTCGGGGCGGCCAAGGCCGCGACCGGACAGGCGAGCACGGCAAGCAGAACGAACGGGCGCATCGAGGATCCTGGACCGGAAACGGCGGAACCGGGATGCCACGCGCCACCGCCGCCGTGAAGACCGCCGGGCCGCACCGGCCGGTCAGTCCAGTCCCGGGGCTATCGTGGAGACCAGCAGGCAGCTCGGCCGCGACGCGCTGGCCTTGGCCACGGATCGCGTTTCCTTGTCCGGCCGGATTGGCACCCGCTCGGTTGCGCAGCCCCGACCGCGCTCGGCTGCGATGCGCAACCTGAGGCGACGCGGGCGGATCCGGATGCCGCTGCGGCCGTCGCTCAGGGCTTGCTTCGCCCGTCCGGCTCCGACAGGCCATGGGTGGCCCAAAGCTGAGCAAGGTCGCCGCCCTCGTGCTGCCAGAACTCGGTGTCGGCCCCCATGATGCGCTCGGCCGCGTTCAGCAGGTGCAGGCGCACCGCGGCGCGCGCCTCCTCGGGATCCTGGTGCAGGATCGCGTCGTAGATCCGGCGGTGCTCGTCCGCCACCGCGATGGCGAAGTCCTTCCGCCTGGCCTCGTTGGCGCGCGTCACCCCGATCGCCGAGCGCATCGGTTCTGCGAACAAACGGACGAACTGGGGCCAATAGGCGTTCGCGGTCGCATGGCCGATCGCCAGGTGGAAGTCGAGGTCCTCCTGCACGCCGCTGCTGGCTTCCCGGGTCGCGCGGTCGATCGACAGCAGGGCGGCCTCGACCTCCCGGCATTGCCGGTCGGTGCGGCGTGCCGCCGCCAGCGCCGCCATCTCCGTTTCGAACGACCGGCGCACCTCCAGGAAGCCGAGCAGCCCGTCGATCGAGCGCGGCATCGATAACGCCTTGTTGGCGCCCTCCTTGGGCGCGCTCACCCGCGTCGCCGCTCCCTTGCGCGTTTCCAGCAGCCCGTCCGACTTCAGCTGGGCGACCGCTTCGCGCACCACCGTGCGGCTGACCTGGAACTCGGCGGCGATGGCCTGTTCCGACGCGAGCTTGGCACCGAGCGGCAGCACGCCGCCCTGGATCCGCTCACGAAGCGCCTCGGCCAATCGGTCGGCCCGGCTGTGGAGCTGCATGCGCTTCTTCCTTTGTCGGCCTGCCGATCCGTGCTGCCGCGACGTGACGACCACACATTCTTTCGCGCCCGTTCCCCGGCCGCAAGCACGAGGGAGCCCCGGGGCCGGCGCCTTGCACGGCTGCGGAAGATGCGCGAACCTGTCATACAGCCTGGACGAGACGGGCTCTGGGAAAGGCCGGGATGCGCGTCGCGATCACAGGTGCCGCCGGCTTCCTGGGGCAACGGCTGATCGCTGCCCTGCTGCAGCAGGGCAGCGTCGCGGCGAGCCACGACCGGCACGGCCCGATCGAGCGCATCCTCGCCTTCGACACGAGGGCGGTTGCAGCGGCCGACGACCGCGTGGTGCCGATCACCGGCGACGTCGCCGATGCCGCAGCGATCGCGCAGCTGGTCGACCACGACACCGACGTGGTGTTCCACCTCGCCGCGATCGTGTCCGGCCAGGCGGAGGAGGAGTTCGACCTCGGCATGCGCGTCAACCTCGACGCGACGCGGGGGCTGCTGGAACGCATCCGCGCCGTCGCCGGCGGCGCCAGGCTGGTCACCACCAGCTCGGTCGCGGTGTTCGGCGGCGCCCTGCCGCCGGTGGTGCCGGACACCCAGCTGTGGGAGCCGCAAAGCTCCTACGGCACGCAGAAGGCGGTCGCCGACCTGCTCCTGTCGGACTACAGCCGGCACGGCTTCGTCGACGGGCGCAGCCTGCGCATGCCGACGGTGGTGGTGCGGCCGGGCAAGCCGAACCGCGCCGCGTCGAGCTTCGCCAGCGGCATCATCCGCGAGCCGCTGGCGGGGGTGGAGGCGGTCTGCCCGGTGTCGCCGGACACGGTGCTGTGGCTGATGTCGCCGGAGCAGGCGATCCGCAACCTCCTGCACGGCAACGCGCTGCCGGCCGCGGTGCTGGGCGGCCGCCGGGTGATCAACATGCCGGGGCTGTCGGTGTCGGTCGCCGACATGCTGGCAGCACTCCGAAGATTGGCGGGCGACGCGGTGGCGGACCGGGTGCGGATCGAGCCGGATCCGGCGGTGCAGCGGATCGTGAACTCCTGGCCGGGCAACTTCTCCGCCGAGCACGCGCGCAGCCTGGGCTTCACCGGCGACAGGACGATCGACGACGTGATCGAGGCGTACAGGACCGCCCACCCGGCATCGGCCGGATAGGGCGGCGCGTCGTCGGCGTCCCGGCGCACGCCGTTTCCATCGCCCCTGGCACGGGCTCGCGATCGGGTCGATCATCGACACGGAACGCGGGCAGAAGGAGGACACGCCGCATGACCGAGACCGGGCACCACAGCGCCGACCACCCGTTCGGCCGTTATGCGGCGCTGCCGCTGGGCGACCTGCCCGGCTCGCGCTATCCCCACGCCGCGATCAAGGCGCTCGACAAGCGGTTCACCGCCAGGCAAGGCAACGCCGCGATCCAGCGCATCGCCACCGGCTTCCGCTGGGCCGAGGGGCCGGTCTATTTCGCCGACGGCGGCTACCTGCTGTGGAGCGACATCCCCAACAACCGGATCATGCGCTGGCTGGAGGATGACGGGCACGTCAGCGTGTTCCGCGCGCACAGCCACCACGCCAACGGCAACACCCGCGACCGAAGCGGGCGGCTGGTGACGTGCGAGCACGACACCCGTCGGGTAACGCGCACCGAGCCGGACGGCCGGATCACGGTGCTCATGGACCGCCATGACGGCAAGCGCCTGAACGCGCCCAACGACGTGGTCGTCGCCGGCGACGGGGCGATCTGGTTCACCGATCCCGGCTACGGCATCGACGGCCCCTACGAGGGGCACCGGGCGGAGTCGGAGATCGGGCGCAACGTTTACCGCCTGGACCCCGCGACGGGCCGGGCCACGGTTGTCGCCGACGACTTCACCCGCCCAAACGGCCTGGCCTTTTCGCCGGACGAAAGCCGGCTCTACGTGGTCGACAGCGGCATCACCCATGGCGGACCGGCGCATATCCGGGTGTTCTCGGTCGACGGCGCCACGCTCCGCAACGGCCGGATCTTTGCCGACGACTTCGCGCCGGGCTTCACCGACGGCCTGCGGATCGACGTGGACGGCAACGTGTGGTGCAGCATGGGCTGGGCCGATCCGGCGGAGGACGGCGTGCGCTGCTACGCGCCGGACGGCGACCTGCTCGGCAAGGTGCACCTGCCGGAAGCCTGCGCCAACCTGTGCTTCGGCGGCAGGAAAGGGCACAGGCTGTTCATGGCCGCGAGCACGTCGGTGTATGCGCTCTACCTCAACACCACCGGCGTTCCGGGCCGCTAGGCCATGGCCGCGCGGGCGACGAGATGCCAGCTTGCGCCCGGCGTCGGACACGCTAACGTGTCATACAGCTTTCGGCGGATCCTGGCGAGGCGGATGCAGCCACCGGTCCCGCTGGCTTGAAGACGACACCCCGGACGAACTCGACTTCGACCGGGCGCATAATCACGAGGGAACGAAATCATCATGTCCAAGCCGGGCACCACAGTTCTTGCCGCCGCCCTTGTCGTGGCCTCGTTGTCCGGGACGGTTCCGGCCAGGGCCGCCGACCTCATCGGCCTCAGCGTCGCCACCCTGGCCAACCCCTTCTTCCAGGGCATGACCAAGGGGGTGCAGATCGGCATCGGCAACCACGGCGACCTGAAGCTGGTCAACACCAGCGCCAACGGCGACGCCAACACCCAGACCAACCAGGTCACCGACCTGATCAACCAGAACGTCGCCGCCCTGATCCTGAACCCGATCAATGCGAACTCGATCGTGCCGGTGGTGCGGGAAGCCAACAAGAAGGGCATCCCCGTGTTCACCCTCGACCGCGGCGCCGCCTGCGGCAAGTGCCAGGTCAACTTCCTGGAAACCGACAACGAGGCGCTGGGCAAGGAAGGTGCCGACTTCATCGCCGCCCAGCTCAAGCAGCGCTACGGCTCGATCAAGGGCAACGTGGTCGACCTGGAAGGCCTGCTCGGCACCACCGCCGGCGACGAGCGCGAGCACGGCTTTTCCACTGAGTTCGCCATCCTGCAGAAGAACAACCCGGGGCTGAAGCTGGTGTCGCGCCAAGCGGCGGATTTCGACGCCGACAAGGCGTTCAACATCACCACCCAGCTGCTCGCCGCCCACAACGACATCGACGCCATCTTCAACGGCAACGACGACAACGCCGTGGGCGCAGTGCGCGCGATCCGGCAGGCCAACCGCCAGGCGCCGATCGGCGATCCCAAGCACATCGTCATCATCGGCATCGACGGCACCGAGCAGGCGCTGAGCGACATCCGGCGCGGGCAGATGGACGCCACCTTGTCGCAGAACCCGTTGACCATGGCGCAGCAGTCGGTCAGCTACGTCGAGGACTACCTGCACGGCGACAAGTCCAAGATCCCGGCGCACCAGTACTGGCCGCACATGCTGCTCACCAAGGCCAACATCGACAGCGCCGCCGCCAGCTCCTACGGCCTGTGGGGCGACCAGGTCAGCAAGTAGCGCCGGCAACGCGCCATGGCCCGCCTGCTGGAGATGCGGGGCATCTCGAAAGGCTTTCCCGGCGTCCGTGCGCTGTCCGACGTCAGCATCTCGCTCGACGCGGGCGAGGTGCTCGGCATCGTCGGCGAGAACGGCGCCGGCAAGTCGACGCTGATGAAGATCCTGGCCGGGGTGTTTCCGGCCGGCAGCGGCGAGATACGCCTGGACGGGCAGCCCTTCCTGCCCAGGCGGCCGCGCGACGCGCTCCATGCCGGCATCATCGTCATCCACCAGGAGCTGAGCCTGGTTCCGGACCGGTCGGTGGCGGAGAACATCTTCCTGGGCAACCTGCCGCGCGGGCCGCTGGGCGGGATACGCCGTGCCGTGCTGAACCGAGACGCCCGGGCGCTGCTCGCCCGGGTCGGGCTCTCGGTGCCGCCGCAGACCCGGGTGAGCCAGCTCGGCATCGCGCAGCAGCAGCTGGTCGAGATCGCCCGGGCGCTGTCGCGGCAGGCGCGGGTGATCGTGATGGACGAGCCCACCGCCACCCTGACCGCGGCCGAGCAGAAGATCCTGTTCGCGACCATCGCCGTCCTGCGTGCCGCCGGCGTGGGGCTGGTGTTCATCAGCCACCATCTGGAGGAAGTGTTCGAGAACTGCGACCGCATCACCGTGCTGCGCGACGGCGTCGCGGTGGACACCCGCGCCGCCGCCGCCTGGAACGAGACCTCGCTGATCCAGGCCATGGTCAACCGGCCGATCGAGGCGCTGTTCCCCGAGCGGCACGCGATCCCGGGCGAGGTGGTGCTGGAGGTGGAGGGGCTCGGCTGTCCCGGCCGCTTCTCGGACGTGTCGTTCTCCGTGCGCGCCGGCGAGGTGGTGGGCATCGGCGGCCTGATCGGCGCCGGCCGCACCGAGCTGCTCAAGACGATCTACGGCGCCCTGCCCGCAGGCCAGGGCCGGGTGCGCGTGCAGGGACGGGATGCGCGGATCCGCTCGCCGCGCGACGCCATCGCCGCCGGGGTGGCGCTGGTGCCGGAGGACCGCAAGGCCGAAGGGCTGGTGCTGCCGTTCTCCGTGCGCAGCAACGTCGCCCTGTCGACGCTGCGGCGCCAGTCCCGGCTGCGCAGCTTCGTGGTGCGCGGCCGCGTTGACCGCCTGGCCGAACACGCGGTGCAGTCCTTGCGCATCCGCACGCCGGGCATACGCCAGCCGGTGCGGTCGCTGTCCGGCGGCAACCAGCAGAAGGTGGTGCTGGGCCGCGCGCTGACCACCCACCCGCGCGTGTTCCTGCTGGACGAGCCGACCCGCGGCATCGATGTCGGGGCCAAGATCGAGGTCTACCGCCTGATCAACAGCCTGGCGGAAGGAGGGGGGGCGGTGCTGGTGGTGTCCTCCGACATGATCGAGCTGCTGGGCGTGAGCGACCGGATCCTGGTGATGCGCGCCGGCCGCCTCGCCGGCACCCTGCCGCGCCACGAGTTCAGCCAGGAACGCGTGATGCAGCTGGCGGCACTCGGCTGATGCCCGCCGCGATGCCGGACGAGCGGACGGCGACCGCCGCCGCCGCGACGCGGAACCGCGGCTTCGGGCTCCGCTCGGTCGGCCGCGCCGTCAACGAGCTGACCATCGTGGTGGGCTTCGTGGGCATCTCGCTCTACCTGGCCCTGACCACGCCGGCGTTCCTGACCTCGGCCAACCTCCTGTCCATCCTGCTGGCGAGCGCGCTGATCGGCATCGTCGCGGTGGGGGAAACCTTTGTGATCGTGACAGGCGGCATCGACCTGTCGGTGGGCTCGGTGGTGGCGTTCTCCGGCGTGATGGCCGGGCTGGCGCTGAACGCGCACGTTCCGGTGCCGGTGGCGGTGCTGATCGGGCTCGGCATCGGCGCCCTGTCCGGCGGCTTCATCGCCTTTGCCGTCACCGCGCTGGCCATGAGCCCGTTCATCGTCAGCCTGGCGGTGCTGGCGATGGCGCGCGGGCTCGCCTTCATCGTCACGGACGGCAACACCATCTTCTCCTTTCCCGACGGCTTCGACGCCATCGGCGGCGGCAATCTGGGTCCGTTTCCGGTCGCCGCCCTGGTGACGCTCGGCGTGTTCCTGGTGGCAGGCGTGGTACTGGCGCGCACCGTGTTCGGCGCAGAGATCTACGCCGTCGGCGGCAACCGCGAGGCGGCCCGCCTGGCCGGCATCCCGGTCAACCGGACGCTGGCGATCGTCTACGTCATCAGCGGCGCCCTGGCCGGGCTCGGCGGGATCATCCTGGCCGGCCGGCTGGACAGCGCGCAGCCGATCGCCGCCACCGGGCTGGAGCTCAACGCCATCGCCGCGGTGGTGATCGGCGGCGCCTCCCTGTTCGGCGGCAAGGGCTCGGTCCTGGGCACCCTGCTCGGCGTGCTGATCATCGGCCTGATCAACAACGGCCTCACCCTGAAGAACGTGCAGCCGTTCTGGGTCCAGTTCATCCAGGGCGCCGTGATCTTCGGCGCGGTGCTGATCGACAGCCTCAACCAGAAACGTCGCGGCAGCTGACGCCGCTCCTTCCTAACCCGGAGCACCTGACCATGAGCGAAGCCCTTCCCGCCGGCCGCAACCGGCTCCAGAACAAGGTCGCGGTGGTGACCGGCGCGTCCAACGGCATCGGACGCGCCACCGCGCTGCTGTTCGCGGCCGAGGGTGCGCGGGTGGTGATCACCGACATCGACGCGGCGCGGCTGGAGGAGGTGCGCAACCTGATCGCCGGCACTAGTTCGGAAGTCCGCACGGTGGTCGGAGACGTGTCCAGCAACGCCGACGCGCAGGCCATGATCACGGCGGCGGTCGAGAGCTTTGGCCGCGTGGACGTGCTGGTGGCCAATGCCGGCATCATCCCTGAGCTCGACCTGCTGACGGCAACGGCAGAGGATTTCGACCACGTCATGGCGGTCGACGGACGGGGAATGTTCCTGACTTGCAAGTTCGCGGCCGAGGCGATGCTGCATTCCGGCGGCGGCTCGATCGTCTGCCTGTCCTCGATCTCGGGCGAGGCCGGGCAGAAGAAACAGGCGGTCTACGGCCCGGCGAAGTTCGTCGCGTCGGGCATCACCAAGCACCTGGCGGTCGAGCTGGCCACGCGCGGCATCCGCGTCAACGCCGTCGCACCGGGCACGATCGCTACCAAAGCGGTGAAGAAGCTGTCCGACGCCTACATCGCCGGCGTCACGGCGATGCATCCGATGGGACGGATCGGCAGCCCGATGGAGGTGGCCCAGGCGATCCTGTTCCTGGCCTCCGACGACGCCTCGTTCATCACCGGCGCGGTGCTGCCGGTCGATGGCGGCTACCTGGCGCAGTAGTCGCCGGAACCGGCCCGCTGCGCCGGCTCATCCACTCGGCAGCTAGTGCATCATCACTCGCTGGAACAGCACCTGGAACATCCACGAGGTGAGCCCGACGGACAGGATCAGCAGCGGAACGTTCAGCATCAGGGTCAACGTGTTCCAGCGCTGGGTTTCGGAGAAGTCCAGATGGAACAGGAAGATCAGCTTGGCCACCGTGGTCAGGAAGGCAAGGACGGAGATCGTGGCCAGGAGGTTGAACGCCGTCATCGCGTGCTCGCGCACCAGGATCAGCGAGATGCCGAGCAGGGCCAGCGTCACCACGTAGCCGACGAAGTACTTGCCGGCGCTGGACAGGCTGACCTCGGGATGTTCCCAGGGCTTCGTGTTGTCGAAGTCCATCATCAGATCGATCCCCGCAGGTAGACGAAGGTGTAGACGAAGGTCCAGATCAGGCCCTGGTACAGCCAGTACACCTTCAGGTTCGCCAGCCGGTAGGTGACCAGCTGGGTGAAGCCGTCCCGCGCGATCTGCGCCACCATCACCAGCATCCACAGCAGGCCGAACAACAGGTGGACGCCGTGCGCCACCACCACGCACCAGAAGATCGACAGGAAGCCGCTGCGCTGCGGCGGCCCGCCCATCCTGGCCACGTCCTGCAGCTCGTGCGTCTCCATGCCGATGAAGAACAGCCCGACCAGGAACGACACGAGCAGCCAGCCGATCGCCGCCCGCGGCAGGTCCTGCCTCAGCTTGACCATGACCATGCCGTAGGCGAACACGCTGCTGAACAGCACCACCGTCTCGGCATAGCCGTAGAGCGGCGAGGCCACGTCCCGCGGCGTGGGCCCGCCCATGAAGCTGGTGGGATAGCTCAGCACCGCATAGGCGGCGAACAAGGCGGCGAAGATCAGCGAGTCGCTCAGCATGTAGAGCCAGAAGCCCAGCATGCGCGTGCTCATCATGTCGTGCTCGTGGTGGATATCCGCCCACAGCACGGTGCCCGGACCGGGCGGGTCGTCGTGCAGGCCGGCGATCACCGCGTGTCTCCGCCGCCGAACACCACCACGCCTTCAGGAATGGCGGACTCCGGCCTCGACCTCGCGCTTGGCCGGGCGGCGAGACGCTCGAGGCGCCGCACCTCGTCGGCCGGGATGGTGGTGCCGGTGCTGCCGCCGAACGAGCGGATGCAGACGATGGCGACGATCGCCAGCAGCGCGGCGATCGCCAGCCACCAGATGCGCCAGATCATGGCGAAGCCGAACGCCGCGGTGCACACGCCGAGGAACAACGGCACCGGCGTGTTGATCGGCAGCTCGATGTCCTTGAACTGGTCCGGCATCACGTGGTGCAGGCGGTAGTCGCGCCGCCAGGCCCACTCGTCACGGGCGTTGACGTGCGGGATCACCGCGAAGTTGTAGGCCGGCACCGGGGAATGGGTCATCCATTCCAGGCTGCGGCTGGTGCCCCAGGGATCGCGGCCGGCCTTGTTCAGCTCGCGGTCGCGGATGCTGACCCACATCTGGTAGATGAAGGCGCCGAGGGCGGCGATGTCCACGAACACGCCGACCTCCTCGATCGCCAGGATCGGCCACCAGCTCGCATAGGGCACGTAGGCGAGACGGCGCGGCATGCCGGTCAGGCCGAGCACGAACATGGCGGTGAAGACGATGAAGGTGCCGCCCACCAGCAGCCAGAACACCCACTTGCCGCTGGGCTCATGCAGGGTGAAGCCGAAGATCTTGGGGAACCAGAAGGTGGTGCCGCCGATCACCGCGAACACGGTCACCATCACCACGCAGTGGAAGTGCGCGATCACGAACACGCTGTTGTGGGTCATGTAGTTGATCGCCGGGATCGCCAGCATCATGCCGGTCCAGCCGCCGATGATCTGCATGAAGATCGCCGACACCGCCCACAGCATCGGCGTGGGGAAGGTGACGCGGCCGCGCACCATGGTCAGCGCCCAGTCGAACACCTTCACGCCGGTTGGGATCGCCACCAGCATGGTGGCGACGCTGTAGAAGCCGTTGACGATCGGGCCGGCGCCCATGGTGAAGAAGTGGTGCAGCCACACGGTCCAGGAAATGCAGCCGATGCTGAGCGTCGCCGCCACCATCACCGGGTAGCCGAACAGCTTCTTCTGCGAGAAGGCCGGGATGACCTCCGACATGATCCCCCAGGACGGGAGGATGATGAAGTACACCTCCGGATGGCCCCAGATCCAGAACAGGTCGGTGTACAGCATGAAGTTGCCGCCCATTCCGGTGGTGTAGAAATGGGTGTTGAAGTAGCGGT
>CAXTMS010000042.1:0-19753 GCA_964245345.1 uncultured Acetobacteraceae bacterium | reverse complement strand
ACCCCCGCCAGCACGCTGCGCAGGAAGCTCCAATCCTCCGCGTCGGCTTGTTGCCGCACGGCGGGACGGACGTCCTTGGCGTGCACGTGGCCGATGCGGTCGCGGTATCGCGACGCCAGCACAGCCGGATCGGCGCCGCCCCAGGTCGCGTGGCCGGTATCGAGCAGCAGCTGCACCGACGGGCCGGCGCGGGCCATCAGCGCGTCGATGTCGGCCTCGGACTGCACGACCGTGCCCATGTGGTGGTGGTAGACCAGCCGCATCCCTTCGCGCAGCAGCGCGTCGGCAAAGGCGGTCAGGCGACCCGCGAACCGATCCCATCCGGTCGCGTCCAGCACCGGGCGTCGCGACAGCGGGATGTCCCGCTCTCCATGAACAGCGTTCACGGTTTCGGCGACGATCATCACCGGGGCCCCCATTGCCCGCAGCAGGTCGAGATGCGGCCTCGCTTCCCGCAGCTCCGCCTCCGGGTCGCGCTCGAGCAGGGCGGACGAGTACCAGCCGGACACGCAGGCGAGGCCGTGCGGCGCCAGCGCCGCCCGCAGCGCGTCGGGCGTGCGCGGGAACTTGTGGCCGAGCTCGATGCCCTGGTAGCCCGCCTGCCTCGCCTCGGCGAGGCAGGTGTCCAGCGTGGTCTCGGCGCCCAGCTCCCGCATGTCGTCGTTGGACCAGGCGATCGGGTTGGTGCCGATGCGGATCGCCATGGTCAGAACCCGGTCCGCTGCAGCGCCTGGTAGCCGGCATACGCCGCCTGGGCTTGGCGCACCTCCGCGCGGTCCGAGACTTCCGGCACCGGCACGTCCCACCAGGCGCCGCCGGCCTCGGTCACGGTGTCGGGATCGGTGTCGATCACGATCACGCTGGTGCGGTCGGCATCCCGGGCCCGGCGCATCGCCTCGGGGAAGCCGGCCAGGCTCGGCAGCTTCTCGGCCCGCGCCCCGAGGCTGCGCGCGTGCGCGGCGAAGTCGATCGCGGGCATCTGCTTCATTGCCTGGCTGTCCCGCCACAGGTTGTTGAACGCCATCCCGCCGGTGTCCTGCTGCAGCCGGTTGATGCAGCCGAAGCCGTGGTTGTCCAGCACCACGATCACCAGCTTCACGCCCAGCATCACCGTCGTGGCGATCTCGGAGTTCAGCATCAGGTAGGAACCGTCGCCGACCATCACGATCACCTCCCGGTCGGGCGCCGCCAGCTTGACCCCGAGGCCGCCGGCGATCTCGTAGCCCATGCAGGAGAAGCCGTATTCCATGTGGTAGCCGCCCGGCCGCTCCGCCCGCCAGTGCTTCTGCAGCTCGCCAGGCAGGCCACCTGCGGCGCACACCACCACGCTGTCCGGCCCCGCCTCGCGTCCCACCGCGCCGACCACCTGCGCGTCGGACGGGAGCGCCGCCTGTTCCGGCGCCGGCGGGGCGGCATAAGGCGCGGCCTCCTGCAGCCATTCGGCGCGCGCCGCTTCCGCCCGTCCGGTCCAGGCCGGGTCGGCACGCCATACGCCGAGCCCGGCGTCCAGCGCGTCCAGCCCGGCGGCGGCGTCGGCGACCAGCGGCAGGGCGCCATGCTTGGCGGCATCGAAGAGCTGCGCGTTCAGGCCGACGATCCGCAGCGCCGGATTCTTGAACACCGTTCGCGAACCGGTGGTGAAGTCCTGCAGCCGGGTGCCGACCGCCAGCACCAGGTCGGCCTCCGCGGCGAGCCGGTTGGCAGCGCTGCTGCCGCACACGCCGATGCCGCCCATGTTCATCGGGTGCGAGGCGGGAAGGCTGGACCTGCCGGCCTGGGTTTCGCCGGACGGGATGCCGCGCTCGGCGCAGAAGCGCGCCAGCGCCGCCTCGGCGCCGGAGTAGAGCACGCCGCCGCCGGTCACCACCAGCGGACGCTTCGCGCTTCGAAGCAGCGCCAGCGCCTCGTGCAGCTCGCGCGGGTCGGGAGGGGCGCGGCGCTGCCGGTGGATCCGCTCGGCGAAGAAGCCTTCGGGATAGTCATAGGCCTGCGTCTGCACGTCCTGGCACAGCGCCAGCGTCACCGGGCCGCATTCCGCCGGATCGGTCAGCACCGCCATGGCGCGCCGGAACGCCGGCACCAGCTGCTCCGGCCGGGTCAGGCGGTCGAAAAAGCGCGAGAACGGCCGGAACGCGTCGTTGGCGGTCACGGTGCCGTTTCCCCAGTCCTCGATCTGCTGCAGCACCGGGTCGGGCAGGCGGCTGGCGAACACGTCGCCCGGCAGCAGCAGCACCGGCAGGCGGTTGACGTGCGCCACCGCCGCCCCGGTCACCATGTTGAGCGCGCCGGGGCCGATGGAGGTGGTGCAGGCCATCATGCGGCGCCGGCGGGTGGTCTTGGCATAGGCGGTGGCGGCATGCACCATCGCCTGCTCGTTGTGCGCGCGCAGCGTCGGCAGCCGGTCGCGCATCCCGGCCAGCGCCTCGCCCATGCCGGACACGTTGCCGTGGCCGAAGATCGCCCACACCCCGGCGAACAAGGGCTCGACGCCGTCCGGCGTTTCCACCTTCTGCGCCGCCATCGCCCGCACCAGCGCTTGTGCCGCGGTCAGTCTCACGGTGTTCATGCTGTTGCCTTTCCCGGCCCGTGCGGTCAGGCCGCCTGCTCGTGGGTGCGGCCGTGCCAGGCCCGCACCAGGGCCTCGAACTCCTGCGCCATCGCCGCCACCGCCTCTGCATCGTCGATGCGGCCGGCGAGCCAGTCGCGCGCCGGACCGGTGAAGATGGTGCGGCCGATGGCGAAGCCCTTCACCCAGGAGGTCGACGCCGCGGCGGCGAACGCCAGGGCGAGCTCCTCGGCCGGCGCGTCCAGCCCCAGCATCACCACGCCGCGGCACAGCGGGTCGTTCGCCTCGATCGCGCCGCCGATCGCGTTCCAGGCGGCGGCGCTGCGCTGCGGCTCCAGCTTCCACCAGTCCGGCTTGAGGCCGGCGGCGTAGAGCCGGGCGAGCACGCGGGCCACCGTGTCGTCGGCGAGCGGGCCGTGCCGTCCTGCGATGATCTCGACCAGCAGGTCGCGGTTCTGCCGGCGGCAGGCGTCCTGGGCGCGCAACAGCTCGCGCTCCTGCCTGGCGCACAGGGCGTCGTCGTCGTCGGGATGAAAGAAGCACAGGCACTTCACCACCTGGTCCAGCGGCCATTCCACCAGCTGGGCGCCGAGGCTGCCGGTGTCGCCCGGGGTGTCGCCCTCGAACTCCAGCGGGCGCGACCCGCTACGCTCGATCGGCCGCGCCACCCATAGCCCGGCCTGCGAGGCGGCGAACAGCGCGTCGCGCCCGTAGCGCCCGTCCAGGAACATGCCAAAGCCGGGCCGTCCGTTGGCGACCCGCGCCGCCGCCTGCACCGCCAGCAGCTTGAAGACCGCGATCCGCGCGTGCGGCGCGCCCACGGAGTCCGCCACCTGCTCCAGCTGCACCCGGTGGTCGCAGGCCAGCGCCAGGATCGGCGTCGGCTGCGGCCGTCGCGTGGTCGCCCAATGGAGGTGGTTGAGGGTGCGGTCGTGGCGCAAGCCGTGATGCGGGCTGCCCTGCTGGAGGAAGTGCTGCAGCTCGGGAAAGGTCGGGGATTCCGGCGAGCACAGCAGCCGCGACACCGCGAACGCGCCGCAGGCGTTGGCATAGGCGCAGCAGGTGGAAAGCGGCTCGCAGCGCAGCCAGCCGCGCAGGAAGCCGGACATGAAGGCGTCGCCGGCGCCCAGCGTGTTGTACACCTCCACCGGGAAGCCGGGGCCGGCGATGCCGTCGTCGAGGCGGTGGGGGATCGCCTGGTCGAACACCACGCAGCCCATCGGCCCGCGCTTGCACACGATCGTGGCCGGGGTCAGGGCGCGTATGGCGCGGATCGCCGACAGCGTGTCCTCGTGGCCGCCGGCGATGTGCAGCTCCTCCTCGGTGCCGACCACCAGGTCGCAGTCCGGCAGGATCTCCTGCAGGCGCGCGGTCACGGTGTCGGAGCGGATGTAGCGCTGCTCGCCGGCGCCGTGCCCGGCCAGGCCCCACAGGTTGGGCCGGTAGTCGATGTCGAACACCACCCGGCCGCCGCGGGCGCGCACGATCCGCATCGCCAGGCGCTGTGCCGATGCGCTGTGCGGACGCGAGAAATGGGTGCCGGTGACCACCACCGCGCCGGTGCGGGCCAGCAGCGCCTCGTCGATGTCGCTTTCGTCCAGGGCGGCGTCGGCGCAGTCGGTACGGTAGAAGATCAGCGGAAACGAGGAGCTGTCGCGCACGCCCAGGATCGCCAGCGCGGTCAGCCGCTCGGGATCGGTATGGATGCCGTCGACGGCGACCCCTTCGCGTGCCATCTGTTCGCGGATGAAACGGCCGAAATGCTCGTCGCCGACCCGGGTGATCACGGCGGAGCGCAGGCCGAGCCGCGCGGTGCCGATGGCGATGTTGGCCGGGCACCCGCCGACCGCCTTGCTGAAGCTGCCCATGTCCTCGAGACGCGACCCGACCTGCTGGCCGTACAGGTCGACCGAGGACCGGCCGATCGTCACGACGTCGAGCGCCATCGGGGACATAAACACCGCCTTCCTGTTCGCCAAAGCCATGATCCTGTTCCAAAGACGGGTCAAGATGGACGAAAGTTTCCATGACGCTTTGGAGGCACGGAGGCCGATGTCAGGATCAGGCGAGATTGGCGCTGACGACAGAGAATAATTGACAACAAGAACCTGATACAGAAATTTCATTCCAAAATGAGGCAACGTCGCAAGGCGTGCCCGGCAGGAGGACCCCATGCCCGCTCCAGGATCGTGCCGACGCAGCACGGCGGCGCCCCGGCCACGCCCGGGACGGCACGGATGACCACGGTCCGGGCCGCGCCGGAAACGCCCTCCGCCTCGGTGGGGCCGGCGCCGGTGGATCCGGGCCCGGCCGACCCGAGCGCGCCGAAGGATGAGCGGCTGCGGCGAACCTCCCTGGCGGTGAAGCTGCTGCGCCGGCCGGAGCTCGGCGCCATCGGCGGCCTCCTGCTGGTGGTGGCGTTCTTCGCCGCCACCGCCAGCGGAACCATGTTCACCTTGAACGGGCTGATGACGGTGCTGAACCCGTCGGCCCAGCTCGGCATCATGGCCATCGCCGCCGCCTTGCTGATGATCGGCGGCGAGTTCGACCTGTCGATCGGCTCCATGGTGGCGTTCGCCGGCCTGGTGTTCGGCGTCGCCCTGCTTCTGCTGCACCTGCCGCTTGGGCTCGCCATCCTGCTGACGCTGGGGGTGGCGGGCGGGTTCGGCGCCCTGAACGGGCAGCTGGTGATCCGCACCCGGCTGCCCTCGTTCATCGTCACCCTGGCGTTCCTGTTCATCCTGCGCGGGCTGTCGCTGGTCGGGCTGAAGCTCGCCACCGGCGGCAGCACGCAGATGCGCGGCTTCCGCGACGCCACCGCGGGGAGCGTGCTGACGCCGCTGTTCTCCGGCAACGCGTTCGGCGGCCTGTTCCGCTGGGCAGCCGCGCACCGGCTGATCGAGCGGCTGCCGGACGGATCGCCCGCCGCCCCCGGGATCCCGATCGCGGTGGTGTGGTTCGTGGCGATCACGATCCTGGCCACCTGGTGCCTGCTGCGCACCAAGTTCGGCAACTGGATCTTCGCCAGCGGCGGCGACAGCAACGCGGCGCGCAACTCCGGCGTGCCGGTGGACCGGGTGAAGACCATCCTGTTCGTGCTGACCGCCTGCTCGGCCGCCCTGGTGGCGGTGCTGACGGTGATGGATGCCGGCTCCACCGACGCCACCCGCGGCACGCAGAAGGAGTTCCAGGCGGTGATCGCGGCGGTGATCGGCGGCTGCCTGCTCAACGGCGGCTACGGCTCGGCGATCGGCGCCTTCTTCGGCGCCGTCATCTTCGGCGTGGTGTCGATCGGGCTCACCTACACCGACTTCGACAGCGACTGGTTCCAGGTGTTCCTGGGGGCGATGCTGCTGATCGCGGTGATCTTCAACAACGGTTTGCGCCGACGCATGACGGGGGAGCGCTGAGCATGGACCAGCCCGTGCACGCCCCCGACGCGGCCCCTGCCCCGGCCGGCACGCCGTTGATCGAGATCGAGGACGTGCGCAAGGAGTTCGGCCACGTGATCGCGCTGGCCGGCGTGTCGCTCACCGTGCGCGCCGGCGAGGTGCTGTGCCTGCTGGGCGACAACGGCGCCGGCAAGTCCACCCTGATCAAGACCCTGTCCGGGGTGCACCAGCCGTCCGGTGGCCGGTTCCTGGTGGACGGGCAGCCGGCGCGCTTCTCGGGGCCGCGCGACGCGCTGAACGCCGGCATCGCCACCGTGTTCCAGGACCTGGCGATGATCCCGCTGATGTCGGTGACGCGGAACTTCTTCATGGGCCGCGAGCCGACCCGCGGCGTGTTCCCGTTCCGGCGGGTCGACTTCGCGCACTGCCGCGACGTCACCCATGCGGAGATGCGACGCATCGGCATCGACGTGCGCGACCCGGACCAGGCGGTCGGCACCCTGTCCGGCGGCGAGCGGCAATGCGTGGCGATCGCGCGCGCGGTGTATTTCGGCGCCCGGGTGCTGATCCTGGACGAGCCCACCTCGGCGCTGGGGGTGGCGCAGACCTCCATGGTGCTGCGCTACGTTTCCCAGGTGAGGGCGCGCGGGCTCGGCGTGATCTTCATCACCCACAACGTGCGCCACGCCTATGCGGTCGGCGACAGCTTCACCGTGCTGAACCGCGGGCGCACGCTCGGCGTGTGGCGCAAGGACGAGATCGGCATGGACGCCCTGCAAACCCTGATGGCCGGCGGCAAGGAGCTGCAGGAACTGTCCGCCGACCTGGGCGGCACGGTCTAGGCGCGGCCGGGCCCGTCGCGATACATCATGACAAACAAAAGGGACCAAGGGACATGACGCGCTCCAAGACGGCGGCTCTGGCCGCGCCGGCACTCGTTCTCGCCATGGCGGCGGCGGCACCCGCTCCTGCGGCCAGGGCGGCGGACAAGGAGGTCACCATCATCCTGGTCGACCACGGCCAGGCGGCCGATCCGTTCCACAACGTGATCAAGCGCGGGGCGCAGGACGCGGCGAAGCAGATGGGCATCCATCTCGAGGTGCGGCAGCCGCAGAACTTCGACATGACGCAGATGGCGAACCTGATCACCGCCGCCGCCAACCAGCGCCCGGACGGCATCGTCACCACCGTGCCGGACGCCGACGCGCTGTCGGGGCCGATCCACGCCGCGCTGGCGCAGGGCATCCCGATGATCGCCACCAACGGCGCGCCGGCCACCGCGCACAAGGTCGGCATCGCCATCAACGTCGGCCAGGACGAGGAAACCGCCGGCGAGACCGCGGGCAAGGCGATGGCCGCGGCCGGCGGCAAGAAGGCGATCTGCGTCAACCACGAGGTCGGCAACCTGGCGCTCGACCAGCGCTGCGCCGGCTTCGCCAAGGGCTTTGCCCAGGGTTCCGGGGGCACCTCCAAGGTGCTGCCGACCGAGCTCGATCCCGGCACCGCGAAGTCCAAGATCGAGGCGGCGCTGCGCTCGGATCCGTCCATCGACACCGTGATCGGCCTGAACGCCACCGTGGTGGGCGAGACCGCGGTGGACGCGGTGCGCGAGCTCGGCCGCACCGGCAAGGTGCAGGTCGCCTCGTTCGACCTGTCGCCGGGGATGCTGAAGGACGTGCAGGACGGCACCGCGCTGTTCGTGGTCGACCAGCAGCCTTACCTGCAGGGCTACCTGCCGGTGGTGTTCCTGGCGCAGAAGGCGCGCTACGGCCTGATGCCGGCGGGCGACATCGCGACCGGGCCGAGCCTGATCCGCAAGGACCAGGCGGGCCAGGTGATCGCCCTGTCGAGCCAGTCGATCCGCTAGCCGCCGCGACGGGCCGACCCGGTCCATCGCGCCGGGTCGGTTCGCCCTCTCAGGCGTCGTCGATCTCGTCCAGCGCGACCCAGCGGTCTTGCGCCGAGGACAGGCGGATCGCCTCGATGGTGCGCGTGATCGCCAGGGCGCCGGCGAAGTCCATGTCGCTTGGCGTTCCGCCCGCCACCGCGTCGAGCAGGCGGCGCACCTCGATCGTCTTGAGGTCGTTGAAGCCGAGCTGGTGCCCGGGTGCGGGACAGAACGCCGTGTAGTCCCCGTGTGCCGGGCCGGCGTTGATGGTGGTGAAGCCGCCGCGTCCCGGCTCCTGGCCGTCGCGATACAGGCGCAGCTCGTTGAAGCGCTCCTGGGTGAAGCACAGCGCGCCGCGCGTGCCGGTCAGCTCGAAGGCGAGCTGCATGTCGCGGCCGAGGCTGAGCCAGCTGCAGCTCAGGCTCGCGGTGAATGGGTGTTTCCTGAAGCGCACCAGCATGCTTGCCTGGTCGTCAACCGTCACCGCGCGCCGGCCGCCGCCGGGCAGCGGGCGTTCGGCGTGGATCGTGTCCAGCCGGCCGCACACGCTGTCCACCTCGCCCAGCAGGTAGCGCGCCATCGACAGGATGTGGCTGCCGATGTCGGCCAGCGCCCCGCCGGCCTGTTCCGGCTCGCAGCGCCACGAGAACGGCGCCTCCGGGTCGGCCATGAAGTCCTCGGCGTGGATGCCGCGGAACCCGGTGACCGTGCCGATCTCGCCGCTTCGCACGATCTCGCGCGCGGTCGCGATCAGCGGGTTCTTCAGGTAGTTGAAGCCGACCATGGTGACGATCCCGGCGGCTTCCGCGGCGCGCGTCATGGCGATGGCGTCGGGCAGCGTCGTCGCCAGCGGCTTCTCGCAGTACACGTGCTTGGCCGCGGCGATCGCCGCCAGCGCCATCGGCGCGTGCAGGCGGTTGGGGGTGGCGATCGCCACGATGTCCACCGCCGGGTCCCGCACCAGCGCGGTCCAGTCGCCGGTCGAGCGACGGAAGCCGAGCGAGGCCGCCGCCGCCGCGGCGTGCTGCCCGGAATGGTCCGCCAGCAGTTCCAGCCGCGGCTGACGGGCGAGCGGGAACACGCCGCCCGCGTTGCGGAACGCGAGCGCGTGCGCGCGGCCCATGAAGCCGCTGCCGATCAGCCCGATCCCGACCTGCGGCGCTTGTTCGAGCTCGTGCATGATATCCTCCCGGCTGCTCCGGTCAGGAGGCGTATGCCATTCCATTACCTGGTTGAAGTGGAACCTGCGTTCTCCGACTGACCCGAGGCGTCCTGCTCCGGAAACCGCGCCTGCCGTTCCGCCAGCGCCACGCACAGCGTGGTGGCGAGCGCAAAGGTGGCCGACAGCGAGCGGAAGCCGGCGTGGTCGGTCTCGGCCACCTCCAGCCAGGTTGCTGCCACCTCCGTCAGCGGCGAGAACGGGCTGTCGGTGATGGCGATCACGCGGGCGCCGGCGCGGGACGCGGCCCTGCACAGCGCCAGGGTTTCCGCGGCATAGGGCGTGAAGCTGACCGCCAGCACCACGTCCTCGGCGCCCAGAAGCTCGACCTGGCGGTGGCCGAGGCCGCCCGCGTTGTCGACCAGCTCGCAGCGGGCACCCAGCTTGCGCAGGGCGTAGCTCAGGTAGAGCGCCACCGGATACACCCGCCTGGTGCCGACCAGGCTGATCGAGCGCGCTTCCGCCAGGCGGCGCACCGACTCGTCGAGCGCGTCCGGGTCCACGGTCTGCTGGAGGTGGTCGAGCGACACGCGTGCGGCATGCACGAAGCCGTGCAGAAGCGAGTGGGGATCGGCGGCCTCCGCCGGCGCGTCGGCGGCAAGCGTTTCCAGTCGCTCGCGGTAGTCCGGCCAGCGCTGCCGCGCATGCGCCCGGAACACCGCCTGCAGGTCGGAGAACCCGGAATAGCCCAGCGTTTGGGCGAAGCGCACCAGGGTCGAGGGCTGCACCCCGGCCTGGGCGGCAAGGTCGGCGACGCGGCCGAAGGCGATCTCCTGCGGATGGTCGACCGCGAAGTCGCCGGCCTGCACCAGCCGCTTCGGCAGCATGTCGCGACGGGCCATGATCAGGGCGCGTAGGCTCTTGAAGTCCCGAGGAATGTCGGCCGGGGCGTCCGGAAGCGTTGCCGGCGCGTCCGCGTCCGGACCCGCCGCCGCTTCAGCCGGCTTGGCCTCGTCATCCATGGGGTCGCGCCATTGACAATCCCCCGACGGATCGGAAAGCTGGTTCCACCATCAAGCCGTTCCCCTGGATCCGTTCCAATCAAGCCGCTGTTCGTCGCCGGTGTGGTCCGGTGCGGCAGACAGCCCGAACCCAGCGATAGGTCCGCTCCGGCCCGGCACGCAAGCCGGACCGGCTCGGCCGTGATCAAGCAGCACCGCCTGCAACCGAAGGACGACGTCACCATGGTCCGCTTCACCGTGCTCGGCTGCGGCCGCATCGGCCGCCTGCACGCGGCCAACCTTCACGCCCATCCGGACGCGGAGCTGGTGTCGGTGTTCGACGTGGTGGAGGAGGCCGCCGACGCGACCGCCGCGTCGCTGGGCGTGCGCCGCGCGGCCTCCGTGGCGGAAGCGCTGGCGGACCCGACCGTGCAGGCGGCGCTGATCGCCACGCCCACCGCGACGCATGTTCCGCTCATTGTCGAGGCGGTTCGCGCCGGCAAGGCGGTGCTGTGCGAGAAGCCGATCGACCTCGACATCGCGCGCGCGCTGCGCTGCCGCGACGAGATCGCGGGTCTCGATCCGGTGGTGATGATCGGCTTCAACCGACGCTTCGACCCGTCCTTCGCGGCGCTGCAGCGCCGGGTGGCGGCGGGCGAGATCGGGCGGGTCGAGCAGGTGGTGATCACCAGCCGCGATCCGGCTCCGCCGCCCGTGTCCTACATCGAGGGTTCGGGCGGTCTGTTCCGTGACATGATGATCCACGATCTCGACATGGCCCGATTCCTCCTGGGCGACATCGTCGAGGTGTCGGCGAGCGGCGCGGTGCTGGTGGACCCGGCGATCGGGGATGCGGGCGACGTCGACAGCGCCATGGTGATCCTGCGCGCCGCGTCCGGGGCGCTGGTGCACGTCAACAACAGCCGGCGCTGCGCCTATGGCTACGACCAGCGCCTGGAGGTGTTCGGCGAGCGCGGGATGCTGCTGGCTGGGAACAAGCGCGACACCACGGTGGAAGCGCATCTCGCCGACCACACCGCGGCGCGCGACCCGATCCAGCACTTCTTCATGCAGCGCTACCGCGAGGCCTACGCCGCCGAGATCGCGCATTTCGTGTCGGCGGTGCAGGCACGCACCGCGCCGCGTCCCGGCTTCCGCGACGGCCTCCAGGCGCTCCGGCTCGCGGACGCGGCGGCGGAAAGCCATCGCACCGGGCGCAGCGTCCGGCTCCAGCCGGCAGGCGACTAGTTCGGCCACGCGAAGCTGCACCCGCTGGCCGAAAGCTGGTGTTCATGAACGAAGCTGATCCAGAGGAAGGCAAAGGCGATCGAGACGAACCCAAGGCATGAAGCGGCGGTCTTGTCGTAGCGGGTGGCAGCACGTCGCCAGTTCTTGAGTTTGTTGAACATGCGCTCGATCCGGTTCCGCTGAGCACGGTGCGGCTTGCTGTGCAGGGCGGGGCGTCGACGACCACCTTTGGCTGGTACCTGTGAAGGTGATCTCCGCACGAAAGGCGTCCGCATCGTAGCTGCGGTCGGCCAGCAGCATCCGAGCTCGGTCGCCAATCATGCGGAACAGCTGGCCGAACCCTTGGATATCGTGCGCCTGTCCGGGTATCAGCACAAAGCCGAGCGGCAGTCCGCGGACGTCGCAACAAGCGTGCAGCTTGGTGAAGAAGCCGCCACGCGATCGCCCGAGCGCTTCGGCCGGTCCAGCTCCCTTTTGATGCCCGCGGCACAGCGGTGCGCCCGGACGATGGTGCTGTCTATCATGTCGGCTGATCGGTCACATCCTACCAGCTGCGCCAGCGTCTCCAGCAGCACGTCGAAGACGCCGGTCTCGACCCACCACCGGTAGCGCCGGAACACGCTGTTCCACTTGCCATACTCGTCCGGCAGACGGCGCCATTGCACACCGGACCTAGCCATCCACATCATGCCGTCGAAGAACGGTCGGTTGTCACCGGCGGCTCGACAGCCACGCCCCGCTCGGCCGGAAGCAGCGGGCCTATCACGGCCCGTTCCGCATTTCGTTGTATCGATCCGCTCGCTCATCACTGCCTCCAAATGACAGCGTTGGATCGAGTCCGCTCCGCGTCGTCAGGCTTTATCCACAAGAGCGAGCGCCGTGTCGCGACCCAGCTAACGACCGCTGTGCCCACACCTTCTCAGCCATCTGCATCGCCGCCGCCGTCACCTTCTGGCCATGATGCAGAACCCTGCGCTTGGCCTCCTTCGCCACTGAGCAAGAGCAGCAGGTCGTCAGAAGAAGACGAAGAGGTTGGCCAGACCGTTGAGGGCGCTTCCGGTGCTCCGATCGTAGGTGATGGTTGTTGGGTGATCGACAAAGGACAAACCAACATTGAGGTTGACGCCATGGGTGATGTGGACGCTGTAGGCGATCGTGCCGGTATCGGCGGCATCATGCGCAAGCATGTCCGCAGCGCGGGATCCGCGCACGGCATAGCCGCTGAAGACGTTTCTGTTCCAGACCAGACTAAGCAGATCGAACGGCCGGCCGGGGATCAGCCCGAAACCGTAAAGGCGTGCCTCGTAGTACTGGCTGAAGTAGTTAACGTTAGGCGGCCCATACATGACCGAAAACCCAGCGTAGAGCCCTTGTATGGCGGAGCCAGGACCAGCATGCGGCGCAGTCTGTAGAATCTGACGGTCGGCTAGGAGATAGAGACCATAGTTAACGCCCTTCTTGGATCGATCGGTAGACTGGTCGGTAAGATCGGGGTACTCACCGGCTGTATAGTTCACCGCGGCGCGGATCCAGGTCTGCATTCGTCCGGGAGCTGCGCTGACGCGGTAACCCAACTCGTTGATCAGGAAGACACCTGCGTCTGGCACGGTAAAACGTACAGAACTGGGATTTGCTTCACGCTCAACCACAGGACCGGCAGGACTTGTGGCCCGTTGCACGCCAAATTTGTTGTAGATATGATCGGGAAAGTTAAGTGTTACGTTGGCTCCGGGGCTTGCATAGGTTGGAAGTGTTTCTCCATTCTCGACTGGAATGGACGCATTGACGCCGAAAATTCCGCTGGACAGGTTGCCACCGACCAGCGTGCCTAGAAACTCCAGAATGTTTGAAACATAGCCGACCTTGATCTCTACTTTTTTATCGAAGAGCGTTTGATAATACGTCGCCTCCGAAATCCCGATCCCGTTGGGACCGCTCGGATTCCAATTATTTCCGACAGCAAACCCACCGATCGTGATCTGGCCATCCGGTATGCCGTAACGCCGAAGATCATAGTTAACGAGCAGTGAAATCTGGTTGTTGTATGTCGGAAGCTGGCCGTTATACTGTTGTAGATCCCTGCTATGAGAACCGAATTGGTTTCCAGCTGGAAGCTCGTGCCTCAGCAGATTGTCCTGGAAGGTATCGGAGGCAAAGCCGATCCAACTGATGCCGTCTTCAGCCAGGGCGTTACGAACACCAAATAGCCCCTGATCGATGGTATTGGCTGCACCGGGAAGCGGAACGTTCCAACCTCTCAGTTTAAGATCATCCGCCAGATAATAGGGATTTTGGCTTGGAGGCGGTGGCGTGGTGTATGTCGTGACGCCTCCTCCGCTCGTTCCTGCGATGGAGGGTGTTGCCTGCAAAGGTCCACTGCGCGCGCTCGGCGAAGCTGCTGGAGTTGACGACTCGGCTTGTGCCACTTGAGTGCCGGTGTTGCTGATGTCGGGCTCGGCCGCGAGGACAGATCTTGCCAGCAGGCCACTCGCCAACAAAGTGGTTGTGAAGAGCATCCGCGATGATATCGAGTTCGAACCGGAATCTTGGCCAACTGCAACGAACCGGAACACCGTTCTTTTCATGTTTTTCCTCCTGTATGTTATTTTGTTCGGCTGTATATAAGCTTGCTGATCTTCGTCAGCGAAGCTCGGTTAACAAACCGATCCGCTTTAACTTGACATTTCACTTGCCAGCGTAAAAGAGCCTAAAGCTCAGGCACCTTGTCACCTAGTAGCTGACCTGCTTCTACTTTGGTTATTAAAAGCGTAGGACCGTAATGATATGGGTGGACTTCATGGATCTGTCTGCCTCGGAATTAGATACCTTGCATCTACACGCAGAAGGCTCAGAACGCTGACTTCGGACGTGCAGAACTGGTTTATTTTACAAGCGGCGTTTGGCGGCCGCATCAATGAAGGCATTCGGATCTGAGTAGAACGGCTGAATGTGGAAGATTTGGTTGCCTCGAAACCGGATGAGTTCGGCGACCTGGGTTGACTCTCCCGCCAAGGTGAACTCGACAATTTCAACCGCGCACTCGGGACCAAGGGTCGTTGCGACAAACCTCAACTTCTCGATCTTGATTGCCTTGGCTACCTTTTCGATGGCTTCTCGTACTCCTGTCTTGCCGCGGTAGGCTCCACCGAAAGGCATGTAGGAGGGAATGCTGAGCAGAAAGTCGTCCGTCAACAGGTTCTGGGCAGCTTGGTAGTCGCCGGCACCGTTGAGCGCGTAATGACGCTGAACCAGCGAAAGCTGTTCATCGGGTGTCATTGTATGCTCCGAAGTCGTTGGTATAACCTCAAGCCGCCTTGACAGGCAGCTGGAGGTAAGAGGCTTTGTCGCCTCCCACGTGAATGACGTGTTGCCCGCTGTTCTGCGCGATGTATGGGGCGACCTTGACCATCATGGGGCCTAGCAAGCTGTGGGAGGCGATGACGAACCGCAGCTGCTCGCCCGGATGGAAGACGAGGCCTATCGGCAGCAGCTCGATCTCCACCTCGACGACCTCGCCAGGCGCCAACTTCTCGACGCGGTCGAACGCATGGGCGGGCACCGCGTCGGTCGAAGCGGACGGATCCAGGCGCCGCGCCGAAACGCGTAGGCGGCCATCGGCGCCTTTGTAGCGCAGGATCGACATGCCGCCTTCCGTGAGATCCTGCATCCTGGCGCCTTGGTTAGGAGCGGTGAACTGCTGCAAGGGGGAACCGCTCCCGTTCAGCTTCTGGATCAGCAGGAACAGCTCCAGGTCGTCCGCTCCCTGGGCCTCGACCCAGAGTCGCGCCTTGGGGTAGCCGACAAGCACGGTCTCTTCGTCGAACTTGATCACGAAAGAGACCAGGCCCGGATCTGAGGCGGTGTCGTAGACCGCGGTCGTTTCCTGCTTGGGCGCCTGGAGTTCTAACGTCCGCTTGTCGCCGTCGAGGTAGTACTTCCTATAGATCACCTTCTCCGGGGGAAACGTGCTTGCAGCCTGCTCGAGGCGATCCCCGCCCTCCATGTCCAGCAGGCTGTAGCGCACCCGCGGCGTTTGTTCCCAGCCGTTATCCAATCCCTTGAGGTAGTGATCGAAGAACCGCCGCTGGTCCTCCACATGAGCGTAATAGTCTGGCCATTCGAGCGTGTTGTGGATCCGGAGCCATTTCTTCTCCGAAGCGATCCTCCGCCAAGCCCTGAAGGTGCCTGCGGTGTGTAGGGTGTTCGAATAGCTAGCCACGACATAGGCTGGAATGGTGATCTTGTCGAAACGGGCGATCTTGTCTTCCCAAAGCGAGTTCATCAACGGATAGCGCTCGGCCTCGGCGACGATATCCTCGCGTCGGGTTTTGCCCGCATAGTTGTGTTTGAGTAGGTCGGCAAAGCCGAAGTCCGGAATGCCGCCGCGCATGACGAGGTCGCGATAGACGTCGCTGAAGCCCTCCCACGGGTTTATCGCGGTCAGGTGCGGCGGCTGCTCGGCCGCGGCGAACCACTGCAGGATGGACAGGTAGGACGTCCCGCTCATCGCGACCTTACCGGTGCACCAGTCCTGGGTCGCCGCCCACTCGATCAGGTCGTGGCAATCCTGTCCCTCCTGGCGGCCGAACATGACGCTGTCGCCGCCCGAGTCGGCGATACCGCGGGCGTCCGAGTTGCAGACGGCGTAGCCGTGCGCGCACCAATAAGCCGGATCGGGCCCTTCCCACTTGGCCAGCCCGGATACAATGTCCGGCGCCAAGCCCAGCATGTCATAGAGCAGATTGATCCGCGGTGCCGTCCCCTGGCTCTTGCCGTAGGGACTCCAGGCGACGATAACCGGCATCTTCTCCACACCTGCAGGACGGAAGACGTCGGTATAGATTGTCACCCCGTCCCGAAGGATGACCGGAATGTCTTTCTCGAACACTATATCGACCGGCAAGGGTCGATAGCTGGGTCCGATCCTGTAGCCCGCCTTGAAGACACGCACGCTGGGATTGAAGGGACTGAACACTCCATGCGCCTCGCCCGCATCATCAGTGAAGGAAGGCATGAAAATCTTCTCGATGTCGCTCACGTGCACTCTCCACGCCATCTACTTGTACAGCGCACGAACCGGCGAAAACCCAGCGCTGGCCTGCGACATACCTCTTCCGGGCGCACCTGAAGCCTGTCGCCTCACTCCCAACCGGAACAGCCCGGGTTTACCTCAACAGATGTTCATATAGCCGCCGGGCCGTCAAGAGCGAACATGACTCTAGAAGCCAAAGCCGCCCCGCCCGCGCCCCGCAGGGGTCGCCGAGCCGGCGAAAGCGGGACTCGACAAGCTATCCTGGACGCAGCGCGCACGCGCTTCGCGCAGGAGGGTTATGCTGCGGCAACGATCCGCAAGATCGCCGCCGACGCTGGTGTGAATGCCTCGCTGGTCATGCAATTCTTCCGGTCCAAGGAGGAGTTGTTCGCCGCCGTGCTGTCGATCTCGGCGACCGCCCTGATCCGGACGGAGGTTGCCTTTGAAAGCTCCGAGGACAACATCGGGGAGAACGTCGCTCGCGCCTTCCTCGACGTCTGGGAAAGTCCCTCAAGGGATGCCGACCCGCTGTTGGTGATGCTTCGTGCCGTCATCTCCAACGAGCACACCCCAGCCCAGTTACGCGAGTTCATCCAGATCCGCCTCGTCGAGACGATCAGCCCCAGGCTGAGGAACCAAGCCGACGCGACGCTAAGGGTGGGCGTCGCCTGCTCCATGCTCGTCGGCGTCATCGCCGCCCGCGGCTTGGTCCAGGTCCCCGCACTCGCCGGCGCTGACAGGGAAGCAATCATTCGGCTAGTGGGGCCGGCGATCCAGACCATCCTCGGCCGTGTTGGCGACGCTTCGAACAGGCGCTGACGCCATCCTCCGTCGATTTCACTTCGGCACGGAAAGCGACGACCCTTAGAACTGGTCCTCACTCCTGAAACTGGTCCGGTTGGAAAGAGGCTTTTTCGAGCACCTTGAACCTTTGGGGAGGACGTGGTGCCGCGAAGTGGAGATGGTATTCGGATAAACAGATCGCCCAGGGAAGCTTCCTCAAGGGTCAGATCAAGAAGTTGCAGCGGCACTCGTCATAGCCAGGCAGCAGGTGCAACCGGGCGTCGGTATCGTTGAGCTGGGGCATTGACTCGTTTGTGTATTGGCGACGGCCTTTACGGGTGGTTCGCTTCTGGTTTGGGGGCTGGAAGGACCTGATGAGGGATTTGCGGATCCGGACCGACCTGAGCGCGGCCGAGTTGCAGGCAATGGCCGTTTAATCCTGCGTGATCCGAACACTAAACGCAGTGGTATATCTTGCGCTCGTGGACAAAGCTTGACGATGGCTGATGTGGTTTGTTCAACCCTGCCATCTGGAGGCGGCACCGAGCGAGCGGATCGGCACCACGGATGCGGAATAGCAACTGACTGGGCCGCTGCTTCCGGCCGAACGGGGTCGCGGTTGCCGTCCTGCCGGTAACGATCGGCCTTTCTTCGACGGCATGATGTGGATGGCCAGGACCGGCGCGCAGTGGCGTCGACTGCCGCCCGAATATGGCGGGTGGAACAGCGTGTTCCGCCGCGACCGGCGCTGGATTGAGACCGGGATGGTTCGACGCGCTGCTGGAACGCTGGCGGAACTGGCGGGCCGCGACCGCACGGCCGACATGATCGACAGCACGGTGGTGGGTGCCCACCGCTGCGTGGACGGGATCAAAAAGGAGCTGGGCCGGCCGAGGCGCTCGGCCAGCCCTGCGGTGGCTTCTCCACCAAGCTGCACGCGCGCTGCGATGCCCGCGGCCTGCCGTTCGGCTTCGTGCTGACGCCCGGGCAGGTGCACGATATCCAGGGCTTCGGGCGGCTGTTCCGCATGATCGAGGGCCGGGTGCGGATGCTGCTGGCCGATCGCAGCTACGCTACGGACGCCGTGCGCCCGGAGATCACCTTCACCGGCACCAGGGCGGTCATCCCGGCCAAACGGGGTCGCCGGGTTCCCGCCCTGCACAGCCAGCCGCACTATACCTGGCGCAACCACATCGAGCGCATGTTCAACAAGCTCAAGAACTGGCGTCGCGTCACCACCTGATACGACAGGACCGCCGCCTCATACTTCGGCTACGTCTCGATCGCGTCTACTCTCCTCTGGATCAGCTCTGCCCACGAACGCCAGAAGGTCGGGTTGCCACGCCTGTCCACACCCGCCTATGGATTGGCCAGGTGATGATCCGCCGCTGCATCTCGGGAAGGCGGTGGCGACGGAACGCGTTGTGCTCGGAGGGCATCCAGCGCGTCCAGCCCGGCCGAAACGTGCTCGCTGGCCGGGATGATCCACGCGCCGACGCTGCCCGGAGCCGCGTCTTCGTGAACGGGCGGCCGCCATCAGCCTTCGACCACAACAAGCGAAAACTCTGTTTCCACATAGCCTCGTAGCGTCGGCGGCGACCGGTTCATACCATTCGCCGAAGCGGAGGAAGCAATGGACCGACGGAGCATGTTGCGCGGGATCGGCGTCGCGGCGCTCGCCACGCCGGTAGGGACGGCAGCCCAGTCGAAGTGCCGGGATGCGAAGGTTGCCGCGGTAGGGCCTGGAAAGCTCGACATCATGTCGTCCGGTTCCAGGGGGCGGATCGTCATCACCGACTCGTTCTCGTACTGCGACGGGCGCATCGGGGCGGACGACGTGGTGGTCGGGTGCTCCTATTCCGGAGCGAGCACCGTGAGCAACATCCTGCCGCGCGGCATGAAAGCCATCATTGGTCACGACGCCGGCATCGGCAAGGACCGGGCCGGCATCAGCGGCTTGGCGCTTTGCGACAAGCTGGGCATCCCGATGGCGGCGGTCGACGGCCGTTCAGCCGAGCTGTCCAATGGGAACTCGTTGTACGCGGGCATCATCAGCAGTGCCAACGACGCGGCCCAGCGGCTTGGCGTCGCCATCGGTCAGCCGGCCCGGCAAGCCGCCGACCTGCTGTTGGCTGCCGGGCCGGGGCGTCCGGTCACGCAGCGGGTCGACGTCGACCTGGACCTCCACGAACTTGAGCGTACGGCGTCTGGTCGCATCCTGGCCCGGGTCTGGTTGCTGGGTCTGCCCAACACGTACCCGAACGACGTCTTCGCGCTCGGAACGCACTCGGCGCGCGTCGCGGCCGAGCATGCGTTTCGATGGAACGTCAAGGGATGGATTGCCAACGATGCCGGGATGGCGAAGAACGACACGGGCATCGAGGCGCTCGGCATCTGCGGGGCCCGCGGCATGCCGGCCGCTTCGGTTTCGGCATTCTCGGCATGCATCGGCGACGCGATGAGCACCTTCCGCGATGGGGTGGTGTCCGCCGTCAACCAGCCTGGGCGACGGCTCGGGATCATGGTCGGCATGACCGCTCGTGATGCCCTGCGCCTGATGTTGGCCTAGAAGGATATGCGTTTTCGATCAGGTCGACGGTTGATCCGGGCACGTGTTCGATGAGTGCTCGTTGGCCTCCACCAGCCGGCGGCAGCGTGTTGGCTGGCAGCCTGTCGGACTCGTA